>CAYGXD010000205.1:2493-5105 GCA_964353705.1 uncultured Eubacteriales bacterium | reverse complement strand
GGGCCTGGATTGGGCCCTCACGGACTGGCTGGCCCTCTGCCTGGACGCGAGATACAGCCTTATCAAGACCTGGGTGGAGGAACTGCCGCGGGAAGGCCCTCTAGGCGAAGTCAACCCCGACGAAGTGGACCAGATCGACCTGAGCGCTCTGACGTTCTCCCTGGGCCTCAAGCTCTATTTTTAAAGGAGGCACCATGGCCGAGATCGAGATCCGGAAGGTTCAGACGAAAAAAGACCTCAAAAATTTCATCCGCTTCCCCTGGCGCGTCTATGAGAACGACCCGAATTGGGTCCCGCCGCTCCTCATGGAGATGAAGGATAAGCTCAACCGTAAGAAGCACCCCTTCTTCGAACACGGCGAGGCCGATTATTTCCTGGCTTATAAGGGGGAAGAGATTGTCGGCCGCATCGCCGCCATCCTCGACCCGAACCACAACGAAGCCCACAACGAGAAGACCTCCTTCTTTGGGCTTTACGAAAGCTTCGATGACCTCGAAACGGCCCGAGCCCTCATCGGCACGGCCGAGGCCTGGGGCCGGGAAAGGGGCATGGGCAGGCTGCGCGGCCCGATGAACCTGTCCATGAACGACGAGTGCGCCTTCCTCCTCGAAGGATTCGATGCCCGGCCGGTCGTCATGATGCCCTATAACCCGCGTTACTATCTTGACCTCATGGAGAAGTGCGGCCTGGTCAAGGCCAAGGATCTTTACGCCTTCCTCAAAACACGCGAGCGGAAGCTCTCGCCCCAGGGTGAGGAGCTGCTGGAACGGCTTCGGAAATCGGGGCAGTTCACCTTCCGGGCCGTGACCAAGAAGAGCCTCGAGAAGGACGCCCTGAACATCGCCGCCATCTACAATGCCGGCTGGAAGAAAAACTGGGGTTTCGTCCCCTGGACCGACAGGGAGATGGAACATATGGTCAAGAACCTGGGCCAGTTCGCTGACCTCGACCTCGTCATCTTCGCCGAACACGAGGGGCGGGTGGTGGGCTTTGCCGGCGCCTTCCCCGATTTTAACCAGGTCTTCATCAAGATGAACGGCCGGCTCCTCCCCTTCGGGATTTTCAAGTACCTGGCCGGCCGGCGCAAGATCAGCGGCGTCCGGGCGATGGTGTTCGGGGTCGTCCCGGAGTTCATGCACAAGGGCCTGGCCTACCTTCTTTACGACGAGTTCGAAAAGGAGATCATCCGCAAGGGTTACTATTGGTGCGAGCTCTCGTGGCAGCTCGAGGACAATCAGGCCATCAACCTGTTCGCGGCCTCGATCGGCGCGCAGCTTTACCGCAAGTACAGGATCTACGAAAAACCGATCTCTGGCTGATCTCTCGCCGGCGCCGGTTCTCTTAAAATCCTATGGTCAGATAGCCGTTAAAGCCGCCGATATTGTACTTTATATTTCCGTGATAGCTGGCCACATCGAGATCCAGGTCGAAAAAGCTGTACTCGGCCCGGACGCCTATCCCCATGAACTTATAAAAATACCAATCCAGGTTGAGGCTGGTGGCTGCGGACTCAAATTTCGTCCGTTTGCCCGGCTTAAAATTAAAATATCCCGCCTTGCCATAGAGATAAACATGAGGAAGAAGAGTATACGAGAAATGCAGGCCAAGGGACGGAATGGGAGCCCAGACTTTCTTTATTTCAATAAGCTGCCTGTCTATTTCCTGGGCATCGACGGTGAACTTAAAGTGGGCCAGGTTGATTCCGGCATAAACTCCAAAATCAAACCGCGGCTTGTTAATGAGATAAAATTTGAAATCGGCGTTATAGAAATCATTTCTCAGCGTACCCTTCAAGGTCTGGTTCACGTGAAAAGTCGTATTGCCGATCTGGATGTCCTTGTCGATAACCTTCTCGTTGCTGCGGCTGTTTCCATAGAAGCCCAGATTCACGCTGAACCATTTGGCGATCCGGATATCCCCGTCCAGACGGAGGGTTGTCGCGTTTTTATCCAGTCCGAAGTCCTTATTCACATCGACTTCTGTTCCCGGTGCGCCCGCCGGCGCATCCACTCGAAACTTCGCCGTGACAGAGGGGAAAAAAGCGCCTAGTTTGAACGAGAGACCGGGCTTCTTCTTCCACTTGGTCGTTTCCTCGGGCTTCGCCTCTTCCTGGGCAAAAGCGGTCAGGGTAAAACCCACAAAGAAAAGGCCGAGAGAAAGGAAAACCTTGGCTTTCTTCATGAATCTGATTTTTGAGTGCATTCGTCTCTCCTCTTTGGAGACTTCCTGTTGATAAGAAGCTCTCCCCAATTTTCGAGCAGAAGTCTACAGTAAGCCGTGCCGGCTGTCAATTGGACTTTGGTCTCATTTCCGTCAAAGATCGATCCCCCGGTGTTCAACGGCGGGTTGACTTCACATATTCCTTGATCTATCATTCTGAAGGCAGGTATTATGGTGATGGAGGGGAGACCAAAAAGGGGCACAGTCGACATAAAGGATCTCAAGCATAGGGAGGGCGAGTTGAAGCCCCACTTGCCGGCGAAAAGTCATTGGACTAAGGTCCAGTTGACGCCCGGCACACAGCCTATTAAAGTGGCGGCCATGTTCAAGAAAGCCCTGAGAGGGCTGATTTTTTGATAAGGAGAGGTCCATGGCGATCCAGGAAATAGACA
>CAYGXD010000205.1:0-2393 GCA_964353705.1 uncultured Eubacteriales bacterium | reverse complement strand
TGAGAGGGCTGATTTTTTGATAAGGAGAGGTCCATGGCGATCCAGGAAATAGACAAAAAAGAGAGCCCGGCCAAGCCCGGCCAACCTGAGTCAGCATCCGATTTGAAAGCTGAAAGACGGAAATTAGCCAGGGCCCGTCGGATGGTCGGTGCCGCCGCTTGGGCCGGGCCGACGGTCGCCCGTTTCGGGCCATTGAGAAAATCCCTGTTCAAAACAGTGGAGAAAAAAGCCTGGGCCGATGCTGAGCGCAGGATTGGGCTCGGCACTCAGCCTCCGGGCGTCATACGGGACCGGACATTCATGGCCGTGGCGATCATCAAGGCCGTCGAACGGGGTTTGGCCAAGGGAAGGATCGGCCGGCCGACCATGAACCGGCTGCTGAACGTCCTGATGGGGGATTCCCTGCTCACCCACGGCTTCGCCGGCGCCAAGGACAGGTTCGTGGCGGAATACGGCTCCCGGCCGCCCGGATTTTTTCTGATCAGCCCGACCAAGACCTGCAACCTCCGTTGCACGGGATGTTATGCCGATTCGGGACCGTCATCGGAGAAACTGGAGTGGCCGATCCTCCACCGGATGGTCAGAGAAGCCCGCGAACTCTGGGGGCTGACCTTCATTGTCCTGAGCGGCGGCGAACCGCTGGCCTACCGCGATGAGGGCAAGACGATCCTCGACCTGGCCGAGGCGAATCAGGACATGTTCTTCATGATGTACACCAACGGCACCCTCATCGACGACGAGGTCGCCCGCCGCCTGAGCAAGCTGGGCAATCTCACTCCGGCGATCTCGGTCGAAGGGCTGGGCGAGGCGACCGACAAGCGCCGCGGCCCGGGCGTTCACGACAAGGTCGTCGCCGCCATGGAGCGGCTGCGAAGGAATAAGGTCATCTACGGGATCTCCATGACGGCCACGCGCGACAATGCCGACGCCCTGCTGTCGGATGAGGTCATCAATTACTATTATGACAAGATGGGCGTCCTCTACGGCTGGCTCTTCCACTACATGCCGATGGGCCGCGCCCTCACGCTGGACATGCTCCCGACGCCGGAGCAGCGTTTGCGGATGTGGGAAAAGGCCAGGCAGCTCGTTCATGAGAGGCAGCTTTTGCTGGCCGACTTCTGGAACAGCGGCACGGCCTCCAACGGCTGTGTCGGCTCCGGCCACGCGGGCGGCTACCTGACCGTGGATTGGGATGGTAAGATCGCCCCTTGCGTTTTTGTCCCTTACACGCCGTTGAACATCCACGACGTTTACGCCCAGAACAAAAACCTCAACGATGTCTGGGCCCACCCGTTCCTGGCCAAGCTCCGGGACTGGCAATATGCGTACAGCAACGAATACAAATACTCCAAGGAGGGCTGGCACGGAAACTGGATGATGCCCTGCCCGATCCGCGACCATTACGACCAATTCTTCAAGATACTGAAAGAGCACAACCCGGAGCCCATCGACGAGAACACCCGCGCGGCCATGGAGGACCCGGAATACTTCAAGGGGATGGTCGCCTATAACCGGGATGTCGAAAAGCTCTTCAAGCCGATCTGGGAAAAAACGTACATGAAGGGGGAATCCTGACCGGCTTCGGGATTCTTGTTCCCCTGAAAAAACCGCCGCGATGATCCTCAAATTCCTGCCTTTGGTGATGATCGGCGGGATGTTCCTCGCTTTGCTGGCCTTTCTGGAGGCCGGCCGGCGGATCGGGCTCGCCGGCGCAAAAAAAGCCGGCAAGGAGCCCTCCTCAGGCCCGGGCGGTCTGGAAGCCGCCATCTACGGCTTGATGGGGCTGCTCATTGCCTTCACCTTTTCCGGAGCGGCCTCGCGGTTCGAAGCCCGGCGGCATCTGGTGACGCAAGAGGCCAACGCCGTCGGCACCGCCTATCTACGGCTCGACCTTCTTTCCACCGAGGCACAGCCGGCGCTCAAAGAAAAGTTCCGAAAATACCTGGATTTGCGGCTTGAGGCTTACCGGAAGATGCCGGACATCAAGGCCGCCAAAGAAGGTCTGGCCCTCGCCAAAAACCTCCAAGGGGAGATCTGGGCCGATGCTGTCGCCGAGTGCCGGAAAGTCTTGCCCGTGCCGGCAGCCCAGGTGCTCTTGCCGGCTATCAACGAGATGATCGACATCACGACAACCCGAATGGTAGCCACCCAGAACCATCCGCCCTGGATTATCTATGTCATGCTTTTTTTGCTGGCCCTTTTGAGCGCGATGCTGGCCGGATATAGCATGGGCCACGAAAAACGCAGGTTCCACAAGCTGGCGTTCGCGGCTATCCTGGCGGTCACGGTTTATGTCATAATCGACCTGGAGTTTCCCCGGATGGGGCTGATCCAGATCAAGGCGGCCGACAAGGTCTTGATGGAAGTCCGGGAAGGCATGAACTGATTTCCGG
>CAYGXD010000204.1:0-5116 GCA_964353705.1 uncultured Eubacteriales bacterium | reverse complement strand
GCGCCCGCTCCTTTGGATTTGATGTCATAGAGAACAACAGGCTTGCCAAAGCTGGGCGCCTCGGCCAGCCTCACGCTCCTGGGGATAACGACCTGAAAGACAATCGTCTTAAGCGAACGCCTGATCTCTGCGGCGACCTGTTTGGAAAGGTTGGTCCGTTCGTCAAACATGGTCAGGACAATGCCCTCGATAGACAGCGCCGGGTTGAAATAGGTGCGAACCTGGTCAAAAGTGGCCAGGAGATCGGGGATGCCTTCCATGCACAGGAACTCGCATTGAATCGGGATGAGGACTGAATCGGCTGCCGTCAGGGCGTTCAGGGTGAGGAACCCCAGTGATGGGGGGCAATCTATGAAGGTGAAATGGAAATTGCGCCTGGCCCTGTCCAGGGCGTCCCGCAATTTCTTCTCCCGGTTCTCTTTGGAGAAAAGTTCGACCTCCGCGCCGGAGAGCTCGGGCGAACATGGACAGACATAATAATTATCGAGTTCCGTCCCCAGCACGAGGTCCATCAGGTCATGCCCGTTCATAAGTGCTTGATAGATCCCTTTTTGCGCTTCTTTGGCTATCCCGAGGCTGGCCGTCGCCATCCCCTGAGGATCCAGATCTATAACTAGGACCCTGTTGCTCTTCATGGCCAAGGCTGCGGAAAGGTTGATGGCTGTTGTCGTTTTGCCGACTCCCCCCTTTTGATTGGCGACAGCGATTACCTTTCCCATGACACCTCAATGTTTCACGTGGAACATTGGTCCTTACCCGGCCGTTCTTTTCCGGGCCCGGATATAAAGGCTGAGGTTGACCAGGGCGGCAGGAGTGATCCCCGAGATCTCCGCAGCCTGACCGAGCGTTCTCGGCCGGGACTTTGAGAGCCTTTCAACAACTTCTTTAGTCAAACAAGGGACCTTTTTGAAATCTATATCTTCGGGCACCTTCACCTGATTCATCCGCCTTATCCTGTCAACCTCCTTCTCCTGCTTTCGCAGGTAGCCCTCATACTTAACCTCCGCCTCTGCGTATCGTATCTCCTCGTCTGTCAAAGGATCAGGAAATTTTCTATATTCTAGCACATTTCGCAGTGAAACTTCAGGTTTTTTTAGCCATTCCCTAAGCGTTATCTGGCTCCCGCCCTCCAGCTTGACTTTCTCTTTCCGGAGGAATTGGAAAAGGCGTCCGATTTTCTCCTGCTTTTCCTCAAAGAGCCGGTAATCGGCTTCCGTGACCAATCCATACTTCCTTCCATATGGGGCCAGCCTGTAATCGGCATTGTCAGCCCGCAGATTCAACCTGTATTCCGCCCTTGAAGTGAACACGCGATAAGGCTCCTCGACCCCGCGGGTCACAAGGTCATCGATCATGACTCCGATGTAGGCTTCATCCCTTCTCAATACGAATGGCTGTTTTCCCCTTATCTTCAGAGCGGCATTTATACCGGCCATTATCCCCTGGGCGGCTGCTTCCTCGTATCCCGATGTCCCGTTGATTTGTCCCGCCAGGAAAAGGTTCTCGATACGCCTGGTTTCAAGCGAGGGCTTAAGTTCCGTAGGGGAGACGGCGTCGTATTCTATCCCATAGGCCGGTCTCAGTATCTTGGCTTGATCCAGTCCGGGGATGGTCTTCAATATCTCCGCCTGCACCTCATAGGGGAGGCTGGAGGACATCCCGTTGACATAGATCTCCGCCGTCTCCAACCCCTCCGGCTCCAGGAAGAACTGGTGTCGCTCGCGGTCAGGGAACTTGACGACCTTGTCCTCGATCGAAGGGCAATAGCGGGGTCCGATTCCGGTTATTTTTCCGCTGTAAAGAGGGGACTTGTCCAGGTTCCTTCGGATGACTCGATGTGTCCGGGAATTGGTGTAGCCAAGATGACAGAGCACCTGGTTCACCAAGGGCCGGCACGTCCTGAAGGAAAAGGCAACGGGGGTTTCGTCACCAGCCTGCGGAGAGAAGGCCGCCCAATCAACCGTGTGCTTATCGAGCCTCATCGGCGTCCCCGTTTTGAGCCGGAACATCTTCAGCCGCAGTCTCCGCAAGCTTTCGCTGAGCGATGTGGCCGCCGGCTCATTGGCCCTTCCGGCCGGGTATGAGTTTAACCCCATGTGGATCAGACCGTTCAGGAAAGTCCCGGGAGAGATGATCACCATTTTTCCCGGCAGCCTGTTCCCGTCCAGGGTCATTACTCCGCGGGCTTTCCCGCCGGAAATAATTACATCAGTCACGATACCCTGAAAAACCGTCAGGTTTGAGGTATCTTCAAGCCATTTTTTCATGACCAGACGGTACCGGGCTTTATCACACTGCGCGCGGGGGGCCTGGACAGCACTCCCCCGGCTCCGGTTGAGGAGCCGAAACTGTATCCCGGTTTCGTCGGCAAGGAGCCCCATCAACCCTCCCAGAGCATCTATCTCCCGAACAAGATGACCCTTGGCCAAACCGCCTATGGCCGGGTTGCACGACATCTGGGCGATCGTCTCCAGGTGAATAGTGACCAGTATGGTTTTTAGCCCCATTCGAGCCGAGGCGGAGGCCGCCTCGCACCCGGCGTGGCCGGCCCCGACAACAATAACGTCGTAATCTGGCCTAAAACCTCCTTTTTGGCTCATTTTCCCACACAAAACCCGGAGAAAATGCTGTTAATGACCTCTTCAACCCTGATTTCCCCTGTCAACTGGCCGATAAAAGGCAAAACTCCCCTGATTTCCTCAATCCAGAGCTCTTCTGTATGCCCATTTAGAAGCAAAACCAGCGCTTTTTCCAGGCCAGTGGCGATTTGATCAAACAGGATCTTTTGCCTCAGATGAATGATCACTTCATCATCCCGCTCCTGTCTTGGGGCGAAGCACTCATAGATCGCCTCTCGCAATTCCTGCAGGTTTTTCCCGGTCAGGCCCGACACTTCGAGCCAATGAATTTTCCTGTTCATCGCTAGGCATCTCCTCCGGTCAACCCGGAGGGGAAGGTCGGCCTTGCTGAATAAAAGGATCATTTTCTTGGATTTGAATCTATTTAGCAGCCTCAGATCGGCCGGACTCTCCTGCCTCGACGAATCGACTACCATCAGGATTCCGTCCGCTTGGGAAGCCACCTCTCCGCTTTTCTTGACGCCTTCCTTTTCTATGGGATGGGTCGAATCCTCCAGGCCGGCCATATCAACCAAATGGAAGCGAAAGTCCTTTATCTTGATCATCTCCCGGAGATAGTCACGCGTGGTCCCGGGATATGGGCTGACAATCGCCCTTTCCTGGTCAAGGAGAGCATTAAAAAGCGTGGATTTGCCCACATTGGCCCGGCCGACGATGGCAAGATCAAGGCCCTCTGTCATGGCCCGTCCCGCCTCGTAGCTCGAAATGATCTTCCGGACGGTCCGAAGCACCGCTTGCAGGCGTTCCGTACTTTCTCCAGAGCCGATCCCCAGCCCTTCATCCGGGAACTCTATCCCCCCTTCTATAACAGCCATGAGTTCGACGATCTGCTCGCGCAGGGCGCCGATCTGCCTTGAGAGGCCGCCCCGGAGCTGCCCCAGAGAGATCTTGGCCTGAGCGAGGGAGGTGGCCGCGATCAGATCATTGACGGCTTCGGCCTGGAGAAGATCAAGGCGCCCGTGGAGATAGGCCCGCAACGTGAATTCTCCCGGATGAGCGACCCGGGCGCCCGCCATTGTCCCAAGGCGGACGATTTCGTCCAGCACTACCGGACTGCCGTGGCAGCTGATCTCGACGACGTCCTCTCTGGTATAAGAATGCGGGGCGGAGAAATAAGCCAGAAAAGCCTCGTCGAATAAGGCCTTTTTGTGGTTGTCATAGATATCGCCTTGAACAAGCATCCGAGGTTTTACCCGCCGCCATATCTGCCTCCATGGACGGAAAATCTTCTTGGCGATCGGGAGGGCTCTGGGGCCGCTCAGCCGGACGACTCCCAAACCTCCGTACCCCGTCGGAGTGGAAATCGCGATGATCGTATCTTCCAACATCGGAGCAGCCGGCATTTGGCCGGGGTTCATTTTAGTCAACCTGGGGGGATTAGTAAATAACAGCGCTTCCATGTTGACACCGTCTCTATGAGGGCGGTATATTGATAAACAGGTAGGGAGGACAATATGGAAGTGTCTCTCCGCACAAAAAACTTGGAATCCAGGCCCAGACAACAGATCATCCCTTGTCTGGCCGGTATTTTCATGTTGATAGCGCCGCTTCTCTTTTCCGGCCAGGAGCAGTCTTCCCTGTTACCCAAAGACGAAGTGCGCCGGTTTCTTCTTACGGCAAACGTCATTGAGAGCGAGAGGATAGGGAAGGGGCTGACGAATCCCTGGCGCCTGAAACTCTCGGCCGACGGGCGCACCCACGACGCCTCATTCCAGGACGTCGACGTGCGGACGCAGGAGGCCGGGTTCGCCGGAGGCGGAAGGGAACTCAACTTCGCCGACTCCTTCCACTTCAATATCGCAGCCTATGAATTGGCCTCTCTCCTTGGGATCGACGACATGGTTCCTATCACGGTGGAGAGAGAATGGGACGGGAAAAAGGGTTCATTGAGCTGGTGGGTAGACGACGTCAAGATGGACGAGGACGAACGTTTGAAACAGGGAATCACTCCCCCCGATACTCATGCCTGGAACAGTCAGATGCACCGCGTCCGCGTTTTCTCTCAGCTCATCTATGACACCGACCGAAACCTCCAAAACGTCTTGATCGCGGGGGGCTGGAAGATCTGGATCATCGACTTCACCCGGGCCTTCCGGACGGTCAGCAAACTCCCGGAAGTGGAGGATCTGGTTAAATGCGAGAAAGCGATTTATGTCCGGCTCCAGGAGCTCAGCAGGGACGCCGTTTCCAGCGCCGTCGGAGCCCACTTAACAAGATGGGAGGTCGAAGCCTTGATGGCCCGCCGGGACCTGATCGTGAGGCATTTTCAAAAACTCATCGCGGACAAGGGAGAATCAAAGGTATTGTACTAGCTCTAATCAGATGCGAGCGATTTTCTTTGATCCCGAAAGTTGCCCAGGCGAGGGGCTGTTGGCGACAAACCCGTTTGAGGACGAAGCGGCTACGGAGTCCTTCTGTTAGCCAAGGCGAAGGGTGTGGGTGAGGAAGTCCGTGGACGACTGAGCGGGCATGGTTTC
>CAYGXD010000203.1:2578-5164 GCA_964353705.1 uncultured Eubacteriales bacterium | reverse complement strand
GCCGCAGGCTCGTCCAGCTCGAGCACCGGCACGCGGAAACGGCCCGGCTTCACACGGACGCCTTAACCCAGGAAAAGGACCTCGCCTCCCGGATCAAGGCCAGGGAAAAAGAGCTGGCCGACCGGCGCCGGGAAGTCTGGGAGCTCGAGATGGCCATCAAGGAGGGCCAGGAGGCTCTCTACGGGTTTGAATCGCATCTCACCCGGGCCGAGGCGGAAAGGGAAAGGGAAGCCAAGAGAACAGAGCTTTTCCTGGAAAGAGGGAAAAGGGCGGCCTCGTCAGCCGAGGAACTGGAAAAAGAATCCGCCCTTCTGGATTCCGAGGTTGCCGGGCGGCAGCAAACCTGGGCGGAGATCGACCGGGCTCTTCAAGAGAAGCGGGCGGAAGAAGCCCGGGCAGCTGCCGACGGCCGAACCGTCCGGGAGAATTTCCCCATCCTGGAAAAGAATATCGAGGATCTGAAGTCCAGGCATCTGCAGACGCTTTTTGAGCTGAGCGAGCTCCGCAATGAATGGCTCAAGGGAGAGAAGGAACTCGAGCTCTTGGCACGCCAGGAATCAAAGCTGGATGTCCAGATAGTCCAGGAAGAGGAGCTCGTCCGGGCCGGGGAAGAATCTCTTCGACTCTTGGACGGCGAGCTGGCGGAAGCCCGGACGGAAATGGACGGCCGCGAAGGGCAAAACCGGGGGCTTGGGACATCACTGGAAGAGCGACGCTCGGCCGCCGGAGAGCTCAGGGAGCGGCTGGCGGAGGGGCGGAAAATCGAGGAGGGAGAGCAGCACAGGCTCCATGCCTTAAAAAAGATGGAGGAGAGCCGGCTCGGGCCCGGGGACGAGGAAGCGATCCCGGAAGCTCTCGGCCGGCTGGCCGAGCTCATCGAAGCCGATCCCGGTGACGCGGTGCTCGTCGACGCCCTCTGGAAAGAAGAGGCCGGGCTTCCCGTCATCCCCGCCCTGGATTTCCTGAGGCGCGCCGCCGAAAAGCCTCTTCAAGGGCACTATGTCCTGGTCTCTCCCAAGCAGGGCCCCACTCCCCCCCCGCCTGTGATCGCCGATCCCGCCGTGCTGGGATCCGTGAAATCCCGGCTTCGGCCGAGCCCGAAGTTCGCCGATTTCCAGGACGGACTCCGCGACGCTTTCATCGTGCGGGATATCCCTTCGGCCATCGAGCTCTGGCTGCGGCAGCCCGCCTTGAACTTCATCACTCCTGAGGGAGATGTGCTTCTTTCTTCCGGGCTCCTCAGGATCGGCCGGCGGGAGGAAGGCGCCTTCGCCCTGGGTCGGGAGATTCGCCGCCTCGAAGAATCGCTGGCCCGCCGGAGCGGCGACCTCGCTCCCCTCACCGCCGGGCTCGAGGAGAAGGACAGGGAAATAAAACGTCTCGAAGAGGAGATCGCGTCCGGCGCCCTCTTCCTCGAGGAACAAAGGAAGAAGATCCACGAGCTTGAAAAGAAAAGGATCGCCGCCCTGTCTGAACATGAGAAGGCCGCCGCGACCGTTGCCGTCCTGAGAAAAGAGCAGGACGTCCTGCATCAGGACAAGTCAGGTCTCTCCGCTTCAAGGAAAGAACTCCGGCAAAAGATCGCGGGTCTCGAGGCGGACGAGCTGGCCCAAAAAGCCGGCCTGGAAAACGAGGAAAAGGAATTTTCCGCCCATCGGGGGAGGTCGATCGAGGAGGAAAAGCGGACGATCGAACTCCGGTCCGATATCGTTCTTCTCGAGGAAAGGCTCGGGCACCTGAGCGGCCAGATAAGCGAGATCGGGCAACGCAAGGAGGCCCTCGGCCGGAAGATCGCCTCTCTCCGCGAAGAGTCCGAGGCCGCCCGGAGGGAAGAAGCCGAGGCCCGGGAAGCCACCGCCACCATCGATTCGCGGTTGAAAACCCAGGACGACGAAAGAAGAAACCGGCAGGCCGATATCTCCGGGAAGGAGGCCGATCTTCTCCTGAAGAGGACCGAGTCCGAGACGCTGGACAAGGGGCTCGCCGAAGCAAGGGAAGAGCTGGAGCGGAAAAAAGAAGACCGGGTCAAGTGGGAGATCGCCAAGGCCGAGATCGACCGGGACATGGTCAACCTGGAGGAAACCTGCTGGCAGGACCTCAAAAAAACCCTGCATGAAGTAAAAAGCGAAAAGCCGGAGATCGAGCTTTCCGACGCCGAGATCGAAGACGAGCTCGCCGAGGCCGAGGAAGACCTGCAGCGGATCAAGACGGTCAACCTTATGGCCGAAGAGGAATACACCGGAACTAAGGAGCGCTATGACTTTTTGATCCGGGAGCGGGACGACCTCCGCCAGTCCATCGACGCCACCCACGAGGCCATCCGCAAGATCGATGAAGAGAGCCAGACCCAGTTCTTGACCGCTCTCGCGGAAGTGAACAAGAATTTCCTGGAGATCTTCACGCTGCTCTTCAAGGGGGGGAGCGCCGAGGTCAAGCTCCTGGACGAAAGCCAGCTCGAGGAGAGCGGCATCGAGATCATCGCCCAGCCGCCCGGAAAAAAAGTCCAGAATGTCCACCTGCTCTCGGGAGGAGAGAAGAGCCTGACCAGCCTGGCCTTCCTCTTTGCGCTGTTCCGCTACAAGCCGA
>CAYGXD010000203.1:0-2478 GCA_964353705.1 uncultured Eubacteriales bacterium | reverse complement strand
GAGAAGAGCCTGACCAGCCTGGCCTTCCTCTTTGCGCTGTTCCGCTACAAGCCGACGCCGTTCTGCATCCTCGACGAGGTGGACGCCGCTCTGGACGACGTCAACCTCGCCCGCTTCCTGGACCTGATGAAGGAGATCAAGAAGGACACTCAGTTCATCATCATCACCCATAACTACAAGACCATGGAGGTCGCCGATTACATCTACGGAACGACCATGGCCGAGCCCAACATCACAAAGCTCTATTCCATGAAACTGGAGAAACAGCAGGAACTGGTCCAATAGACGGATGAAGATCCAGCTTTTTGTCCCTCCGGGCGGCTATTTCGCCGAACGCTGGTCCAAAGGCTCCTCAATGCCTCCCCTTGGCTTGCTCTATATCGGCGCGGTCCTGGAGAAGGAAGGCATCGAGGTCGAGATCGTGCCTGCCGATATCCTCAAGATGGGCTGGAGCGATATCGCCCGGAAAATCGAGGCGGCGCGGCCCGATATCGTCGGCGTCACCTCCACGACGGAGAACCGCTTCCAAAGCTTCAAACTGGTCCGGTTGGCCAAAAAAGCCTATCCCCCGGCCACGACGGTCATGGGCGGACCGCACGCCTCGATGGCGGCGGAAGACGCCCTCGCCCACATTCCCGGGCTGGACGTCGTCGTCCGCGGAGAGGGCGAAGAGACGACCCTCGACCTCTGCCGGGCCCTGGAAAGGAAGGAGGGCGGGAACGGCATAAGCCACGTCGCCGGAATCACGTACCGGCTGAACGGACAGGTCATCTCCAATCCCCCTCGCTCCCCGATTTTCAACCTCGACGAGCTCCCCTTCCCGGCTTTCCATCTCGTCCCCTTCGAGAAATACAATTTCCAGATCGACGTTCCCGGCAAAGGACGTCTTCCCGCCGTCAATATCATGACCAGCCGGGGCTGCCCCTTTAACTGCAACTTCTGCGCCACACCCGTGAACTGGGGAAGGGCGGTCCGCATCCGGAGTCCTCAAAATGTCATCCGCGAGATCGAGTCGCATCTCGAAAGATACGGTGCCCGGGTCATCCACTTCTATGACGACACTTTCAACCTCAGCGTCAAGCGGATGGAAGATATCTCGAACCTCATTCTGGAGAGAAAACTGCCGGTCAACTGGCTGTGCGAGATCCGCGTTGACTTGATGACCAAACCCCTGCTGGCCAAAATGAGGGAGGCCGGCCTTTTCTACATGTCCTTCGGAATCGAGGCCGGGTCGGAGCGGATCAGGAGCGCGATCGTCAACAAACAGGTCAAACTCAAGGATTTCCAGAACGTCGTCGCCTGGTGCAAAGAGCTGGGCGTCATAGCCAACCCCTTCTTCATCTTCAGCCATCCCACCGAGACCTGGGAGGAAGCCCAGGAGACCATCCGGCTCATCGAGAGATATAAGGGCGAGGTCGAGGCCAGCGTCGCCATCCTGCATGTCTATCCGGGCACTCCGCTCGAGAGGACGGCCAAAGAGATCGGCCTTTTGCCCGCCGATTTCAGCTGGACTAAGAAACACTCCTCCAAGATCATAACGCTCCCGACGGCGCAGGGGGACGTGCCGCTTTTCCTGGACAAACTTACCTGGGCCCGGATCAGCGAGCTCCTCTTCCGCTGGTCTTTCTCCGGGGGAAACGTCTCCGTCGCCCGCAAGATCCCGAGGGTCATCTCCAACATCCGGTCCTGGGGCGACATCAAGCGGTACGCCGTCATGACTTTTGTTTTTTTGAAACTCAAGCTCAGAAAACTCAGGCGAAAAGGAGGGTAGCATGCCGGTCTATCTCTACATCATCCTGGCCTATCTCCTGGTCTTGGCCGCCTTGAATTTCGTCCGGGCCCGGCGGATCAAAAGCCAGGACGATTTCATGGTCGCGGGACGGTCCCTCAAGTGGCAGGTCATGGTCTTCACCCTGATCTGCACCTGGATAGGATCGGGCACGTTCATCAGCGGCGCCGAGTTCGCCTCGAAGGCGGGGATCTCCGCCCTCTGGCTGGCCGCAGGTGCTTGGGTGGGAATCATCGTCATCTATTTCCTGGCCGCCAAGATCCACACCTTCGGCCAGTACACGGTCGGTGACCTGCTCGAGGTCCGCTACGGACCCGCCGCCCGCCTCTTCGGCGCCTTCGCTCTGATCATGTCTTTCATCTCGATCGTCTCCTACCAGTTCGTCGCCGGCGGGTTCATACTGAACGTGGTCTCGGACGGAAGGATCTCGGAGTCTTTGGGCACTCTGATCGCCGCTGTTTTCGTCATCCTGTTCACCGCGTTGGGAGGCATGGTGGCCATCGCCTACACGGACCTGCCCAACGGCATCATCATCGTCCTGGCCTGTCTTCTGGCCGTGCCCTTCGTCTACGTCGCCGCGGGAGGATTGCAGGCCGCCCAACAGGCCCTCGACCCCGGCTATTTCTCGGTGGTGAACAACCAGTTCGGCGCCCATCCCTGGCTGAAGGCGATCGGCTACTTCCTGTCGA
>CAYGXD010000202.1:0-5216 GCA_964353705.1 uncultured Eubacteriales bacterium | reverse complement strand
CGGGGGAGTTTGAGGGGGACGGCATCGTTCCCCTCAGGGGGTCAGCGGAGCGCCGAGGGGGGAGCATGACTCCCCCCTGGAAGTGTCCCGGCTATGCAGGGGACTTTGGAAAGGGATTTACGAGACGGGACACTAGCCGGAGGTCGCGGGTGAAGAGCGAGGGATGTTTTGCTAACTGGCCAAAAAGGGCTTGACATCGACCGCTAACAGAAATAAGGTTAACCTCGATATAAGATATATCTTGTAGGAGCCGCTATAGTGGGATCCCTTCTCGGCAAGCGATATGAACGGCCGGCCACCCTGAGCGAGTCTATCTACGGCCATTTGAAGAAGGCGATCATCGAGGGGAACCTCAGGCCCGGGCAGAGACTCCTGGAGAAGGAATTCGCCGAACTCTTCAAGGCCAGCACAACGCCCATTCGCGAGGCTTTTCAGAAACTCTCGGCCGAAAAGTACATCGTCATCAACTCGCGGAAGGATGTCACGGTGGCGACCGTGACACGGGGAGAAATCGCCGAGCTCTTCGAGGTCGTGCGCGTCCTGGACGCCTTGGCGGCGAGGAGGGCGGTTCCGAACCTGTCCGACGGCGATATCGCTGAACTCCGCCGGATGACCACGAAGCTGGGCGAATTCCATGGCCAGAACAAGGTTTATGAGTACGTCGTCGAGAATATGCGGATCCATGACCGCATGTGGCGGGCCTGCGGCAATGGATATCTGTACCAATGCCTGTCCACATCGGCCGATAAGTACGTCTTCCTGAGCAACCATCTCTTCTCTTCGGGCAAGGGTTCGACCGAGCGTCCGTCCTTTTTCGAGCGGTCCTTCCAGGACCATCTCGACCTGATGGATGCCGTCGAGAAAAGGGATACCCCCGCCGTGGCGAAGATCCTCCTTTCCCATTGGGGGAAGGGATTCCTCGGCGAGGAGGAGACCGGGGAGGAAGACTGGGGAAGGATATAGACAGGGAGGTGATGTGAAGCGAAAAGTTTTAGCTGACGCAAGGGCAATTCTCCCATTTTTGTCGGACAATCGTTGGCCCAAAGCCAACTAAAACAACTCAAATAGGAGGACGGGAAAATGCTAGTTTCAAACAGAAAGCCTGTGCTGGTCTTGGCCTTGCTGGCCCTGGCCCTCTTCCTTACCGGAGCTAGGGCTGTGGCCCAGACGACCGCGGTGACCCTGGAAGGTAAGGTGACGGACGAACAGGGTTCGCCCCTTCCAGGAGCTACGGTCGCGGCCAAGAATATAGATACGGGCTACACAAAAAGTGCGACAACGAAGGAGGACGGCCGGTACATCCTCTCCGGTCTCCAAGCCGGCCGCTACGAATGCGAAGTCAGCATCCCGGGCTTTGCCACCGAGATCAGGAAGGGTTTGACTTTTACGGTGGGTAACAGGCTGACCTTCGACTTTGTCCTGAAACAAACGACCATCGCGGAGGAAGTCGTCATCACGGCTCAGTCCCCGATGGTGGAGACGACCAAGTCCGAAATCAGCGCCGTCGTCGACCGGATTAAGATCGACTCCCTGCCTCTCCTGGACAGGGATTTCAACGCCCTGACCCTGATCAAGGCCGGTGTCGCCTCCGAATACGGAGATATCCGGTCGAACGCCCAGCCCTACGGAAGCGAGGACATCCTGACCGACGGCGTCTCCAACGAATGGGTCGGCCGGAACACCGTCAACATGGCGATCCCGGCTGACGCTATCCAGGAATTCCGGGTCATGACCAACCAGTACGAGGCCGAATACGGGAACGCGAGCGGCATGGTCCGGAGCGCCCTGACGCGGTCAGGGACAAACGAGTACCACGGCCGGGTCGCTTTTTTCTACCGGGATGAGTACTTCGACAACGTGAATTACTTCGTCAACCATGACGGCTACAACACGCCCGAGCTGAGCGAGGGCGAGTACGAAAAGGCTCCCTTCTCGCACTACAACTGGTCCGGCAACATCGGGGGCCCGATCGTCAAGGACAAGGCTCATTTCTTCCTTCTCTACGAAGGATTAAGCCATACGGAGTATTCGAATGTCACCGCCCCCATCGCCGAGCCGGAAACTCTGCCCTGGGATCAGACCAACACCCAGCTGCTGCTTAAGTTGAACTACCAGCTGAGCGAAAAAAACCTCTTCTCCTTCCGCTACGGGCTGAACCGGCCCCGGCAGAACGATTATGTACCAGGCGGGATGTTCACCAAGTCCACGGGTTACGATAATAACGACACCGCCCATGACTTCCAGTTCAACTGGACCAATTACCCATCCGACAGCACGATGAATGAGGTCCGTGTCTTCTATTCCAACGAGGCCTATGCGATGCTCCCCATGGCTCCAAATGACAGCTTTTTTGAGGAGCGGCCAGGGGGCTATTCCGGCAAGTATCCGACCCTGCCTCAAGAGATCACGACCACACGGTACCAGTTAGTAGAGAACCTCACCTTGTTCCTGGGAGACCACAGCGTGAAGCTGGGGGTCGACGCCTCCCGGATCCGTTCGACCGGCTATGTCAGCCAGTATGTGCCGGGATATTACATCTTCGACACGGACGAGCCGTTCGACCCGACCAACTTCTCCACCTATCCCTATCTGCTTGTTACATCGCCAAAAGTCGCCGACATCGACAGCCCCTACTGGGAGGTCGGCATCTTCGCCCAGGATTCGTGGAGGGTGACGCCGCGGCTGACCCTGAATTACGGTCTCAGATACAACTATTATCAAGTCCAGTTCCTGGACATCAACAACTCCGACATCCGGCATCTCAATCCCCGCCTCGGGTTCAGTTGGGATCCCATTGGAGACGGCAAGACAGTCATCAGGGGAGGCGTCGGCACCTATTCCCAAAATCCCCAGCTCAACCTCGGGCTTCTGGTCGGCATCATGGACCAGCTGGTCGTTCAGTATTTCTTTTACCCCGGATACCCGGACCCCAATGTCCCCAACCCCTTCCTTCCCCCGATCCCGTACGAACCGCCGGTGAGCACGTACCAAGGTGGGGATAACCTGGTTGCGCCCTATACCATCCAGACCACACTCGGCGTTCAGAGGGAGTTCGTAACCGACCTGTCGCTGGGGGTTGACCTCGTCTGGTCGAAAGGACAGAACTTCAGCCGGCTCGAGAACGACAATCCGATCATTCCGGGAACCGGCGTCCTGCGTCCGGATATGACCCAGGCTGATATCTTCGTCTTCCGGATGGCCGGCCAGACCGACTACAGGGCCCTTTATTTCACTCTCTTCAAGCGGTACTCGCACGGCTGGTCCCTGGACGTCGCCTACACGTTCTCCAACTCCAAGGCCGATGTGGAAACCGAACAATCGGGGCCGTATAGCTATGAGCCGGACGCCTGGGAAAGAATGTACGGACCGACGGATTTCGATGCCCGGCACCGGCTGGCGGTCGTGGGAATCGTCGACCTTCCCTTGGGCTTCCAGTTGAGCGGCACAGCCTATTACCGGTCGGCGATTCCCTGGTCGGCTTTCTATCTGACGGATGTGAACCTCGACAGCCTGAACACCGACTTGGAGCCTGGCAAGAACCGGAATGCCGAGCGGGGGTATGACATGTTCTCCCTCAATTTGAGGCTCTCCAAATACTTCACTTTCGACCGCTTCCGCTTCCAGATCTTTGGCGAGGTATACAACCTCACGAACAAGAACAATTTCGGCAGCGTCTATGACCGGATCGGCACACCGGAGTTCGGCAATCCGCTGGCCGCCGGAGCGCCCCGCCAGGTTCAGCTAGGAGCGAGATTCGACTTCTGAGCGCCTGATTGGATTTTAGACTTTGAGGGGAGCCCGTCCGTCGGGCTCTCCTCTTTTTCCCCTGGTAACGAAATACTGTGGCTGATATTTGTGGTATATTGATTCTTTGAATTCATCTGCCCTTAGGAGGCGGCCATGCGAACTAAGGTCACGGCCCTGAGCGCTTTGCTTCTCTCCGGACTTGCGAGTCTGATGCTCTTGGGTCCCCGATCGGGCCTTGCTCAAGAGACCGCTATTCAGGGCGCGGTGACCGATGAAGAGGGGAAACCGGTCAAGGATGCCCGGCTGACTCTTTCCGACCCTGCGAGGGGGCTTAGCTTTGTCCTCACGACGGACAAAAACGGCAAGTTCATCAAGGTGGGAATACCGCCGACAACGTATAAAATCACCGTCGAGTCCGAAGGGTATGTGACGGCGGAATCCGAAGCCCGGATCCGGTTCGGGATGAGGGAAAACCTGGAGATCAAGCTCAAGAAGCCGCTCGTTGTTTCGGACAAAGACGAGGACATGGCCGCGGGGTCCGAGCTGTTCAAGGCAGGGAAATATGATGAAGCCGCCGAACGCTTCCGCAAGGTCATCGAACGGTATCCGGCGCAATATGAAGGCTATTTCAACCTCGGGCTGACCCTCCTCAAAAAGGGCGAGGTCGATCCGGCCATCCCGGCCTTGGAGAAAGCAGCCGAGCTCAACCCCCGGTCCGTGGAGTCCCTATTTGCCTTGGGTGAATGCTATTTCGCTAAAGGCGAAAGTGAAAAAGCCAAGGAAAGCTTCTCCAAGGCGATTGCTCTCAACCCCGAAAGCGCGCTGGCTCATTATAACCTTGGGTTGGTTTTCTATAGATTGGGAAAGAATGAAGAGGCCCTGGCCGCTTTCGAGAGATCGGTCGCGCTCAAGTCTGAAAACGCCTCGGCCCACTACCAGGCCGGCCTGGCCGCGATCAGACTCCAGGGTTTCGATAAGGCGATAAAATCGTTCCAGGAGTTCCTCCGGCTGGAGCCCAACTCCCCGGAAGCCGGCGCGGTCAAGACGATGATCGCAGAGCTCGAAAAACAGATTAAATAGGCCTATGAAACCTGGTTCTTCCGGCGTCCGCTTTTCTCCGGCGCTCGTTGTAATCCTGATTCTTGCGGTTCAGCCTGGGGCTTTCGGAGGCTGCGAAGCGGCGCCCGCGCAGGTCAAGGAGCCGTTGAGCGAGGCGTCGAAGCAATGGATCGAGGAGGTTGTCCCGTACATCATCACAGCCCGGGAAAAGGAGGTTTACCTCAGTCTGCCGACGGAGTTGGACCGCGGGCAATTCATCGAGACTTTCTGGAAAAAGCGCGACCCCAGCCCTCAGACGCCGGAGAACGAGTACAAACTCGAATACTACCGGAGGATCGCGCTGGCCAACAAGTTTTTCGGCGCGGGCGGGATCCCGGGCTGGAAAACCGACCGCGGCCGGTTCTATATCC
>CAYGXD010000201.1:0-5265 GCA_964353705.1 uncultured Eubacteriales bacterium | reverse complement strand
TGTCATCGCGGTGAGCCGGGTGGCGAACGCCTGCAAAGACCGCGGCTGGGTTTAAAAGTAAACGAGACGGAATAACCGCCCGATAAATCGGAATGCCGCTCTTCCGGCGCGATGGCCGCGGAAGCGGCGGAAGGATGGTTCGCTGTCATGAATGACCGGGAATCTTCCAAGTCCGCAACGGCGCTATTTTCGACGCTCCATGAACGGGCCAAGGAGCTGAACTGCCTCTATAATGTTGAAGAAATCCTGAGCAATTTCCACCTCTCCCTGGAGGAGGTCTTCCGCCGGGCCATTAAAGTCATACCGCCGGGCTGGCAATATCCCGAATATTGCCAGGTCCAGATCTTCTATGGCTCGGAGGTCTATGCGTCCCCCGACTTCGAAGAAACTCCCTACGTCCAGAGCGCCGATATCCGTGTCCACGACACGGTCCTGGGCCGGATCTTTGTTTCCTACACAAAGCCCACACCCGAGGGAGACAGCGGCCCCTTCCTCAAGGGCGAGATCAAGTTGATCCAGACGATCGCCGACCGTTTGGGCCATTTCATCCTTCATCAGAGGCTGCGGCAGATGTATGAGGAGATGAGCGAGGAGCGCAATGCCCTGGCCGAGGTCAAGGAAAGCTGGCGGATCGCTCTGGACCTCCTCCGCAATACCGACCAGAGCCTTTTCCTCCGCATCTCCCGGCAGATGATCAACTATCTGGGATGGCGGGGAGTCACCGAAGCGAGGGCCTTGATCCAGCGGCACGGGGAGGGCCGCGAGGGGGAAGGGGTATTCGGAGAGGACAATAGGCCCAAGGAAAAAGAATCCCTGGACCGCTTGTTCCTTCTGAGCGAGGAGACCTTTAAAATTGCCTCCGCCAACCTGACCGACGAAGAGATCCTTGGCCGGATCCAGAAGTGGATCAACGAAGACCGGTCCGGCTTGGCCGTGAAAACCCTGGAAAATGTCTATGCTTCCCTCAGCGAAGTCCTCGACTCCATGCGGCGCTACAAACAGCTGATGCCCGAGGGGGTGCAGCTTCCCAGGTCCCGGGCCGACAGCGTTCGGGTGGCCTTGATCCGCCGCTTCTTCACCGAGCAGCTGGAATATATCAATATCGCCAAGAAGTATGTGGATCTTGAGGACTTCTTCGATCTGAGCGGGCGGATCGTCTTTTTGCCCGACAGCCACGGCAAATTGGGAGGCAAGAGCGCCGGGCTCTTTATCGCCAGCCGGATACTCAAACAGGCGATGCGGCGGGTTAAGTCTATCGGAACGGTGAAGAAACCCAGGACCTGGTATGTGACTTCAGACAGCATCATGGCCTTCCTCCGGTACAACAACCTCGAGGAGGTCATCGAACAGAAATACAAGGATCTCACCACGATCCGTCAGGAGTATCCCCATCTCGTCCAGGTCTTCAAGAACTGCGCCTTCCCTCCGGAAATCGTCAAAGGATTGTCCGTGGCGCTCGATGACTTTGGCGAAGTGCCCCTCATCGTCAGGAGCTCGAGCCTTCTCGAAGACCGTCTGGGGACGGCCTTCGCCGGAAAATACAAGAGCCTTTTCCTGGCGAACCAGGGCGACAAGCAGAAGCGTCTGGAGGCTCTGCTCGAGGCGATAGCCGAAGTCTATGCTTCCATCTTCAGCCCTGACCCCATCCAGTACCGGGCCGAGCGGGGCTTGCTCGACTTCAACGAAGAAATGGGAGTCATGATCCAGGCGGTCGTCGGCACACGGGTAGGCATATATTTCTTCCCCGCGTTCGCCGGAGTCGCCTTCTCCCGGAACGAGTTCCGCTGGTCCTCCCGGATCAGGCGGGAGGACGGGCTCGTCCGTATGGTCCCCGGCTTGGGCACCAGAGCCGTGGACCGGTTGAGCGACGACTACCCGATCCTTGCGGCTCCGGGCCAGCCGAACCTCCGGGTCAACGTTTCTCTGGACGAGGTGATCCGCTATTCCCCGAATAAGATGGATGTCATCGACCTCGAGAAGAACGCCTTTGTGACGAAGGACCTCAAGGAGATCCTGACCGAAATCGGGTCGGAATACCCCTCCCTGAACAAGCTGATTTCCATCTACAGGGACGGCATTCTTCAGCCGCCCATGGGGCTCCTCACTGACTTCAAAAAGAGCGAGGTCGTCGTGACCTTTGACGGATTGATCTCTAGGACGCCGTTCATGAACCAGGTCGAGGCCATCCTGAAAACCCTGGAGTCGGCGCTGGGGGTTCCTGTCGATGTCGAATTTGCCAGCGACGGGACTGATTTTTATCTTCTCCAATGCCGTCCCCAAAGCCACTCCGCCGAGGAATCGGCCATGGAGATCCCGCCCGACGTGCCCGAGAGATCCCTCCTCTTCACGGCCAAGAAATATGTCCCCAACGGAAGGGTGGCCGACATCACCCATATCGTTTACGTCGAGCCGGACCAGTACGGTGAAATCGCCGATTTATCGGGCCTGGTCGCGGTCGGAGAGGCCGTCGGGAAACTGAACCAGCTTCTGCCCCGGCGCAAATTCATCCTCATGGGGCCAGGCCGGTGGGGAAGCCGCGGCGACATCAGGCTCGGCGTGCGCGTCACTTACTCGGACATCAATAATGCAGCCATGATCATTGAGGTGGCCCGCAAGAAGGGCAACTATGTCCCCGACGTGTCCTTCGGGACCCATTTTTTCCAGGACCTCGTGGAGTCGGGCATCCGCTATCTGCCGCTCTATCCCGACGACCCGGGCGTGAAATTCAACGATCAATTCCTCCATTCCGCCCCTAACCTCCTTCCCCAGCTGTTCCCGGAGTACAAGGACCTCGCCAAGGCGCTGCGCGTGATCGACGTCCCCCTCGCAACGGGAGGGAAGGTTATTCAGGTCCTCATGAACGGCGACCGCGGGCTGGCCGTCGCCCTGTTTTCCGAGCCCGGGGCCACCGCCAGGGTCATGCTGGAGCCGGGATTGGCTTGTCCCCCGGGTATGGACGAACATTCCTGCTGGCGTCTCCGCCTGGCCGAGCAGTTGGCGCTTCGCTGCGAGGCCAAACGTTGGGGCGTCAAAGCCATGTTCGTTTTCGGGAGCTCCGTGAGCGGCACGGCCGGACCGGACAGCAAACTCCACCTTTTGGTACATTTCCAGGGCCGGCCCCAACAGCGCAAGGAGCTTGAAACGTGGTTCCATGGCTGGAGCCAGGCCTTGGCGGAAATGAATCATTTGAGGACGGGGATCAGCACCGACGGATTGCTGGATGTCCACTTCACCGGAGGCGACAGCCCGGTCGACAGGACCTCTGCCGCCGCGATCATCAACCTGCCGCCGGAGACCATCAAGGACCTCGGCCTGGGCGACGAGACGGCGAAATAGGAGTGCACGCCGCTCCTCCCCGCCCGTCCTGAGATGGCGCTTGACATACTCGCTTTCGTTTTGTTATAAAACGTCGCTTATTCATAATCGGCCTGAGCGTTTTATCGGCGGCTGAATAAGGAGTCATAGATTTTCATACTGCGGACGGATCGTTCCTGCGCTTCCCTCAAAGCCCTGCCGTCGTCCTTCCCGCTCCCGTCTACCCCTGGACGGCCTCCGCTTCCCCATCATCGAACGGGAGGGGATGGCCATCGGCCGGGGGGTTATCTCACTAACCGGAGAAATGACAGTGGCCTTTGAAAAAGAAAAAATCCAGTCCTTCATCGATAGGCACCAAGGGAAAAAGAAGAGCCTGATCGCTATCCTCCAGGACATTCAGAGCGAGTACCGGTACCTCCCCGAGGAATGCTTGAGATTTGTCGCCAAAGCGCTGGATGTCCCTCTTACGGACGTGGTGGCCGTGGCCACGTTCTACCGCGCCTTCAGCCTGACTCCCCGCGGAAAGCATGTCTGCACGGTCTGCCAGGGAACGGCCTGCCACGTTCGGGGAGGCCCCCGCATCCTCGATGAGTTTGAGCGGCGGCTGAAAGTCAGGGCCGGCCAGACCACCAAGGACAAGCAGTTCACGCTGGAGACCGTGGCCTGCCTCGGCTGCTGCGCGATAGGTCCCGTTGTCGTCGTGGACCGCGATTATCATGCCCATACAACGGTCCGGAATGTCGGCGCGATTTTGAAAAAGTACCAGAGATGAGATGACCATGAAATCACGGGAAAAACTCCAGACGGTCCGGGAACTCAAGGCGGCCATCCGGGAACAGGTCGATCTCCGCAGGTCGGATAAGAGGCCCGTGCTGACGGTCTCGTCGGGAACCTGCGGGCAGGCCCGGGGATCGGTCAAGGTCATCGGCGCCCTGCGCCGGGTTCTTGAGGAGCGGAAGCTCGAGAATAAGGTCAGGGTCAAGGTCACGGGATGCCATGGGTTCTGCGAGGCCGAGCCCAACATCATCATCTTTCCTCATAATGTCTTCTACCAGAAAGTCGACCCCAAGAACGGAAAAGATATCATCACCGAAACCGTCCTCAAGAAGAAGGTCCTCCCCGGTCTTCTCTACAAAGACCCGAGGACCGCGGAAACCGCCGTGGAGGAGAGCGGCATCGGCTTCTACAGGAAGCAGAAGCGCGTCCTCCTGGCCGATAACGCCCTGATCGACCCTACGGAGATCGACGATTATCTGGCCATCGGCGGCTACGGCTCGCTGCTCAAGGCGCTGACCGGAATGACGCCCGAAGGCGTCGTCGAGACGGTCAAGAAATCCGGCCTGCGCGGACGCGGGGGAGCCGGGTTCCCGACCGGCCTGAAATGGGAATCCGCCCGCCGCTCCAAAGGCGATTTGAAATACGTCATCTGCAACGCCGACGAGGGCGACCCCGGCGCGTACATGGACCGCAGCCTGCTCGAAGGGAATCCGCACCGGGTTCTCGAGGGCATGCTCCTCGGCGCCTATGCGATGGGCGCCCGGGAAGGCTACATGTATGTCCGGGACGAATACCCGCTGGCTGTCAAGCATGTCACCCTGGCCATCGAGGAACTTCGTCGGCTCGGCCTCATCGGTCCGAACATCCTCGGGACCGGGTTTGATTTCGAGATCCGCATCGCCAAGGGCGCCGGCGCCTTTGTCTGCGGCGAGGAGACGGCCCTTATCGCCTCGATCGAGGGCCGGGTCGGAGAGCCCCGGCAGCGGCCGCCCTTCCCGACGGTCCGCGGGCTCTTCGGCAAACCGACCTGCATCAACAACGTGGAGACCTGGGCGAACGTGCCCCTGATCATCGACAAAGGAGCGGACTGGTTCGCCGGGATCGGGACGGCCGGAAGCAAGGGGACCAAGATCTTCTCGCTCGTCGGCAAGATCAACAACACCGGCCTCGTCG
>CAYGXD010000200.1:0-5338 GCA_964353705.1 uncultured Eubacteriales bacterium | reverse complement strand
CCGGACCCGGTCCCCTGCCCCAACTGCGCGGTGGGTGAATGGGACATGTGCCGAAACGGCCAATACACCGAGCGTGGGATCAAGGAGATCCACGGCTTCATGTCGGAACGATGGCGCATAGAGCCTGAATACGCCATCAAGGTGGACTCGTCCCTGGGGATCCTCGGCGTGCTGCTCGAGCCGATGACGGTGATCACGAAGGCGTTGGAACAGGTCCTCGAGGCCGGCCAACGGGCCTTCTGGGAACCCCGGACGGCGCTCGTGACCGGCGCGGGGCCGATCGGTCTTTTGGCGGCCCTCCGGCTGAGCGCGAGGGATCTTGAGGTCCACGTCCTCGATCGTGCCCAAACCGGACCGAAGCCGGAACTCGTCCGCGCCCTCGGCGCGAATTACCATACGGGGAGCGTCACGGACCTTGATTTTAATCCCGATATCATCGTCGAGTGCACGGGGGTCGGATCGGTCATTGCGGAATCCGTCCAGAAGGTCGGGGCGGGCGGAATCGTCTGCCTCACGGGAGTCGGAGCGGGCGGCGTCGCCCCGCGGGCTACGGCCGACATCGCGGCGGCCGTGGTTTTGAAGAACAATGTGATCGTCGGCAGCGTGAACGCGAACAAGCGTCACTGGTACAAAGCGGGTCAAAATCTGGCTCGCTCGGACCGGGAATGGCTGAGCCGCCTGATCACGCGCCGCGTAAAGCCGGAGAATTTCGAACAGGCTCTTAAAAGAGAACCGGACGATATCAAGGTCGTCATCCAGTTTTCGGAGATTTGATTGAGGATGTGAGGCGCCTCCTCCGATCGTCGAGAGATCAGCGGGAGGATAAGGGCGGGTGGCAAGCCGGAGCAGACGTAATAATGTCTCTCCGAAGAACCGCCCAACTCAATTCCGGCCCTTGACTTCCGTCCCAAAAGTAATTACAGTAATAACTATTCGGTCTTAAGAAGCCTCGCTCTCGGGCCGGGGCTAAACAGATGAAGACACATGAACTCAAGGTCGCCAGGATCGGGAACTCCCGAGGAGTCCGCCTGCCCGCCTCATCGTTGAAGCGCTATTCGGTTGGGTCCGCCCTGATCATGGAAGAAAGAGTCGAAGGGATCCTTCTCCGGTCCGCGGGTCAGGCCGTCGAGAAGCTCAGTTGGGAGGACACGGCTCGCGAGATGGCTGCGGAGGGCGAGGATTGGAGCGCCTGGGCCGGGATGGACGCGGACGGGCTGCAGTCCCTTCCTTGGGAAGTGTCGTCGGGAAGGCAGGTCAGGGAGAAGAGGCCGCGATACAGGTCCAAGCCTGATCCCGGCAAGCTGACCGCAAAGCGGTACGAAGTGCGTTGGGCCATCCTGGATCCCTCTCGAGGGGCGGAAATGGCCAAGACCAGACCGGTCGTTATCGTCAGCCCGGACGAATTGAACGCCCGGCTTCAAACCGTGACGATCTGTCCGGTAACCAGCCGGCTCCATCCGGCCTGGCGATGCCGGCTGCCCGTTCAATGCGCAGGCCGGGCTGCCGAGATCGCGGTCGACCAGATACGGACCGTCAGCAAGGCCCGCCTGGGTCCGCGGATCGGCTCTCTTTCCGACGGCGAAGCCGCCGCCCTCCGACGGCTCATCACCGAGATGTTCGGCGAGTGAGATCCGGGTCTTCGGGACATGGGACGAAGGTCCAATTGACGAGCCTTGGCCCTTCGGTGTAAATCGTTAGCGATAATCAAGTCTCAGGGATAATAGCGGCAGACTTGTCGCGTGACTGAGACGAATAAACCTGCTCTTCAACAACATGCACACCACGGCGATCTGATCAAGGACGACGAGATGGCCTTGAAGGCCATCATGATGCGGCAATAGTGAAAGCAGGTTAGACGCGAGTTTCCCATCTTTCGTCCCTAAGCCGAGTGGCCTGTAAAACCCACTACTATTCGTCTCTCGCTCGATTCCCCAATCTTGACAGAGGGCCTTCTTTTATATAAAGGAGAGGCGTGGCATGAAGAGCTCGCTGTCGGGGTATCAAAAAAGCTGGTTCCGTCACGACCTCCTGGCGGGAGTTTCGGTGGCTGCGGTGGCCTTGCCCATTGCCATCGCCTATTCGCAACTGGCGGGCGTTCCCCCGGTTTACGGGCTGTACGCCAGCCTCCTCCCGCTCGTGGCCTATGCGCTGCTCGGTTCGTCCCGCCAATTGATCGTTGCGCCCGACGCCGCCACCTGCGCGATCGTCGCCGCCGTGGTGGCTCCGCTGGCGGGCCAGGATCCGGGGCGATACGTATCACTGACGGCCGCGCTGGCCATAATCACGGGCGTCTTCTGCATCGCGGCCGGTCTCGCACGCCTGGGGTTCCTCACCAATTTCCTGGCCCGGCCCATCCTGACCGGCTATCTCAACGGCATCGCCATCTGCATCATCACCGGCCAACTCGGAACCCTGTTCGGATTCCGGCTCGCGCCCGCAGGGTTTTTTCGCCTGCTCTGGCAGTTTTTATCGAAGCTGGGTGAAACCCACGAACCGACGCTTGCGGTCGGCGCGGCGACTCTGGCCCTGCTTCTGTTACTGGCGCGCGTGGCCCCCAAAGTGCCCGGGCCGTTGGTCGCCGTCGCGCTCGGCGTCACCGCCTCGGCGGTCTTCGGCTTGGCCAAGTCCGGCGTGAAAGTGCTGGGCAAGATCCCAGCGGGACTTCCGGCTTTCACGATTCCGGACATCGGAGGGCTCGATTGGCAGCCGCTGGCGGTGGGCGCGGTCGGGCTGGCGCTCATCAGCTACAACAGCGCCATGGTTACGGCCCGTGGGTTCGCGGCGAAAAACCGCTACGACATCGACCCCAATAGAGAATTTATCGCGCTGGGTGTCGCCAACATCGGATCCGGGATCCTGCAGGGCTTCGCCGTCAGCGGGGCCGATTCGCGGACGGCCGTCAACGACTCGATGGGCGGCAAGAGCCAGGTCACCGGGCTGGTGGCGGCCGCCGGGCTGGCGCTGACGCTGCTTGTCCTCACCGAACCGCTCGGTTGGCTGCCTATGACTGTACTCTCGGCGGTCCTGATCAAAGCGTCCCTAGGCCTGTTCGACCTGCGCGCCCTGGCCATCCTGCGGCGGGTCAGCCCCAGGGAATTCCGGCTCTGCATCATCACTCTGCTCGGCGTCATCACGGTCGGCGTATTGCCCGGAGTGATAGTCGCTGTCGGCATAGCTCTCGGGCAGCTCCTGATCATGGCCTCGGGGCCGCACGACGCGGTGCTCGGACGCGTGCCGGGGACGAATGATTACCGCGACACGGCCACTCATCCCGGGGCCGAGTCGTTCCCGGGTGTGGTCATCTATCGCTACGACGCATCCCTGGTCTTCTTCAACGCCGATTATTTCAAATCGCGCGTCAGGACGGTGATCCGGGAATCACCGACGCCGGTCCGGGTCTTCCTGCTCGACGCCGAGACCATCCCCTATCTGGACACGACCGGGGCCGCGGTCCTGGATCAGGTGTGCGGCGACCTCGAGAAGGAAGGCATCGCGATGGCCGTTGCGGCTGCGAAGGGTCCGCTCCGCGACATGCTCGACCGGACCGGTCTGGCGCGGCGGATCGGGCCCGACCGCATCTTCCCAACCGTCCATGCGGCGGTCGAGACGCTGCTGAAGCTCAAGCCATAAATAATGACGTTTTAAAATCAGAGGAGATATTTTATGAAAAGGATCGCTCTCTTCGTTCTCATGATCACTTTTGCGGCGACCCTGGGTCATTCCCAGGTCCTGATCGCTCTCCTATTTGGCGACAAGCTCACTTCGGAAAAATTCGAGCTGGGCATCCGGCTGGCCGGCAATTGGCAGGACCTCACGGGGCTCCAGGGGACCAGCGGCCGGTTTTCCATAGGGTTCGGGATCTACGGCACGCTGAAATTGAGCGAGAAGTTCTCCCTCCAGCCGGAACTTCTCTTCAAGGATCCCCGCGGCGCAGAGGGAGTTCCCCCGGATATGTTCGGAAACCCTAACCTGGACCCTCTTCTCGAAAACGCAGCGGTCACGGCGAAGCTCGCCTACGTCTCCCTCCCCGTCTTGTTCAAGTACCACCTGTCTCCCAAGTTCAGCCTGGGATTCGGGCCCCAGATCGGCTATCTCAGCAGCGCCAAGAAAGAATATGTGGCCCAGGTGTATACGGAAGAAGATCTCGTCTTCAAGGACGACATCAAGTCGAAGCTGAACGCGTGGGATTTTGCCCTGGCCTTTAATCTGGAATACAGGCTGATGAAAAAGAGGGCCGTCCAGATCGGTCTAAGGTATTACCTCGGCCTGACTGACATCTACAAGGACAATCCCGGAGATCCCGTCAGGAATTCCGTTGTCCAAGTCTACATCGGAATTCCGATAGGGGGAAAACCCAAGGACAAATAGGCAGCAGCCATTCTTGTCGGCTTGGACGTATCCTCTAAAGCCTGACTGAACCGGGAGAGCCGCGACTGTTATTTCGGTTCGCTGGCCCCGGCCGTTTCAAAATAAAGATGCAGGATCACGTTCAGCGCGTAGAGGTTCGTAACCGATGACTTCGAGTCGTGCTGATAGGTGATGTTCGCCTCCAGCGCGAAGCGCGACGACCAGGCGACCGTAGCGCCCCCGATCAGCCGGACGCGATTCACAATCTCGTAACGCGAGTCATAATACGGCTCGACGTTCACATAGGGGACAATCGAAGTGCGACCGACTTCATACTCTTTTTCCACCATGAGGCGGTAACGCAGCCGGGTCGAGAACTCGTGCGCATCGCCCAGCCAGCGAAGATCGGTGCGCAACCGGTGCGACAGGAGGATGCGGCCCTTGAGCGGGGTTCTCATGTGCAGTTCAAAGAGAGCCGTATGTTCCTGGTAAGCCTCGCCCTGGTCATCCAGGCTCTTTCCGCCGAGATACCCGCCGCGGAGGAGGAAGCGTTTCATCTCCCGCGCCCGGTTTTCATCCAGCAGCCGCCTTTTGAAGGGCAGTTTTAGCTTCCCCCACGCATAGTCCGCCTGCAAGATCAGGTTCCCCTCCCGGTAAGCGGTCTCGATGTTCTTTGATATGGGAACGAACATCGAAAGACGCCAAGCGGGCGAGAGCCGCAGCCAGATGTCGGTCTCTGGCCAGAACTCCCATGACGTCTCGTCCTGGCCCGCTGCCCGGGCCGCTCCAAGGCAAACTAAGAGAACCAGGAAAACCAGACGCAGACAGCGGCGCCCCACCTCAGCCTCGTCCCAGCCCTCTTAGTGCTGTCCTCCTCCCGAGGCCTCCTTCAGCCGCTCCATGACCTGGTCCAGGTTGAAGGAGCTTGGCTTCTGACGCGGCGGGAATTCCACGAAGCTCTGCATCAGCTGGGCCACCATGCCTTGGGCTC
>CAYGXD010000199.1:0-5498 GCA_964353705.1 uncultured Eubacteriales bacterium | reverse complement strand
CCATCCCCAACGATGGGAAGAGGCAAAATCGGTGTCGTGAATACTCATCAAGCCAGCGCAGCAAAAAACGAACTTATCTTTAATAACTCCCGTTTTACTTAACCTGATAGCCGAATAGAGCCTCCCCTTCAAGCGCCTTGGAGAATAGCTCCATCAGGCGAGGTTCAAAGCCCGGGTTTTTGAACGGACCCAACCTTGAAGGTTGATTCCTGGCTCCTGAGAAGCTGGTCGGCGTAAAAGCGTCTCTATTCCTTGACCGCTTCTCCAGAGCCTTTTTTTCTTCCGTCGGTTATTTACATTGTATATATAATGTGATAAAATGACCTCGAAGCTCATAACCTGGGACAAGCGCAAAAATGAGCGTCTCAGGCAACGACGAGGCATATCGTTTGAGGATGTCCTCGCGTCTCTTGCTGAGCATGGGCCCATCTGGGTTAAGGAGCATCCGCGACCGGAGAAATACCCGAATCAGCGTCTTATGGGCGTGTTGATAGCGGGCTATGTTTTTATAGTGCCGTTCGAGGAGACCGCTGAAAAAATCTTCCTCAAGACAATTTATCCCAGCCGCAAAGCGACAAAGGCCCACGGAAGGTCCAAAGGAAAAGATAATGATAAAGGCCCGTAATAAGCGCTTTTTCAAACCTCTGGATGAGCAGGAACGGGATATCCGGGAAGCCGTGGAGAAGAATGAGTTGGTCCCAGTTCCTGACCAGGACGAGTGGAAAGAGAAATTGGTCCGGGCGGCTCGGGCGACGATCGCAAAAAACCGGCACATCAGCATTCGCCTATCAGAAAGGGACATCATGCTGATCCGGGCCAAGGCCCTGGAACTCGGCCTTCCCTACCAAACCCTCATCGGCTCAATCATCCATCAATACGCGGAGGGAAAAGTCAAAGCTTCATTTTAGAAGAAGCCATACCGATCTCCGCCGCCCCAAGCTCGGGCTCGCAAAAAAAGTGGAGTGCGGCGTTCTTGATGACCCAGTCCTGAAAGATGTACCTCGGATATGTCCGTTTTTGGTCTTTCAACGCCGGGAAGGCGCGGAGTCCTTCCTGGATGCCCTTTTCGTCGATGATCGTCTGCAGTTTGACATCCCCCAATTGGCGTCCGACCCACGGGTAGCCGTCGGAGCTGTAGGGGACCTGAAAAAGGTCCGGTAGGGAGCCCGGGATGTGCTCTTTTTTTATCTATTTGTTTTCGAGTTGTTTCAAGGCGGTTTCGGCGGCTCTTCGGAACATGTCACGATAGGACGGGACAGCCGAGGCCTGCCGGAGGAACGGGGCGGCCGATGGGTCGCCCGTCTTACCGATCGCCGTTAGGGCTTCGGCCTGAACCCGGTAGCTCGCGTCCTTTTGGAAAACGCCCTTGTAGAAATCGAGGAGCGCGCGGTCCTTGAGGTCGCCCAAGGCGACAAGCGCGGCGGCCCGGACCTGAGGATCCGTGTCCTGGAACGCCTTTTTGAAAATGGCCTGTCCGTTCTTGGGTTTGAGCCGGGCCAAGGCCTCGAGGGAGCCCTTGCGGACGGCCCAGAACGGATCGGCCTGGACGCTGGCGAGCAGCCCCGCGACAACCTGAGGGTCCGCCGCGAAGGCCAAAAGCCCCGCGGCGGCGTCCATGCGGCCGATCACGTCGTCGTGCTTGAGCTGATAAAGGAGCTCGTCGCGCTCTTTAGGAAAGGTGATCTCCTTGATGAGGACATTGTCCTCGTCGAACCGGACGAGCAGGGGCTTGGCCTCGAGCGGAAACTCGAACGTCTCCTCGCGCTCATCGATCCAGACCTTGCGGATCTCGGTCTTTCCGGGAGAGACAAGCTTGATCGATACGGGAACCCGGAACACGGGCACGCCTTTGGAAAGGTCCTGGACTTGGGCGACCTTGAGCCGGACGACCTTCGCGGCCGGGTCCCATTCGCTCTTGACCTCGAAGACCGGATGGCCGGGCTTGAACAGCCACTGGTCGAAAAACCAGTCGAGGTTCTGCCCGGTGACGGTCTTGACCGAGCGGATGAAGTCCGCGGTGTCGACCGCGTCGAAGGCGTAGCGGTGGAGGAAATGGCTGAGCGTCTTGAAGAACGGTTCATCGCCTACGATGGAGCGCAGCATATGGAGGACGCGTGCCCCCTTGGGGTAGGTGTGCGAGTCGAACATGTCGCCGGGCTCGTCGTAGCGGTCGGAGACGATCGGCCGGATGTAGCGCGTCCTGGCCTCCTGCAGGTAGGCGTTCAGCTTGCCCAGAAGGTCGATCGCGCCCTCGTCGTCGCCTTTCTCGAAGCGATGGTAGAGGTAGTCCGAATACGTCCCGAAGCTTTCATTGAGCCACGTGTGGGCCCAGCTCCGGAGCGTGATGAGGTCTCCCCACCACTGGTGGGCCAGTTCGTGGGACACGATGCCGATGGCCGGAAAATCGGGCTCGCCTTTCTCGTCGACCATGATCCGGTGGGTCATGGCCGTGGCCGACGTGCTCTCGGCCCCACCGCCGGACGGGACCGAGACCTGGTCGTATTTCTGCCAGGGATAATCGTAGCCGTAGATCCTGTTGAAAAACTCGATCATTTTCGGGGTCTTGCCGTAGGTCGGCTTGACTTTCGCCTCGTCCCGCGGATAAACCCAATAGTTCACGGGCAGAGTGCCGTAGGAATCGCGGACGACGACATACGGCGCGGCCGCCAGGAAGATGAGATACGTCGAGTGCGGCAGGTCCTGGGACCAGTGATACGTCACCTTGCCGGCCGCCTTGTCCTCGATCACGCTGACGAGCCGGCCGTTCGCGGCCACCTTCAATCCCGACTTGACGGTGGCCACGATCTCGTTGGTGACCTTATCGTTTGGGTAATCGAAACAGGGGAACCAGTGATGGACGTTTTCAGGGAAGGAGTCCGAGAACACGATCTGGGGATTGTCCGTGGTTTCGGGCATGAACCGCAGCCCGATCTTCGGGTCCCGGCCGTGATAAAAGCAGGTGAACGACAACTCCTCCCCGAATTTATAAGGCCGCGCCAGATGGACCGAGAGCTCCTTGGCCGTCTGATCGAATTTCAAAGGCAGTCCGTCGTCGCTGACGACGGACGTGACCGTGAATTCCTCGGCATCAAGGACGCAGGTCGCGAGGCCTTCCCGAAAAGAGGCCACCGTGACCGTGGTCGCGCCTCCGAACGTTTTCTGGTCGAGATCGAGCTCGATCTTGATCAGGTAATGGAGAGCGTCATAGGACCGGCTGCGCTCGGATTGAAGCGCTTTTTTCGACCAATCCACGGTTTGACCGAAGGACGGCAGACAAACCGCGATGATCAGGAGGATGATAAGGGCTGTTTTTCTCATGCTTCACTTCTTTCCGCGCTTCGTTCGCGCGTCGCCGACCGTTTGGAGAAGGCCGTCGTTCTTTTTCAGAGCCTCGATATCCGCGACCGTCCGGGGAACGCCGAGCGATAGATTCTCATACCCCGTCTCCGTGACCGCAATCGTGTCCTCGATCCGGATGCCGATCTCCTCTTCGACCCGGAACAACTGGATGTCGCAGGCGAAGACGAAGCCGGGCGCGAGGACTTCGTCGGGACCGGCAAACGTCCCCGTGACATCGTGCGTGGCCAGGCCGATCATGTGGTTGTAGCCGCCATAGCGGACGATGCCGCGGAAATCCTGGGCGAACCGGTCCAGGCCTTTTTCCTTGAGCATGGCTTCGACCGCGGCCCCCACCTGCTTGAATGTGACGCCGGGGCGGTAGTTCGCCAGGCAGACGCCCCGGACGGCCAAGGCCGCCTCGTAGAGCTCTTTCTGGCGGGGGGTGAACGTGTCCGACGCCGGAAATGTCGTCGAGATATCCACGTGGTAGTCGGCGTAGTCGGGACCCGCGTCCAGGATGATTAGGTCCCCGTCTTTCAGGGTGCGATCATATTTGTGGTAGTGCCCGAAGGCGTGGTTTTTTCCGGACATCAGGATGGGCGTATAGGCCATGTCCATGGCGCCCTCCAAGCGGCAGACGAACTCGAACACGGCTTCAAGGGCTTTTTCGGAGACGCCGGGGCGGGTCGACTGGATCAAGGCGTTGTGGGCCTTGACGCCGATCCTGGCGGCGCGCCGCATGACCTCGATCTCGGCGGACGACTTGATCTTGCGCAGATCCCAGACCAGGGCGGAGCAGTCGCGGACGTCGACCTGAGGGAACTTATCGCGCAACTGCCTGACGAACTGGAGTTCCCGGGTGAGGCGGCCGTCCCAGGGATTCAATGTCATGGTCCTCTGGAGGACGTTCCATTTCTCGTTGGTGTTTTCGGCGCCGAGTTCCTCGGGCTTGAACATCGCATGGAACACCTGTGTCTTCTGGCCAAGGTCCGCCAGGACCGCTCCGAATCGTTCAGCCGGAAGGGCCTTTTCGATCCCCGTGGTTTCTTTGGGATTCCGGACGAGATCCAGGGCGACGCCTTCCGCTTCCGCCTCTTTCTCGCCGATCGTAAAGAACAGAAGGCTTTCTCTCCGGATGCCGTCGATGATGAGGTAGGCGTCGGGGATCTCGACTCCGGTGAAATAGGTGAAATCATGGCCCTGACGGAACTCCCGGTCTCCGGATGGCGCTGTGGCCCCGAGGAAGACGGCGATCCCATCGGGGATCTTGTCCATGAGCCGGCCTCGGCGGGCGGCATATTCTTGCCGATCGAAGAGAAGCGGTGCCGCCGACAAAGGGACGGCTGAAACCATCAGGAGGAGGGTCCAAACCAAACACCTTGAGCGCTTTTTCATGCTTTTTTCACCTGTTCATCGACGCCGGCCGGAACATCGCGATGGAATAATCCGTCAGCTCTCCGGCTTAACGAAGAAAGCTCTAAACGGTATAGACTTCAGGGGTCATGGAATCGCCGCCCATGTATTCGATGACTTGCGGGGAGATGATGATGATCGACAAGTTGGGGTCTTCCGGGCCCGAATACCAGCTCTTGAGCATATCGTTCCAGTACTTCTTTTTGGTTTCGATATCGGTCAATACTTCCGCGGTCGCCTTGATGTTCAAGTAAGGCGCCTGGAAATTCTTCTCATCCCCGCCGATGATCAGATCGATATTCTTGTTCTTCTTTATCTCTTGTACCTTCCGGGATTGAGCGAACGTCGTGGTCCACAACGACAGCCCGCTTCCTTGCGAGACCACCATATACCGGACCCAGGGTTTGCCGTCTTTAACAGTGGCGACCGAAGCCAACATGGAGCGCCTGAGAACGTCGACGATCTTGCTTTTCAGGATTTCATTGTCCATGCGATACCTCCTTAAAATGATCAGAAGAAATTGCCTTGTCCGGGCGAGTTGAATTCCGGCCGCGGATGGGACTCTCCCCGGATCGACACGCAGGGAGTATAGGACCGGACGGGCGGTGGTGTCAATGACCCGCCAAGACCGGCACGAAGATCAGGATGAAGGGCTCAGACAAGAAAAGGTTATCGGTCAATCGGAACCAAATCCAAGGATCTGAAATACATCAGGTAATGATCAAGCTGATGCTCGGGATAAAGCC
>CAYGXD010000198.1:0-5506 GCA_964353705.1 uncultured Eubacteriales bacterium | reverse complement strand
GTGACGTTTCAGGACGACCAGGTCGCTCTTTGATGTCTCCACAATTTCTATGCCCATTTCGTATACTTCACCGGCCTTGAGTTTCCTGATCCAGCGGATTTTTCCAACGACGTTAATCGATCTCGCCGGCTCCGTCAGCGAAAGCTGTATCTTAAGAGTTGAGTTCATAGGGAAAAAGTTCTCCGACTGGATTTTCATCCCTTTAATCGAAATATCTTCAGTCAGGCAGTGAGTGATTTTCTTATCGACCGGGGGATCGCCAAGGCTGGACGGACTGATGGCAGCTGGCGCCTTTTCGGCGATGCGCTTGGCCTTCCTCTTATCTTGCATGGGCTATTCTTTCCGCCCTTAAGGCCTGTCCCTAGGGGCAAGCCTCTTCCCTAAGCCGTTATTTAGCATATATTTGCCGCCTGTTCAATCCCCTTTTAGGGGGGTTTTGAAGGCCGCTTCTCACCTTGCGGTCAGCGAGAGTTTTGAGGCCGCATGCCGGGAGCTATCCCATCGACGATTCGAACACGGGGAGGATGATATGAAAGGTGCTGCCTTTGCCGACCTGGCTTTCGACTTCAATCTTTCCTCCGTGCAGCTTGGCGATGGAATTGGCGATGGCCAAGCCAAGCCCCAGGCCGCCGTCGGATCGGGAACGAGCCTTGTCCACACGATAAAAACGATCGAAGATGAACGGTAGATCCTCGGCCGGGATGCCCATCCCCGTGTCGCTGACGGATACGTACGCGTTCCCATTTTTTCTGACCAGCGAGCCCGAGACGGTGCCTCCGCCGGGGGTATAACGGAGAGCATTGTCCAGGATATTCAGGAAGAGCTGTCTTAATTTGAGCCGGTCTCCTTTAACCGTAAGATTGTCCATCGGACCGAGGTTGAATGTGACGGCCTTTTCCTGGGCGAGCGCTTCCACATCCGAGGAAACCTCGGTAAGGAGGTCCCTTATATTGACCTCCTGGAAGTTGAGGGATTCACTCCCCGCATCGTTGCGCGCCAGCAGGAGCAGCTTGCCGATGATTTCCGACATGTAGGCGACTTCTTGGGAGACAAGCTCCAGCGATCTCCGGTACTCGGCCTGCGATCGTTTTTTATCCAGGGCGAGGGAGGACTCGGCCTGGATGATGGCCAGCGGCGTGCGCAATTCATGGGAGGCATCGGCCGCAAATTGCCGCTGCTTCTGGAAGGATTCTTCCAGGCGGGCGATCATCCCGTTCAGGGTACCGGCCAGCCGGCCCATCTCGTCTTCGCTCTGGATGTCGATCCGGCGGCTCAGGTCACCCTCGCCGATCTCCCGGGCGATATCCGAGATATGGTCGAACGGCTTCAGGGCCCGGTTGGCCAGGAACATGCCGCCGCCGCCGGCCAGGAGAAGGACCGCCACGGCCGAATAGATTATGACCACCCGGAAGATGGACAGCATCTCGCTTATCTCCCGGGTCAAGCGACCGACGATGATGGCGATGCGGGTGCGGGAATCGAGGTTGAAGGGGGCCGCGTAAAGCCGCACATCTTGTCCCTCGGTCGTTGGGGCCGTCACAAAGCTGCCCTGGCCAAAGAGGGCTTGCTGAACCATCTCCTCGATCTTGGAAAACCGGACATTAGGTCCCAGCCTCTGCAGAAGAGCGCCACTGGCGTCGTAGATCAGGATGAGATCATTGAATTTCTGTTCAAAGCTGATCTGATTATCCTTGACCGTGATGGAGTTCTCCAACTCAGCCACCCGCGCCCGCAGGGCCTCGTCCAGGTTCCTGTACAGATTTTTGGACAACATAATATAGGCGACCGTCCCGAAGACGACCAGCGGGAGCACAATGGCAACAAGGTACGAGACGGTCAAGCGGAATTTGATGCTCTTATAAATGCTCATGGCACACGCAGGCGGTAACCCGCCCCTCTCAAGGTCTGAATCAAGCTTCCCTGCCCATCCTCGTCGATCTTCCGGCGAAGCCGCCGCACGTAGACATCGATGATGTTGGAGATCCCATCGAACTCATAGTCCCAGACGTTCTCTCCAAGCATCGTCCTCGTGACGACGACGTTGGGGCGGCGCATGAAATATTCCAGGATAGAGTACTCTTTGGCGGTCAATTCGATTTTCCTCTGCCCCCGCCACACTTCCCGGGTCTGCACATCCATGGCCAGGTCGCCGACCAGGAGCTTCGGGGTCTTGGGAAGGGCTTCCCGCCTCAGCAAAGCGCGGACTCTGGCCATGAGCTCGGTGAAAGCAAACGGCTTGACCAGATAATCATCGGCCCCGGAATCGAGCCCGGTCACTTTGTCTTCGGTCGTGTCTTTGGCGGTGAGCATGAGGATCGGCGTGCTTACGCCTTTTGCCCGGAGCTCACGGCAGACGGTCACACCGTCCTTCTTGGGCAGCATGATATCCAGGACAATCAAGTCAAAAGGCGTTATCTCCGCCATGTACTGAGCTTCCTCTCCATCATAGGCATTGTCCACCGCGTAGGCATCCTCCTGGAGGCCTCTCCTGATAATGCCCGCCAGACGCCTTGAGTCTTCAACAACCAGAATCCGCATGGCCAATCCTCCCAGAATCCATCCTGGCTATTCTCGAGATCGATCGGGACACGATGAATAAAATATGAAATATTGATGAAAAAAGCAAGTTAATTTTTAATCTTAAATTCATTTTTATTTAATGGAGGTTTCATATTGGTTCGATAGATTGACAGCCGGAACTCTGACTTGGGCCTTCTGGAGTAAGCCCTGAAACGTTCTGGAGGAAAAGAATGAAAGGAATCCTGGCGGAACACGATTCCCTCATGGAGAAGATCATGAGGGACTACGGTAAGCTGATAAAAGCGGCCGTCTATAAGGCCACGTACGGTCAGCCCTGCGCTGACGACATTGTCTCCGAGGTTTATTTTGCGGTTCTTTTAACTGTGCGGAAATTCGGAACGGGATGGACGCCTCCGAGGTCCTTCATTTTCACGGTCGTCCGGAACAAAGTGAACGATTTCCTGCGCCAAAAATACCGGCATAAACGGGGGATCGAGGAGATGAAAAGGCACCTGTTGGAGCAATCTTCCCAAAAAGAGGAAGTCATCTCGAGAATCCACTGCCTTACCGCCAGTGAGTTTCGGGTCTTTCGAATGTTGGGCTTGGGAATGACCAACGGAGAAATCGCCGAAAGTCTTCATGTCTCTCCTTACACGGTCAGAAGCCATGTCAAGAAAATCCATGCCAAATGCGAAGTCAGAGACAGGGCGAAATTGACGCTCATCGCCCATCTGGTTTGCTATCGGGCGCAATCGGAAGAGCCGGAAGCGGAAAGGGCGGCCTTAAAACCCTCACGGACTCGGCGTCGAAGCGCTCAAAGGTTTCCCGAGCGTCCTCAACCGGAGCTTTGGAAAGCAGACCCGGCTTGGCCTCCGATTGCCGTCGACCCCTTGAGCCGATATCTCTCCTAGTCCTTAGGGTTCGACAAAAAAGGGAATCAGGATTCAGGACAGCGACGGCCGAACGCGGCCGCAAGGAGCTTGAAGACTTTGTGGCGGCCGCCGCCCGGTTCATCGAAGAGTGGCGGAATAAATAGCCGGCTTACTTGATGAACTTCCTGTAATAGATCTCACTGTTTCCGGGCGTCGAATCGGGCCAGACGACATGAAGATTACCAAAGGAATCAGCGGCAATAGCCGGACGTCTGGAATCGTCCGAAGTCCAGGTGAGCCTTTGGCTTGATGTCCAGGTGGCTCCCCCATCCGTACTTTTACTATAATAAATCTCCCAGTTCCCGGGCGTCAGATCTTCCCAGACCACATGAATATGGTCGGAGGGATCAACGGCACTGGCCGGAAATTGGGAATCTCCTGAAGTCAAGGTGATCCTTTTGGCCGTTGTCCAGGTGGCTCCCCCGTCCGGGCTCCCCTTGTAATAAGTCTCATTGTTCCCGGGTGTCGAATCTTCCCAGACCACATGGAGATTGCCGAGGGAATCAACGGCATTCGCAGGATGCACGGAGTGGCCCGAAGTCCAGGTGATCCTTTTGGCCGTCGTCCAGGTGCCCCCCCCATCCGTGCTCTTTTTATGATAGATCTCTCTATTCCCAGGCGTGTCATCCCACCAGACCACATGCAGATCGCCGGAGGAATCAACGGCAATGACCGGATAACAGGAACCGCCCGAAGTCCAGGTGATCCTTTTGGCCGTGGCCCAGGTGGCCCCCCCATCCAGGCTATTCCTATAATAGATCTCAGTGTTCCCCGGCGTGTAATCCTCCCAGACCACATGGGGGTTGCCGGAGGGATCAACGGCAATGATCGGACCATAGGATTGGCCCGACGTCCAGGTGAGCCTTTGGGTTGATGTCCAGGTGGCTCCTCCATCCGTGCTCCTCTTGTAGTAAATCTCAGCGTTCCCGGGTGAAGAATCATGCCAGACGATGTGGAGATTGTCGGAGGAATCAACGGCAATGGCCGGAGATCCGGCATCGCTCGAAGTCCAGGTGAGCCTTTGGCCCGCGGCCCAGTTCGCCCCTCCGTCTGGGCTCTTCTTGTAATATATTTCATCGTGCCCGGGCGTGTCATCATTCCAGACCAGGTGGAGATTGGCGGCAGAGCCGGCGGCGATCGCCGGTTCCCCGGAAGCGCCCGAAGTCCAGGTCAACCTTTGGCCGGTTGCCCAGCCGCCGATCGGAGTCGCAAATTGCAGGTCATCCCCGTAGGCTGTGTCCACCGAGTTGGTCGCATAAGCCCGCACATGATACGTCGTGTTCGGCGAAAGCCCCGATAGGCTGCTCACGAATGTTCCCGTCCCCGGGCCGTCATGCGTATGAGAGTTGGAGGTCGTGGGATTCACCGCCGTGCTCCAGCACACCCCTCTTTCCGTCACCGCCGCCGCGCCCTCCGCTATCACGTTCCCGCCGCCCTGCGCGATTGACTGCGTGATGGCCGAAACCGCTGTCGTCTCCACCGTCGGCAGCGTCGGAGACGCCAGTGTAGTAAATTCGACATCATTCCCGTAGGCTGTCCCTGCCGAGTTCGTCGCATAGGCCCGGACATGATAAGGCGTATTCGAGGTCAGCCCTGTCAAAGAGCTCACATAAGATCCCATCCCTGTCCCGTCCACCGTCTTCGAGTCCGCCGTCGTCGGATCTGAAGTCGTGCTCCAGCAAACCCCCCTCGCCGTCACCGCCGCCCCGCCGTTCGATGTTATATTACCGCCGCTCTGCGCGCCCGTCATCGTTATATCCGTCACCGCCGTCGTTGTCACCGTCGGCAAAGCCGCTTGAGGCTTCGAAAAGGCTTTTATGCAGCAGTTTCCGCCCCCAACTTGACTATTCATGTCAGCCCAGCTTGTTCCATTGCTGCTAAGAAAGCTCTCCCCTGTATTGGTCGTCGCCCCGGAAGAATAGCCTGGCCAATTGTCCTCTGAACAAACAGGCCAAGTGTATGTGCTTGTCTGGAACTTGATCACGACCGAAAATTTCTGTCCCGCCGTTACGGCAACGGGAGAATCCAGGACAACAGTATAATATCCGGGATAG
>CAYGXD010000197.1:0-5546 GCA_964353705.1 uncultured Eubacteriales bacterium | reverse complement strand
TGGATCAATGAGCCGGCGATCGCCCGTCGATTCCGCAGCCCACGCCAGGCCTTCCTGGCGAAACCGCATGAGAGGACTTGCCTTCGCCGTCGGATATCGTGAATATAGGTGAACAGGATCATGAAGAGAAGACTTCTTTGTGCCTTCTGGAGCGCATTTTTCTCGACAGTCGTCGCGTTGACCGGCTTCGCGGCCGAGAGTGAAAAGCTCCCGCCCCTGTCTCCCTTGCGCACGGACACGCCGCCCAAGATCGACGGGGTCCTCGACGACCCGGTCTGGGCCCAGGCTCCGTCGGAAACAGGATTCAAAACCTGGCGGCCGGACTTCGGCAAGGACATGCACGAAAAAACAATTGTCTACTACGCCTATGACCGGGAAAACCTCTACTTCGCCTACCGCTGCTACGACAGCGAGCCGTCCAAGATCAAGGCCTCGATCACGGCCCGCGACACCATCAACCAGGACGACTGGATCTGCCTTAACCTTGACACCTTCAATGACCAGCAGTCCCTTTACGCGTTCTACGTCAACCCTCTCGGCATCCAGGGTGATTCCCGGTTCGAGGGCGGACAGGAGGATTTCACGGTCGATGTCGTCTGGTACTCGGTGGGTCGGATCGATGCCGAAGGCTTCACGATCGAAGTCAAGGTCCCGTTCAAGAGCATCCGCTACCGGAGCCGTGAGCCGGTCGAGATGGGCATCATCTTCGAGCGGAATATCAGCCGGTATTCCGAGGCGGGCACCCACCCGGCGCTCGACCCCGCCCGGGGCCTCGACTTCCTGAACCGGACCCGGCCTCTCCATTTCACCGACATCAAGCATTACACGCTCCTCGAAGTTCTCCCGGCCATAACCTACGGCAGGACGAGCCTCATTGACCGGGGAACGCTGGAGCCGCAAGACCCGCGAACCGAGCTCAGCCTGACGGGCAAGTACGGCCTAAGTTCCCAGCTCATCCTGGACGGGACGGTCAACCCCGATTTCAGCCAGGTCGAATCCGACGCCGGCCAGGTCGATTTCAACCTCCGCTATGCGCTTTACTACCCCGAGAAACGCCCCTTTTTCCTGGAGGGACAGGAAAAATTCACCCTGGCGGCTGCCACACCGGGAAATCCGTTGGAGTCCGCGGTCTATACCCGGACGATCGTCGACCCGCTTCTCGGATTCAAGCTCATCGGCAAGGTCGGTCCCCGGGATACGATCGCCTCGATCTATGCTATGGACGATTTGACCCTGGCGACGCCGGAAGATTTCGCCCATGTCACCGTCGCCCGCTACAAACACGCCCTGAGCGAAGACAGCTTCATCGGGGGGGTCTTCACCGGCCGGTTCTCAGGACCGCAGTATAATGTCGTCGCCGGTTCGGACGGCAATATCCGGATCAATCCCTCCAGCACTTTCGGTTATCAAGCTCTTTTCTCCCTCACCCAGCCGCCCGGCCAGGGCGAAGAGGTGGAAGGACAGGCTCTGAATTTCATGTACTATTATTCCACCCGGGACCGCTTGTTCGAGCTCTCCCTCCAGGACCTGGGCAAGGATTTTTGGACCGAGACCGGCTACCTCACCCGGAACGGTCTGACCCGTCTCAAGTTAGGCTTCCTGCCGATGATCTATCCCAAATCCCAGACCTTCCTCCGCATCGACCCGATGTTTCATTCAATCAACATCCGGGACAAATTCAGCGGCCTTTACGAGACCTACAATGCCTTCGACCTGCGCGTGGTCATGCCCCGGAACACAACGCTCACGGCCGGCGGCCGCTACCAGACCGAGATTTATCTCGGCCAACGCTTCGGCCGGAGCGGCCTCCGCCTGATCGGGACGAGCCAGATAACCAAGCAGTTCTTGCTGACTACACGCTACCTCTATGGGCAGAAGATCCGGTACGTCGAATCCCCCTATCAAGGCAGGGGAAACGATGCCTATATAAGCGCGACGTATCTTCCCTCAGAGAAGCTGAATTTCGGCCTCAGCTTGACTTATTCGGATTTCTTCCGCTCGGCCGACGGGACAAAAGAATACGATTACTCGATCATCCGCAGCCAGAATACTTTTCAGGCCAACAAGTACCTGTTCTTCCGGGTGATCGTCGAATACAACTCGTTTTACAAGCAGATGATGACCGACCTCCTGGCCTCGTTCACCTACATCCCGGGCACCGTCGTCCACATCGGCTACGGCTCGCTCTACGAGCAGCTCGCCTGGACCGATGGCCAGTACGAGCCGTCCGACCGCTTCCTGGAGACTAAGCGGGACTTCTTTTTCAAAGTCTCCTATCTTTGGAGGCTGTGAACCGGGCGTCTCTCCGCTCGTTAACTCGTTATCTCGGGGTTTTAACCGAGAGCGAGCTTAAGCCGGAAGTGATTGCCGGCATTCAGACCTTGTTCACAGCCGGGTCCGCGCTGAGACAAAGACCGAGGCCGAGCAGATGGGAAAATAAATGATCCGGATGTCCTCCGAGACCAGCGGCGAATATTTTTTATGATTTCCTCTTTTACCGGGAGGAGTGGTCTGCCCGATTTCTCACACTTTTTGCCCGGTCCGCGATTGGCTGGCCCCTTTCTACTGTCTCAACTCAATTTGACAAGGGGCAACTCCTTGATTTACCATCCTCCGCGATGGGATAAGGCAAAATCGGTGCCGTGAATGCTCATCACGCCAGCACAACAGAAAAGGGAGTATCCAATAAATTTGCGGCTCAATTCGAATAATCGATCGCGCTGGAGAGGGCGCTTTGCGGATTAATAAATCGGCAGCCCGCCAGGAGTTTGGCTCAACGCCACGGGAACACAGGTGAATCCTATGACCCGAAGCAGGAGGGCTGAAATTGAAAATACTTAATAACAAGAAACTCTACGAAGCGGTAAGAAAAGGAAATGGCGATGATGTGAAGCGGTACCTCCAGAAAGGCGCCAACGCGAACGCCTATATCGCACACTATCACGACACAGCCCTTCATTGTGCTGCCGGGGGAGGAGCGTCAAACACGGATGAGCCTCTTATTGCTGCACTGCTAATAGAAAGCGGTGCGGACGTGAATGCCTCTACTGGGGGGGGCGAAACTCCGTTGCACATGGCTTCCTCGAGAGGCCACAAGGCCATAGCCGCGCTACTCATCGCCAAAGGTGCCGAGGTGAATTTCTCGAGTAAGTATCTTGGGACGCCTCTGCACTCGGCCTCGAAGTACGGCCGTCTGGAAATTATCAAATTGCTAGTCGCTAGAGGGGCAGACGTTAATGCTAGGGATGAACTTGGCAGGTCGCCACTTCATGATGCTGAGGATGAAGGGAAGTTTGATGTGGCAAAGCTACTCAGAAAGCATGGGGCCAAGGAAAGGGCCGTGAAAGGCCCAAACTATATTGATTACAAATACCTCGACGACGGGCATAGGAAAAATAGGCAAACATCCCTTCACATTACGGCAGCGGCAAATCTTTTGGATATAGCCAGACAGCTTCTCATCTGGGGCGCAGACATCCATGCCCAGAATATCTGGGGAGCAACTCCCTTGCATTTAGCTGTTTCAAATGGCAACTCTGAGATGGCGGAGTTGCTTTTATTGTATGGGGCTGATGTTGCCATAGAAAACAATCAAGGGCTTACCCCTATAGGGCTAGCCGCAGCGCTTGGTCAACAAGGCCTCATCACTTTGCTCAAAGGCTCATCCCTCTCAGGGCCATAGAATTCGATCGCATTTCCATAACAACTTCCTGAGGATAAATTTTCCGATTGACTCGTTGCGATGGGCTTTTATCCTTGCCAAGGGATCCTCTGCGACTCTTTCCTCGCCTTTTTCTCTTAGAAGCCCGAGGATATATGATATAATCAAGGCAATGAAAATACCGGCCAAGAAGCGGCTTTTTTGGTACCTGAAGGACGGGCAGGAGTTTGACCTCGACAATCCATCCCACGTAGACATGTATGTCCAACAGGTCCTGACTCACGGAAGAGTCGAGGACGTCAAGGAGATGCTGAGAGTCCTTCCGTCGGAGTCTTTTCTCGAGTCTTTCAAGCGGATTAAAAGATATCTGCCGAAGGAAGTCAGAAGGTTATGGGAGGACGGGCTTGGAAGTGCTGGCGCAGATTCAAAAGAGAATCCTCAATCATCTTAAAGATATCCCTGAATTCGATGCCTTCTATCTGACCGGAGGCACAGCTCTATCCAGGTTCTATCTTGGTCATCGAAAAAGCGACGACTTGGACTTCTTCACCTCTGAAGGAGAACTCCTGCAGCCGGTCAGCCTCAAAATCGAAGAGGCCTTAAGGAAAACCGGAGCGGATGTCGAGCGCCAACGGGGATTCCGTTCGTTTATCGAATTGATCGTGAGAGTTCCCCCGGAATCGACAATTATTCATCTCGCTCTCGATTCTCCATATCGGCTTGATCCAACGGTCATGCCCGCTGAATTCCCCGGATTAAGGATTGACGGCCTCAGGGATTTAGCCGCCAATAAACTCTTGGCCCTTTTTGGACGGGCCACTTTGAGAGATTTTGTCGACGTCTTTTTTCTGGTCAAAGAGAAATTTGCCAAAAATGACCTGACCCTGATGGCCAAGAAGAAAGATCCCGGGTTTGATCTCTATTGGTTGGGGACAGCTTTCGAACGCATCCACGAGTTTTCTGCGGATTCTCCGGAAATGCTCCTCCTTGTCAAGCCCTGCTCGATGGAGTCCTTGTCGGCTTTTTTCGATGGATGGAGGAAGGAGATTTTTCTGGAGATTACAAAGTAGTAATCCCCTCCCGGCCTGGACTGGCGCGTTCGCCAGTATGAGCCGTCCGACCGCTTCCTGGAGACTAAGCGGGACTTCTTTTTCAAAGTCTCCTATCTTTGGAGGCTGTGAACCGGGCGGCTAAAACCAGCGAGATTGGCCGGACATGGGGAAGCGTCTTTCCCTCCCGGTTGACTAGGAGCGAGCCCCGATTTATGATGCCCTGCATTGGAGTAAGAGAAAAGAGGCTCCCATGAATCCAGCAAAGCTCGCGGCTCTAATTCTGACGGCTGTGCTGATGCCTGCCGTCGCCATCCCTCAGGGGGACGGCTCCTCCGGCCCACAGGAAGCATCCAAGGAATCTGCAACGAAGGACAGCCCGGGCACATACACGCCAAATGCGGGCTTCAAGCTCGTGAAGACCGAAATGGGGGAAGTCAATCTCAAGATCTACTCCTATGTCCGATACCTCAACCAGTTGGGGCTCAAGGAAAGCTACATCAACCATTATGGGACGACGACGGCCCTGGACCGGCGCCAGGACATCCAGCTCAACAAGGTGAATATCCAGTTCTGGGGATGGCTTCTCGATCCGAAGTTCCGCTATATTTTCTATGTCTGGACAAATAACACGGCCCAAGGGTTGGGCGCGCAGGTGGTGGTCGCGGGAAACCTCACTTATGCTTTCAGCAAGCACTTCACGCTGGGCGGAGGCGTCAATTCGCTGCCCGGTGTCCGGTCAACCGAAGGCAGTTTCCCTTTCTGGCTGACGAACGACAATCGTTATATCGCTGACGAGTTTTTCCGCCCGTCGTACACTATGGGACTGTGGGCCA
>CAYGXD010000196.1:0-5568 GCA_964353705.1 uncultured Eubacteriales bacterium | reverse complement strand
CAACGCCCATCCCGCCCCGGCCGATCTCCTCGATGATCCTGTACTTCCCGGCGACAAGACTCCCTTTCGTCAGGACGTAAACGGGCGATGCCAGACACTTCGGACATTTCATGGCCCCTCATCTCCTTAGAACTTCAGGGCGGCCTTGATTTGTATCCAGCGCGGGAGCTGGCGCGCCCAAACTTGTCCAAATTGGGGATTATCGTTCTTGACGAACGAAACCGGCCGCTGGCTGTTGAGGACATTATAAGCGACGACACCGAGACCGAGCACAAGGCCGCTGGCGAACCGGAAGTCTTTTTCGACGATAAGGTCGACATATACGTGCGCCGGTGTCGTTCTCCCGCCGCGGCTCTCGGGAAATGTTCCATACCACCCCAGGGCTGTCCAGCCCTTTTTTTCCCAATGATAGCCGGAAAGATATTCAATATTGGCTGAAATATTAAAACCATAAGGCGCGAAATATGTCGCAAACAGCTTAACGACGTGGTCCACGCTATAGGGGAGGAATCCATACCAGCCTTCATCACCGAACCCCCTTCCTCCATATCCGGCGTAGAGGCTGTCGTATAATGCCTTATTGGCCGCCCCCTCCGGCATCATGGGTCGGTCTCCGAATAGACCTCTATAATAATAATTCCCCGCGCCGAGCATATCCCAGGTATTGAGCTCAATAAAGTTGCCGGGATTCGTCCCTTTGGCCTGAGACCATGTATAAGAGGCATTCAGCATGAGCCGGCCCGGGATTCTTCCGTTCAGTTCGATTTCGAGGGCCCGGTAATCTCGTTTCTTCGATTCGAAATCGACGAGCAGATACTTGTATTCCGATGGCGTTCCCGCATCATATAAACCGATGTCCTCGATCAGGTTGTGCGAATACGAATAGATCCCCCTGAATTTGACGGCCCAGTTGGTCCCAAGCTGCCTATCGAATTCGAGGAGAAATTTGTTCAGTTTATCGGGCTTCAACATGGGATCCACGTCTCTTGGCGTGGCCGCAGCGCTTGTTTCCAAGTAAAACTCCCAGTTCGCGGGATCGTTCAATTGGGATTCCGCCGGGTTTTGGGGACCGATCCAATTGAACTGACGCATACTGAATATCCCCGTCCTGTTCAGAAAGCTAAAAGCCTGTGGGGAGACAGGCATAGAATATGTCCCATAACCGAATTTGAAAACGTTTCGGCCGTTCCCCGTCAGGTCAAAGGCCGCCGATACCCGCGGTTGCAGAAAATCTCCAATCCCCCAACTCCAGACCTTCTCTCCCACATCGTTGTAGACCTGCTCTGTATCGGTCCTCAACCCGAGCATGAATGCAAAACGACCAAGGACGAAGTTATCCTCGGCATAAAACCCGAATCCGCGGGTCGTGTCTTTGTCTGTTTGGTCACCCATTTCAAAATAGATAAGGGGAATGCCTTGACTCGCAAATAAGATACTGGTGCCATTGTCAAAGCCGTTCCCCGGCCAGAAGTCGGCATCGCGGCCCGTCCAATGGTATTCGAAGTGATATTTATTTCGGTAATAGCTCCAGCCGGCCTTGATTTCGTGGTTTCCCCAGCGACCGATGTCAAGATAATGCGTCAAGCCGACCGCCAGGTCAGTCCGCCGCTCTCTCAACCGCTGACCCCAAACGGTATTTCTCGTGAACTGGAGGCCGATGTCCAAATAATAATAGGGCTGGGTGCCATAGTCGCCGCTGAGGGGCCCGAAGTCCGTATCGTTCTGGTTCTGGCCCCAGGCCGCAGTCAGGAGAGTGTTTTGGGAAAGGATTCCTTGATAGTTGAGCCGGTAGGAATATCGACTATAAGTCGTCTTTGTGTAGGTCTCCGGGATGCCGATGCCGCCATCCTGATTGAGGAACTTATCCAGCGTCCCGCAAAGCGAAAGCGTGTGGTTTTTATAGGGCGTGAACGTGGTTTTCGCGAAGGCATTGTTCGTATTGATCCGCCGTTCGCCGGCCGGAATCGTCAGCCAATCGATCGTTTGTTCTTCGGACTGGTCGAGGCTTCTGAAATAGTTGTCGGACAAAAAGAACCAAAGCTTGTCTTTGATGACGGGGCCGCCCAGGTTCCCGAAATACTGCTGAAGCGAGGTCTCTGGTATGGTGCCGACAGAAAGCTGCTCCTGCCTCTTGTCCCGGAGGCCTGAAGGCCGGATGAGCCCGCCCAGTTCACCGTGGAAGGTGTTGCCTCCGGATTTGGTGACGATATTGACAAACCCGCCCAGGCCCTCTCCCATTGCGGGAGCGAATCCGTCGGAGATGATCTGAACCTCTTCCCAAGCATCATAATTGATGCGCACACCGGGATCATTAGAAGAAACGCCCTTCGTCGATAGCCCATCCACAAGCCAGTTGTTCCCGGCATCGCCTTGGCCCCGGAAGCTCGGCAGACCGGTTTCCGGTCCCCCCAGGGTCGAATTCGCTCCTCCGGAGGCCGTATTGGCCCTCACCCCCGTGACTCCCGGTGTTAGGTCGACGACCTCCGCGATCGTCCTTGCCTGGGTCGGGACGAGTGCGAGTTCTCCGCTGTTCAGCCGGTAACTCGTTTCGGCCTTCGTCTTGTCGATCGGCGGGTTCGGAGCGATGACCGTGACTTCCTCCCTGACTGTCGTGGGCTTTAGGACGACGGATACGCTTGACGTGAAGCCGAGCCGGACTTCGGTCCCGGTCATCGTCAACTTTTCAAACCCGGGGAGTTCGAACGTTAGCGAGTAGATCCCAACGGGAAGCAAGGCCAGCTTGAAATTCCCAAGTCTGTCGGATACCGCGGTCCTAAATCCCTGGAGATTCGGGCTTCTGGCCGTGATGGCGACGCCGGGAAGGACTTCTCCCTTTTCCTCCGCGATATTCCCCCGGACCTCGCCGGTCTGCTGGGCTGTCAAGTTCCCAAAGACCAGAATGAGAATAAAAAAGTTAGCTGCGGCTCTCAAGAAGATTTTCATTCCCATCTCCTCCATTCCCATAAATCAGGAGAGTCAGATTTTCTGAATTCTTCCCTCTTCCGGTGAGCTCAGGGAGCAGAAAATTCCAGTCCATTATTTCACGGGGCCAAGATACTTATCGAGGAAGGCCGTTGTTTCCTTGATTCTTTCCAGCCGGGGGGCATCGTGGTCAGTTTCATAGGTTTTCCGGACGATGTTTTCTCGGGGGGTTCCGAGGTATTCGTAGAGCAGATTCTGACCCTCCGCGAATCGGCGCATAAAATCGTATCTGCCGTTAAACATCAATATGGGGATCTTGACGCGTGGCGCAAAATTGAACGGATCGGCTTCGGGCGCTTGCTCATTGCACCAGGCTCCAGTCATAAACCCTCCCGCTTCAAAAATTCCAGCTTTAATCCGGGGCTCCACGGCCAGGAGGACCGGGCCAACGACGCCACCCAAACTATATCCGGCGTAAGCCAGCTTATCTAAGTTGATCTCGGCCCTGGTTTCCAGATAATCGATCGACCGGCCTAAGTCTCGCGACCATTTGAGATAATGATCTCTTAGTAAATTCTTGTTGCGGAAAGAAGGAAACTCAAAGCCATCCCGTCTTTCAAATGTCGAAAGAAAAACAGGATAGAAGACAGCCCGCCCGCCGACGAGGAGGAAATCCAGGATCTCAGGCCCAATGTTCTCGCTGGAGGGGACATAGAATTTGTCCCCTCCCGGGAAGTAGATGACCGTTTCGTAGGGCGGGGCGCCTTTCTTGGGAAAGAAAAGATAGCCCGTCATCCGCTGGTTATCATAAGCGGCATTGAATGAGATTTTTTCCCGGATCCAGTTTTCCGGGGATTCATCTCGTCCCTCAATCCTAGGATTCAGGTCCGTTTTGTCATAGGAATAGAGCCCCCTATAGAGCTCGAAGACTCGATCTGGGACAGGCTTTTCACTGCCGTAATCCCTTTCCAATAAGGGGGCCGGCTCTCTGGCTTTCGAAGATTCTTCCACCGGCGAAGCGTCTTGAGCGCAGCGGAAGCCGTTCCCAGGAAGACGGTCAAAGGGGGACTTGACGATCGGGACAACGGCCATGTCATCCGCCTCGTTCCAGGCGCCGCCCAGGATATAGCGCATCCCCTGGCTTTCGTTCCAGCACCACTCCTTGACGTTGCCCACCATGTCATAGACGCCGAAGCGGCTCATTCCTTGAAAACTTCCCACGGGCGCCGGCCCTTTTCCGGGAATATTGCTCAGCCGGATGTAGAATTGAATGTTCTGCCAAGAACTCAGAGCGACAGCCCAATGGAAGATTGTGGGCAGGCTTTTGCCGGCGAATGCGGCATAAGCTGCGGCTTCATACCAGGAGACTCCACTGACGGGAAAATCGTCCTGTCCTTCGGGATAAGTCCCCCATTCCCATTCGGCGGGGCCGGGTTGCCCCGTTCGATCAAGAAATTCCTTCATCGCCTCTTCCCAAGTCACGGCGTTCCCGTTTTTGAGGAATGTCTGCTTCCAGTATTCCCGTTTCGCATAGCCACTGCGGTCGATGAACTCCTTGAACTTCTTGTTGGTCACTTCATGTTTATCCATCCAATATCCATTCAATTTGATCGGCTCAAGCAGGCCCGCCTCGGGGTAATCGGCGTCCTGACTTGGAATCCAGACCATTCCCTCAGGGACGGCGTTTATCTCATGCAATTCTAGACTTATTTGCTTCTTGGGAAGCGGCCTTGAGATCCAGTTGTGCTGAGCCAACTCCCTGGGCATAAACCCCTGTTTTTCGATTTTCCACCGGAGAAAGCCGAAGGGTATTTTAACGTTTTCAATCGGCGTCTGCCCGAGAATCTCCCAATCGCTCCCGGGGGACTTATACTCCTTCATGTACACCCGCGCTCCGGGAGGAGTCGAGACAATGGAGAGACTGGCCGACATCCTCGGCCATTCTTTTTGAAGGTTGGGATTCCTGGCGATATATCTTTCCGCCTGCTGAGCCAGCTTAAAGGCGCCGAAATACTCTCCTTCCGCAATGAGCTGGTTGATTCGAGGAAGGAATTCGTTTGTCGCCCGGAGGATCTTCGCCTGCCGGTTGAAAAACCGGAAAACAAAGACGGCGAGCGAGATAAGGGCGAGAGCCGTCGGGATAGCCACCCACGGGTTGCGCAACCGCCTGAGTAGAGACATATTGTCTATGAGTGTTATCCTATTTCACGGGGCCAAGATATTTGTCGAGGAAGGCCGTCACTTCCTTGATTCTTTCCAGGCGGGGGGCGTCGTGGTCGGTCTCATACGTTTTCCGTACGATATTTTCTCGGGGGGTCCCGAGGTATTCATAGAGCAGGTTTTGGCCCTCCTCGAATCGGCGCATAAAATCGTATCTGCCGTTGAGCATCAGGATCGGAATCTTAACCCGCGGCGCAAAATTGAACGGATCGGCTTCCGGCGCTTGCTCATTGCACCAGGCTCCAGTCAAAAACCCCCCGGCCTCAAGAATTCCGACTTTGATCCGGGGCTCCACGGCCAGGAGGACCGGGCCGACGACGCCACCCAAACTATATCCGGCAAAAGCCAACTCATCTTTGTTGATATCGACTCTGGTTTCCAGATAATCGATCGACCGGCCTAAGTCTCGCGACCATTTGAGATAAT
>CAYGXD010000195.1:0-5666 GCA_964353705.1 uncultured Eubacteriales bacterium | reverse complement strand
ACTCATAGCTGCCCGGCCCCGTTCCGTACCACCATTCGTGATAGAGCCAAACCGTGTCGCCGTCGGGATCCGTGTCTTCAAGCAGCATGATATCGGCCAGGTTCCTGTCACCGATGCTGTACGTGGTGCCGCGATCGTAGCTGGTCGCCAGGTTCCGCGGGCTTCCGGCCTCCCGGTTGTCGCTCAACAGCACGCCCGACTGGTTGTTGTATGTGAGCGTGGCGCCGTTCGGCAGCTTTATGGACATCTCCGTGACGTGCGGCCCGTGGAAGCTGAAGCCGGAATCGTGATAGGTATAGTCACCGGGCCTGCCGCGAAGCGCGGCGCTTTCAAGGTTGGCGATCGACCAATCGATCTCCCACCGAGATTCGCCGTCTGGCAGCTTACCCTTGCCGGCAATCCCTTTCCATTTGCCTGTGCCGGCCTTGATCTCGAAAGCGAGCGGCGCGTCCGTCGGCCGCCAGAGCACGCCCCACACGAGATCCCCCTCCGGGTCGGTTGTTTCCCAGAGTGCCACATCGGCGGTCACGGCGCCGCCGGCGTCCTTGAAAACGGTCCCTTGGGCAAACAGAGTTGCCTTTTTCCAGGGTCCGTTCGCCTTCCCGCCAACCATGGTTCCGCTTTGCTGGTAAGCGATAATGGAACGGCCATCTCGGAAAACCTTGGTTCTCCGTTCCTGGCGGGGCGACAGGGAAAGCGTGCCCTGATCCTGGCCGGCCAGCGCCAAGGCCGCAACGGCCAGCAGACTGGAAATAAAAAGAAGGCGGTGTTTCGTCATCGATTTCTCCCGACATGCCCGCGATCTATTTCAATACGACGACCGTATCGACCAAGTCCCATGCTTGGCCGTCGCCAAGCCGCAACCTTACCCCTTTGGCGTCCTGGCTCAGCGCAATTCCGCCGGCACCCAGCAGCGCCGCTTCTACGAATGTCATCCCATCCGCCGGTGTAGGCAGGGCCAGATCCTTCCCTTGAGGCGGCCACAGCACGTGCAGGTCCGTTGTCTTGCCGTTTTGCGACTCCGTCCCCACGATTCGCGCAGACCGCAGCGGCGTCCCGTCAGGCGTCGGATAAGCGGTGCTCGGACGCGTCCCGAAAAGGCCGGTCTCAATTCGTCGAACATATTCCCCCAGGCGCTCGGCGAACTCCGGTACGCCTGTCTCCCAGCGCCCTCCGGGATGCGGACCTACCGACCACGCCACACCACCCGCGTTGCCCGGAACACCCGCCTGCAGGACCGTATACTTCAGGGCCATCTCAGGGCTGATGCGCAGGAACCCCTGCTTCGCCCACCATTCGCCGGAGATGACCGCGTTCATCTGCCACGCCGCGGCCGCATAGGGCTCGACGAAGGCCTCGTGGGCGCCGAAGTCTACGCAAGCCCGGTTGAGGCCGGAGTTCTGGATGAGCCAAGATTGCGGAGCGCGATTCAGGACCGTCTGCCGCAGCCGCGCCGGGTCCACCTGCGCCGGCAGCCCGCCGTCAATCCAGTATCCAGCGACGTCCCCGCCGTAGCGGTCAACGACCTCCGCAATCACCTCGTTCACGAAGTCGTTCCATCGTTCAAAATTCGGCGCGTCATTCCAGCCCACGCGGTCCTGATCTTGACGCGAGAAGTCGTGACCGTCGCTGGGGTGGATGTACAGGATCAATTTGATACCGGTCGGCCGGAGGGCCTCGATCAAATCGCTAATCACGTCCCGCCGTGAACAATGCCCCGGCAGCCTCCGCGCCATCACCACGCTGGGAAAGAGGACATTCATGTTGGCGTGCCAGGTGGTGAACTGGAGGTATTGGGCCCGCATGGCCGCCGCAGTCCTTACAAGATTCTGTACATCCAGGTTTTCGGCCAGTTCGTCCAGGCTTGCCACCGGCGACCCATCTGACCACTTGGTGCAGCCCCACTGGTAGGGCCTTCCTACATAGGTGTAGTGGACAAAAAGGCCAAGGCGCATATCGCTGAAATTCGTTTGCGACGGCCCACTCATGTCCTGCCGGCCCGTCAGCCGGACGGCGAACAGCAATGCGCCCGCAATCAGAAGGCTAATAATTCTAAGTATTCCCCATCGCATCGCTGGGGATGATAGATTGCGGCGCCAGCGGATGTCAAGTTGAACCCATACAGGCGTGTTCTTGATTTCTTTCCGGCGTCGGGAATATCATTATTTCGCGAGGAGAAGCGCGGCTCTCACGCTCATCGGGACATGATCTCAGACCGTTTTTCGAGGCCTTTCGCCGCGATATCCTCGAACGCCTCGTCCGGCCGACGGGTTTTTCGGCCGCCACGGTTTGCGGGCAGTAAGGAGCGGGCGATGTTCCATCTTCGGAAGGCAATCGCGATCGCGGGAACCGAGGTCTTCGACTATCTCTCTGCGACGCTGACCTTTCTCACTTAAGCGAAAGGCATCTCCATGACGTCGTCGGCCGGCTCCCAGGCCCGAAAATAGGCACAATTTTGGGCACAGCCGTGGTTTTGCCGGGTCGCGGGATTGCGCAAGACCGAAACGCTTCCAAGACTCTGTTTCTATATAGATAGCCCCAAAACGTCTTTCAGACTCCTTTTTAGAGATATTAACCACCCCTACCCCTCCTAGCCAATTAGCCTGAATTATTCACGAATCGAGGCGGCCCTCAGATGCGAGGCCCGAGGGGTGAAGCTGTACTTTTTAGTACTGCGAACCCCAAGAACGAAGCAGATGGGGCCGGATCGGTTCGCCCGGAGGGTAAAAACGCTCTATAAAAAGCGAGAAGGAGAAAAAACGTGGCGTTTTTATGAATAAGTCAGGTTAGGAGGGGACTCGAATCAGGTTGACGTTTTGGCAGCACGTCGGCGGGCGATACAGGATTTGAACCTGTGACTTTACCCGTGTGTAGGAAGCAGCGCAAAAACGTAAAGCGCAGCAAATAAATGAATTACCATAATTAATGCCCGTTTTCATGGGCTCTCGAGTTTCGATGGACTTCGATATCGTTAGATACGTTTTGATATTCCTGACATATTTTGCGCACAATTTGGACACGGGTTTTCAACTTTTTGGGCTGTTATAGGAAGCCTCGAGGAATGCCCTCCTTTGTGAAAGAGAAGGGCTGAAATACGTTCCGCTGCAGGACTTTAATCTCGAAGGATTTTAGACCTTAGCTCCACCTGAATTACGGGAGGTCTTCTGGATCGCCGCCGCTCGGGGTTTGCCCGGATCCGCCGTCGGGACGGCCATGTGGAATACCCTAGATGTCCTCCCCTAGGACGCCACGAAAAATATATTTATTTTTCACTTGACAATCTACTACAATTGTCGTACATCTTCTATAGATGTAGCAAGGAGGATAACGGATGAAACTCTCGGATGCGGAATGGCAAATCATGAATGCCCTCTGGAAACGATATCCGGCGACGGCCCGGGAAATCGCCGGAAACCTACCTGATAATGTCCAATGGGCTTACACCACGATTAAAACTCTTCTGACGAGGCTTATCGTAAAGAGCGCGGTCAGCGAGCGCAAGCTCGGAAACACCAGCGTCTACGAACCTTTGGTCAGCCTGAAAAAGGCCCGCCGCACGGCACTCCGCTCCCTGCTTGATCGAGCGTTTGACGGAACAGTTGAGCCCCTTCTCAACTTCCTGGCCGAAGAACGCAGGCTCTCGGCCAGGCAGCGCCGGGAACTTCTCAAGATTCTTCAGAATGAAGAAGCCAATCAGGGAGCGAAAAAATGATCGACGCAGTCAACCAAATCGCGCAGTCCTGGTGGGGCTGGATGGGCCCGATGATCTGGCAGGTCAGCCTGCTCATCCTGATCATCTCGGCGATCGACCTCTTCATCCGGCGCTGGGCCTGGCCCCAGGTCCGGTATGCCATCTGGCTTCTCATCCTCATCAAACTCCTCATCCCCCCGTCCTGGACACTTCCGAGCAGTCTGATATCCCGATGGCAGCCCCTGGCCCAGGCCCGCCTGGAACAAGGTCTGGATGTCCATTTTCAATCCCCGAAGGAAAAAGATATCGCCAAGCTGCCTTCCGTACCTTCCGAAATTAAATCCGTGCGTCCTGACCTGCGGTCCGGGACGGAGACGACCACAACGCAGCCAACCGGCTCCTCATCTCTCCCGGGCAGTCCCAGGCTCGGATGGACAGCCGTGGCCATGATGGTCTGGATCCTGGGCATAGCCTTCTTCACCGGCCTGCTGGCGCATAGGATCACCAGGCTTCGCCGCTGGCATAAGCAACAAGTTGAAAAAAAGACTATTCCCGTCTGGTACTACGAAATCCTCGTCAAGACCGCGGACCGCCTTAAACTTGGGCGCCTTCCGGCCATCGTCTTTTCCAACGAAGCCAAAACTCCCGCTGTTTATGGGGTCTTCCGCCCCGTGCTCCTTTTGCCGGCCGTCTACCTGGATTCCCTCTCCGAGGAGGACGCCGAACACGTCCTGCTTCACGAGCTTGCTCATCTGAAGCGCGGCGATCTGTGGCTCCACGGGCTGTGCCTGCTGCTTCAAATCGTCTATTGGTTCAACCCGCTTCTCATCTGGACGCGAAGGCAGATGAAACATGTCCGGGAGGTCTGCTGTGATTTGACCATCGCCAACCTTTTAAAGGAAAAAACCGTGAAATACCGCCAGACCCTTCTGAGCACGGCCAGGGAACTACTGACCGAATCGGTCGAGCCGGGGATGGGTCTCCTGGGTGTCTTCGAGGACCCCTTTCGGCTTGTTGTCCGCCTGAAATGGCTGGAAAAGAAGACATGGGAGAACCGCAAGCTCATCACGGCAACGGTCGTTCTTGTGACTGTCGTCATGACGGCCGGAATTCTCCCGATGGGGAGACCTTCTGAGGAGCGGATTCCGCCCGTTCCGCAAAAACAGCCGGAGTTTCGGACGATGGAGGAAGCCCGACTCAAGGAACTCCGGCTGGACGTCAAGATTAAAATGAGCCCCAGCCTCTATGCCGCAGTCCTTCCGATGATCGGCGAGCTGAACGAATTCGAGAGCATCGTCTCCCGCGCGAAGAAACTCCTGGATGATGCCGGCATCGTGCCCACGGGTTCCCCCTTCGGATACTATCTCAGCGACAGCGACGAAGTCCAGCCGGAGGAATTCATCTGGGCGGCTGGCTATCCCATTCCGCCCGGGACTAAAGTCCAGGGCCCTCTCGAAATCCTTCAGGTCAGCGAGCAGCAAATAGCCTGTGCCACGATCGAAGGCGTTAAGTCCACCGATGAGGTCTGGCCCAAGTTTGCGCAGGCGATCAAGGACCGCGGGTACATTCCCGCTTTTCCGCCTGCGTTCGAATTCTGGAAGGGCGGGCTCGAAGGCAAAGAATTTTGGTGGAAGACGGAGTTGCAGATCCCGGCATTTAGCCTGGAAGAAGGCTACCCGGGCATGGAGATATCCTTCAAGGAGACAAAACCGTTTACGGCCGTCGTCCTGCCCATGCGCGGTTATTTCGCCGATCTTTCGGAAGCGGTCGGGAAGCTCGAGAAATATCTCAAGGATAAAAGGGTTCAAACGACGGGTCGGCCCTTCGGCAGGTATTTGACCGACCCCTCAAAGGTTCCCCCTTCCCAGAACGAATGGGAGGTCGGGTACCCCGTCGAGGAAGGAACCGCAGCGGAACCTCCGTTTGAAATGCGCAAGTTCGATGGAGAGAAAGTCGCCTTCACGATCCTTCCCGG
>CAYGXD010000194.1:0-5717 GCA_964353705.1 uncultured Eubacteriales bacterium | reverse complement strand
TCCGCTATTTTCAGATGTCGCGCCTGCTTCAAAAAATCAACCTCTCTCAAGCCGACGGCTCCCTGCCCAAGTTCCTCAACTCCCTGGCCAAAGCGCAGATGCTGATCATCGACGACTGGCTGCGCAGTCCTCTATCGAAAGCCCAAACCAACGATGTCCTGGAGATTATAGACGACCGGTATAAACGAAGTTCAACGATCCTGGCCACCCAGATCCCCGTCGCTGAATGGCAGGAGAGGATGGCCGATCCAACGCTCTCGGATGCGGTCATGGACAGGATCGTTCACAACGCCTATAGACTGGAGCTCAGAGGAGAATCGATGAGGAAAACGAAGTCGCTGTTGACTCATGCCGGCCACCCTGAGGTAAAATGAAAAGCCGGCGTCGCTTCGCTCCGATAGGTGGCCAGTTTACGCCGGAATCGGTGGCCAGATTCACCGGAATACGCAGAGCTACATGCAGTCCACGAATCTAACATGGGAAAGCCCCTGCCCAAACATGCGGTACTTCACGACGGCATATGGGGGGAATAGACCATTATCGGGATAACCTCGAAGGCAAGTCCGCTTCTAAAAAGATTCACAAATCACCTCAAAGGGTGAGACCAACTAGCATATTCCTGGCGACTTAGTATCGAGAGTGAAAAATGCCGGACAGGACCTTGGATATTCAGTTCCTATTGGGGGGCAGGCGAAACTTGATTCTAATGGAAGGAGAAATAGAATGTGGGTTAGCATCGCTAGTTTAATGGTTGGAAGCTTCCTCGGGTTCTTTATCGCCTGTATTCTGGCCTCGAGTAAGAGGCTTTCCGAGTTAGACCCTGGGCTTAATGAGCTAGCCATAGGCGAACGTTTTGACCACATATGAGGATAGCCCAGAAATAGGGCATCACCGAACGAACATCATTTGGCACACGCTGTCTGATTAAATATCGGTCAGACTACCTTATCCATCCTGGTCGGTATCCGATCATTAGCCTTCTCTACTGTCGGTCATACGGCTCCGCCGCAATTTATGGGTATTGTCGATCATCCCGTCTCCTGTAAGGTTTTTCCCAACCTTACAGGAGTCAGAAGAAAATGGGATTTCCATTTACCATGACCATGGGATTTCTGTTTACCGCCACCAGGGGAAATCTGTTTACCATGACCTTGGGAATTCAGCTTACTATTTCCACCGAAGCGCCAACATTATTCAGACCCTACCTTATTGACCGAGACGGCTAGGGCAGGTTCATACGATTCAAGCAGACTTTTAAGTGCGCTTCGGCTGAAATCTGTGTTTTTCCAATGTTTTCCTCTGATGCGCTATCAGTCAGATTTAAGCTGATTTCGGCGCCTCTTATTACGCAGTTGTTCCACGCGGATAGGTCTGTCTGCATATTACCCTTGACTTCGTCTTCCCTCGAGGCATATATCTTAGAGTAGATAGAGGGCCAGGTTATTATGGAAGTCAGGGGGAGTTTCCATTTTAAACAACCAACGCCTATTGATAACATGATGCTATGGAGGAGGGTGAGATGAAGCGCCTTACGCTCGTGATTCTATTTCTGGGATTATTCTTTTCGGCTCAGGTATCCCAAGCCGGCTGGGGTACCGTTAAAAAACTGACCTGGACTCCGGGCGAATCCAAGTACCCGGCCATTGCGGTGGATTCATATAACAATATCCATGTCGTCTTGTTTGATGACACACCGGGTAATAATGAGATCTATTACATGAGAAGCACAAACGGAGGCGTAACTTGGAGCCTCCCGACAAGGCTGACCTGGACTTCCTCCTACTCCGAGAGCCCCGCTATAGCGATAGACTGCTATAACGATATCCATGTCGTTTGGGTGGAAGGCACACCCGGCAATGCCGAGATCTATTACCAGCAAAGCCCGGATGGAGGAGCGACCTGGAGCAAGATTCAGAGGTTGACCTGGACTTCAGGCGCCTCCGATTGCCCGGCCATAACCATAGATTCTAGCAATAAAATCCACGTCGTCTGGCATGATTACACGCCCGGCGCTCCGGAGATCTACTACAAAAAAAGTCCAGACGGAGGCACTACCTGGAGTGCGACTAAAAACGTCAGTTTGACCTCGGGCCATTCTTATACGCCGGCTATAGCCCCGGATTCAGGCAACGCTATCCACATCGTCTGGCATGATTTCACAAACGGTCCGGCTGAAATCTATTACAAAAAAAGTCCAGACGGAGGCACTACCTGGGGTGCGAGCAAAAGATTGACTTGGACCCTAGGCGACTCGGCCAGCCCGGCCATAGCCCTGGATTCAGGCAACAATATTTATGTCGTCTGGAAAGATGAAACATCCGGCAAGTCCGAGATCTATTTCAGAAAAAGTGCAAGCGGAGGTGCCACCTGGGGCGTGGCTCAAAGGCTGACCTGGAATTCGGGCTGGTCCGAAAAGCCGGAACTGGCCATAGATTCGGGAAACGCCATTCACATCGTCTGGTACGACGATACACCCGGCAATGCGGAGATTTTTTACAAGAGAAGCACAAACGGGGGGACAACCTGGGGCTCAACTCAAAGGCTGACCTGGAATTCGGGCTGGTCCGGCTACCCGGCCATAGCCATAGATTCAAGCAAGACCATCCATGTCGTCTGGTATGACACCACAACCGGCAATTTTGATATCTACTATAGGAATGGCAAGTAAAGAGATCGGGCCGAAATTGGGGTGACTGGTTCAAACCCAGTACCGCCGATTTCCTATCATCCCCCTTAGGGGTGATTTTTTTCGCCCAAAAATCACCCCTCGATTCACACCCCGCGGCTATTCCCTTTAGGACCCCCCGGCCTCACTATGAGTCCCTGAGGCTACAACCATGGGCAAACAACCGGAGCCGTCTAAAAAAAGGCCCCCCCTAAAAAAGAATAGCCCGAGTTTTCGGGGGCAGACCCCAAGCCGGAGAAAACGGAAAGAAAAAACCCGCAGTCCATCCGAAGAAGCTCTGCGCGAGAGCGAGGAGAAATACCGCACCGTCGTCAACAGCGCCAACGACGGGATCGCCATCATCCAGGATCAGATAATTCAATTCGCCAACCCCCGGCTGGCCGAGATGGGAGGCTACGCTCCTGCGGAGATCACAGGCCGGCCCTTTGCCGACTTCCTTCGCCACGAAGAGATCCAAGGAGTCCAAGACGTCTACGCCGGCCGTATGAACGGGCAGCCCGTCCCCAGCAAATACGAGCTGCACCTTCACCGGAAGAACGGCGATTTTCTTTTTGTGGAAGTCAACAGCAGTCTCATCCCCTACCGGAACAAGCCGGCGGTCCTGGTCATCATCCGCGATTCCACCGAGAGAAGGCGGACCGAGAAACTCAAGGATTCAATCTTCCGGATCTCGGGTGCGGCCATCTCCTCGGACAACCTGGAGGAACTCTTCCAATCCATCCATCATGTTATCGCCGACCTGATGCCCGCGGGAAATTTCTATATCGCCCTCTACGACGAGAGCTCGGACCTCCTGAGCTTCCCGTATTTTGTCGACGAGGTCGACCAGCCTGATAAACCCAGAAAACCGGGCCGGGGCTTGACCGAGTATGTCCTGAGGACGGGAAAACCCCTCCTCGCCTCACCTGAAGTGTTCACCCAGCTCGAGGAGAGCGGGGAAGTTGAGTTGGTCGGCGCGCCTTCCATCGACTGGCTGGGGGTGCCGCTGAACATCGACGGCCACACCATCGGGGTGCTCGTCGTCCAGACATACACGGAAGGCGTGCGTTACGGCGAAGAGGAAAAAAATATCCTCAAGTTCGTTTCCGACCAGGTGGCCATGACCGTCCACCGTAAAAGGGCGGAAGCCCAGATCAAAGCGCAGCTCCAGGAAAAGGACGTCCTCCTGAAAGAAGTCCACCACAGGGTCAAGAATAACATGCAGGTCATCTCTTCTCTCCTCAACCTCCAGTCCCGCCGCGTCAAGGACTCCGCCGTCCTTGAGATGTTCAAGGAATCCCAGCGCCGCATCCGTTCCATGGCCCTCATCCATGAGCGCCTCTACCAATCCACCGACCTCTCCCGCATCGAGTTCTCCCAATATCTTCGCAACCTCGCCATCCACCTCTTCCACTCCTACCAGGCCGATTCCACCCGCATCCAGCTGAAAATCGACGCCGAACTCGTGTTTCTGAACATCAACACGGCCATCCCTTGCGGCTTGATCGTCAATGAGCTCGTTTCGAACGCGCTGAAGCACGGCTTCCCGGATGGCCGGAAGGGACAGCTGGAGATCGACCTCCACCGGGTGGCGGGAGACGGGTACATGCTGCAGGTCAGGGACGACGGCGTGGGGATCCCGGAGGGGCTGGACTTGCGTAAGACGGAATCCCTGGGCATGCAGATCATCAGCACTCTCGTCGAACAGATCGAAGGTCGGCTCGAGCTCGACCGCCGGGAAGGCACGACGTTCAGGCTCGGGTTTAAAGAAGTCCCCCTTAAAAAAAGCGGCTAGGCATGGACAATATCCGGATCCTGATCGTCGAGGACGAAAGCCTGGTGGCCCGGGATATCGAGAACATGGCCGTCAGCCAGGGCTACGAAGTCTGCGGCATCGCCTCCACGGGCGACCAGGCTATCGAGATGGCCGCCGAGTCCCAGCCCGACCTCGTCCTCATGGATGTCGTCATCAAGGGCTCTTTAGACGGGATCTCAGCCGCCGAAAAAATCTGGGAATCCTACCGCATCCCGATCATCTATGTCACCGCCTATGCCGACGAGCACACCCTGAAGCGCGCCAGGCTCACCGAGGCTTTTGGTTACATCCTCAAGCCGTTCGACGAGCGCGAGCTCAAGATCGCCATCGAGATGGCCTACTACAAATCGCGCATGGGGATGAAGCTCCATGAGAGGGAGGAGTGGCTTTCCACGCTGCTCAAGAGCATTGGCGACGGAGTTATCGCCACCGACAAGAGCGGCGTCATCTCCTTCATGAACCCTTTGGCCGAACGGCTGACGGGCTGGCATCACGAGGAGGCCCTTAAGCAGCCGCTCCGGGAGGTCTTCCGGACGGTGGTATCTCGCGAGGGAGATGAGCCCGAGATCGTGCTCTGGGCCAGGAACGGGAAAAAGTTCTCGATCGAAGAAACCAGCATGCCGATGAGCGACGGCCGGCACAATTCCAGCGGCCACGTCCTTGTCTTCCGCGACGTCACCGCCCGCAGAAGCGCCGAGAAGGAACTCAAAGAGAGCTGGGAGAAGCTTCATGAGGCGCTGGAGGGGACCATCCAGGCCATGGCCTTGACGATCGAGATCCGCGACCCCTACACGGCGGGCCATCAGCGCCGGGTGAGCAAGCTGTCCTGCGCCATCGCTCAGGACCTGGGCATGTCTGAATTTCAGGTCGAGGGCCTCCGTGTCGCCGGCGACATCCATGACATCGGCAAGATCTACGTCCCGGCCGAGATCCTGAGCAAGCCGGGGCAGATAACGGCCATCGAATACGGGATTATCAAGACCCATCCGCAGGTCGGATTCGACATACTCAAGACGATCAAGTTCCCCTGGCCGGTGGCTCAAATAGTCCTGCAGCACCATGAGCGGCTGGACGGATCGGGATATCCGATGGGCCTGACTTCCGACCAGATCGTCAAGGAAGCCCGGATCCTGACCGTGGCGGACATTGTGGAGGCCATGTCCTCCCACCGTCCCTACCGGCCCGCCCAGGGCATCGACAAGGCCCTCGCCGAGGTCGTCCAGAACAAAGGCCGCT
>CAYGXD010000193.1:4015-5735 GCA_964353705.1 uncultured Eubacteriales bacterium | reverse complement strand
TCCGCCCCTTGCTCCTTGTATGTCTTGGAATAAGAGCCCTCCGGATCGAACGTGAAGACGGCCGAGGCCGGTTCCTCGCCGAGAAGCGACCGGGCCATCCGGCCGATCCGATAAGAGCCGGCCGTGTGGGAGCTCGACGGCCCCCGCATGACCGGTCCCAAAACATCATTGAAAACGCTGATGAAGGTCATTCTTTCCTCTTTCGAATCCTATTTATACCATATCTTCTTAAATCTCAAAGAAGGAAACGACCCTGCCGAAGCCGGCGGAATTCAGTTCAATCGTTCCCGGCAGATTCGGCCGACTCGTTTGGCCATGGCGATAATGGTCAAAATAGGAGGCTTACCCAATGAGTTAGGAAAGAGGGAGGCGTCCGCGACATAGACGTTCTCCGGCAGGGCAGTGGGATGAAAGGATGCGACCTCCCGATCTGTCAAAGGGAGCATGCCGCCGGGATGCCCGGCGTTGATTGTGCCCAGGAAGGTTTTTTCTTCAGGGATCCCGAGCCGGGAAAGTATCTGTCGGCACAAGGCAACACCTTCATCGAGTTTGGCCTTGTCCTCCGGATGCAAGGTCTTCCTGATTCCCCGGGAGGATATGCTCCCCTCGGGCCGGTCGGCCAACTTGATCATAAGACTCATGATATCTCCGGACCGACAAGGCCACCGCCTGTTGAAGAAGAAACTCAAGTAATCAAAATATGGAGAAATGATATAACCGTCTTTCTCCACGACAAAGGGCATGGAGACCTCTTTGTCCAGTCCCGAGTTTGTCCATTCGGCGGCCACACACAAGACCGGATCGACAAACAGACGCGGCCGGTAGGGAATACCCGTTCTCTCGAGTATAAGAGGCGTTCCCAGCCCGCCGGCGGCCAGGACGACGAGGTCAGCGGACAGGGCCTTTTTCTGCCGGCCGGTCCGGAATTCGACGCCCTTGGCCTTCCCATTTTCAATAATGACCCGGGTAACTCGGCCTCCGCTGATAAGCTTTGCGCCCTTGGCGAGGGCTGAATCCAAATACCGCCGGCTGTCCCATTTGACTCCGTCCGGACAGCCAAGGACACAGCGGCCGCAATGCCGGCAGCGTCCATAGTCGCCCATTTTCGGCAGCGGCTGCGGAGAAAGCCCCAAGTCGAGGCAGATATCGAACAGGCGACGGGTAGCCGGCCGCCAATGCCGCTCATGCTCGACCGAGACCGGGATTTCCCGTCTGATCGCCTCGAACTCCTCATCCAGGTCGATGCCCAGTCTTCTAAGGTCACCGTCCAACCGCAGCGCGTTTCCCGCGGAGATGGTGGTCGTGCCGCCCTGCCCTTGGCCCCGGACCAAGACCATATCCTTGGTCTTTAGAATCCGCATGGCGGGAAAAAGGAGGCTGATCATCCGCTCATCAAAAAGAAGTCCGAGTTTCTTCCATCTGGCCACCGCGGAGAGGTCGCGGGAAAAAGGCCGAAACTCCCCTCCTGCCTCAACTACGGTCACCTCGAACCCACCCTGGAGTTCGTTGGCCGCGGCCGCGCCTCCGGCGCCGCTTCCCACGACGATCGCTTTTTTCATGAAGATCCTTCCGGGAAAACCAGGCTGCCCCGGCAGCAGTCGTGGCCCTCGGTGATCCTCTGGCTGAACTCGAGTTTTCCCCCGCCCGACATGCCGGCATAGGCGCCCGCGTCGAGAGCCGAGATCAGCCGGCAGACTCGGCCGTTGTAAAAACGGCTGAA
>CAYGXD010000193.1:0-3915 GCA_964353705.1 uncultured Eubacteriales bacterium | reverse complement strand
CGAGAGAAAGGCCGCTCGTCGGCGGCGGCTCAACGCCGAAAGCGAGGGCCGTGGCAGAGAAGAGATCGCGAAGGGCTCTCTTTTTGAGCGGGACAGGGCAATAGAGCTCCAACATCGCCAGGGGGAAGCTCATCGGTTTCCGGGTCTCCGTGTCCTCGATATCCACCAAACGCCGGCGGCGATCAGCCCGTCGACAAGGAAATTGACCAGATAGATCAGGAACGGCCGCTGCGCTAGGAAAAAAGCGAGAGAAAGAAGCGCTGTAGCCGACTTGCCGTGGACAAGAATCAAGGGAAAAATCCTGTTTTCAGGATGTTTGAACATCAGCCAGGCCAGGAGCGAAACCAGGTACATGTACCCGGAGGCCAGGACAAGAAAGAAAGGACGCCCCGCGAGCGGCACTTCCGGCAGGCCCCACAGTCCGGACAGCCGGTTGAAAAAGGAAAGAACACCGTCGGGGGCGGCCAAGAAGAGCGCTCCCACAAACAAGAAGCTGGACGCCAGGACAAGCGCCGCAGCCCGATAGAGTTTCATGGTGAATCCTTAACTATAGAAAATTTCAAAAAATTTCGCCAAAGGTCCAAAACGCACTTCAGCCAGCAGCTCTTCCGATTCAGCCGCTCCCAAAGGGATCCGTCCGCGGCCGTACTTCTGGAGAAGAGAATAATTCCTGTTGATGAAGCAGCTCTCGTCGGAAGGGAAATGCCGCTTCATCTCGGCAAGGATATCCCCAACCGGACGTTCCGTCACGTTGCCGAAAGTCAGGGGGACAAATACGCAGGGACTCACTTCACCAAAGGAATCCACATAGACCATCTTGTGCCCGGCGTTACAGCCGAAGTGCTCGCGTCCTTCAAAATGCCCGAGGTAGTTGACGGTCATCCCTCCCTTTCGGTTATAGCGGTCCTGAAGGGCCGCCAACTTCTTGCGCTCCGCCTCGGTAATCACCAAATCGCTGTTCCAGAATCCCTGGACGGAGGGCTTAGCCTCGCTGAGCCAGGCCTCATGGATACCCAAACCGCTCAAAAAAGTGAGCAGCGTTTCGACTTCGTCCCGGACGATCATCTCCCGTGAAAGGACGGTCGAAACCCCGACCTGAAGGCCGGCGGTCTTTTTAAATATCTCGATGGCCCGGAGCGCGTCGCGGAATGCCCCCGGAGTCCCCCGGGCCCGGTCGTGCTCTTCTTCCCTCCAGTCGTCCAGGCTGACCGAGACAGAGAAAAGTCCGGCCGCCTTCAGGTCTAAGGCGAGCTGAGGCGTCAGAGTGGAGCCCGTCGTGAAGAGCTTGACCGCACATTCCCCGGCGGCGCTTTCGACTATCTCCGGAAGGTCCCTATTGAGCAGAGGCTCTCCGCCGGTGAGACCCAGCCAAAAAACCCCCGCTTGCTTCAACTCCCCGATAACGCGTTTGATCGTCGCCGTGTCCATGACCCGGCCGGAACGTCCCTTGTTATAACAGTAGGCACAGCGCTGGGGGCAGGCGTTGGTCACACCGATCTGGGCATGAGACGGCCCGTCCGTCCTTCCCAGGAGGTGTTCGTCGATGAAACGTTTATAGGCCGGGCTGTTTATTGGAGGAAGATGCGAGTGGACGATCAAGTTCCCTCCGACTTCACGCACCCTGAACTTCCGCAGATATCGGAGCAGGAACCAGTTAATCCGAGGACCGGCCTTGAGGACCTGGATATTCCGAGAGAGCGCCTTCAACAACACGGTTTGTTCGCGGAGCTTGGCCATGGTTTTTTTATTATACCATTAAACCGGCTCGGTTGAGGGTGCGCGCAATCCTGATGGAACCTTTGTTGCGGCCCCACCGTATATAGGGATGAGGGAATGGACGGTGGAGGGAGATTCAGATGAAAGCCAAGACAAAAATCCTAATCCTCCTGGCGGCCATGGCCCTGACTTTTCTGGAATTCAACTTCATTACCTGTTCGGGGTGTTTCTGCAAGCTTCTCCGGTCGAGTCAGGAGTGGACCCTGCTGGCGGCAGCCGGCTGTCAAGGTCCGCCCGACGTCGTGGTCACGGCTTCCGCTAAGCCCTGAATAGCGGCAAGACCGGAAACCCATCATACCGGGGACCGGGCCCAATGGCCGGTCGGCAAGCTTCAGGCATATCTTTCAGCCCGGCCCGGGTTCCTCTCTTGGAAACAACCTGGGTTCCCTGATTTAACGGACGATCTGAAAGCTCTTTTCGTTGGTTATTCCCCTCCCGGGGCGCGCTTGACTTTTCCCAGGGCGCACCGAATAATAATCTGCCCGTCGGGATGCTCTTGAGCGCTGAAACCGGAAATAATGGACTTCACAAAGCTAATCGGCCGTTACGGACTCTACCCCACGACCTATATTGTCGGTGTCATTAGCGGATTTGTTCCAGTTGTCAACCTAGAAGTCTACCTGGTTTGGGTGGCGGCGCTAACCCCCAGTTCCCAGGCTCTGGCCATCACCGTGCTGGCGACAGCCGGTCAAATGACGGCCAAAACCCTGATGTACCTGGCCGGCGCCGGCGTGCTGAAAATCTCCGTCCGGAAGCCGGGCAAAAAACTCCAGGCCGTTCAGGCGAAGATGGCCCAATGGCAGCACCGGCTCGGGCTGTTCCTCTTTTCCAGCGCCTTTCTGGGCGTACCCCCTTTTTATGTGGTCAGCATCGCCTCGGGGATCTGCCGCGTTCCTCTCGCGGTATTCATCATCTGGGGCCTGGCGGGGCGGTTTCTCCGTTTCGCCGTCACCGTCTTTTTCCCCCATCTCCTCAAGGGGCTGTTCGGCTAGATCAGCGGATGAACCCATGAGCTTCCTTCTTCTCATAGATTCTGATGAATTCAGGGCCCAACTTCTCCAGGATATCTCCGGCGCCTGTAGCCGGGTCTATGTCCAGGCGATGACCTTCGACGCCGACCGATCCGGACTCCGCATCGCGCGTGCCATCATGGACGCCGCCGCTCCCGACCGGCGCGTCCTTATCGATACCGTCTCCCGCTACATCGTCAGCGATCGCTTCATTTATTATCCGCAAAACTGGAGGGACCCGGGACTGCGCCGGGAATGGCAGGCCACTCAGGACCTGGCCGGGGAATTCGCCGCCCGGGGAGTCGGTGTCCGGATCACCAATCCCTTCGGCCGGTTCTGGCTGCGCTTTTTCGCCCGGAACCATAAGAAACTGGTGGTCATCGACGGACGGATCGCCTACATCGGCGGCATCAATTTCAGCGACCACAATTTCGCCTGGCACGATATGATGCTGCGGATCGACCGTCCCGACATAGCGTCGTTCCTGGAGGCGGACTTCGTGTCCACTTGGGAGGGCCGAAACCAGTCCCTTGTCCGGTCATTCCCAGGGATCGATATTCATCTCTTGGATGGCTACTCCAACGCCCGGTCGTTCGAACCTATTATCGACCTCCTCCGGGCGGCCCGCGAGAGCATCTTCATCGAGAGCACCTATTTCGCCCTGCCCTTTTTCGACCGGCTGCGTGAGATCGGGCCGGGACGGCCCCCGACGGTCCTCCTGACCTCCGAGGTCAACAACTTTTCGCAGATGCGGCATTACGTACCCTGGGAAGCCTGGCGCTCGGGGATCGATCTCCGCCTCTACCCGGGACGGTTGACCCACCTCAAGGCTATCCTGGTGGACGGCCGGGAGCTCATCATGGGCTCGGCCAATTTCGATTCTTTCAGCGGCTCCATCTACCAGGAGATAGTCGCTGTGGTCCGCGACCCGGCGGTCGTCGCCGCTTTCAAAGAGAGGGTAGTCGTCCCCGACCTAAGGAGATCAGTTCCTTATAATGGAACTGTCCGTCCTTTCCGCGGCCAAAAACAGGCCCTCTTTTTCCGGACGCTTGTCTGGTTGCATAAACGGCTGATGCGGCCTAGTGTCCCGTCTCGATAATCCCTCTCCGAAATCAACTCGGAGGGGAAG
>CAYGXD010000192.1:0-5775 GCA_964353705.1 uncultured Eubacteriales bacterium | reverse complement strand
TCGAAAGTTCCTTCCATTCTAATGAATTTTAGGCCGCAATTCCATAAACAACTGCCTTGACTAAAGGATAAAGATATGCCAGGATGATTTTTCTTTAGAAAGAATTATTTTAATCCAACGCCAGGGAGGAAACGCATGGAGGGTATCATCGGCTACGGAGCCAACATCCCCCGCAACCGGATCAAGGTTGAAGAAATCGCCAAAGTCTGGGGCGCCGACGCGCCAAGCTACAGGAAAGGGCTTTTAGTCGAGGAGAAATCCGTCCCCTCGCCCGACCAGGACACGATCACGATGTCCGTCGAGGCCACCAAGTGCGCCCTGAAGAGGGCCGGCATCAATCCCAGGGAAATCGGCGCCGTTTATATCGGGTCCGAGTCCCATCCCTATGCCGTCAAGCCCAGCGGCACGGTCCTGGCCGAGGCCATCGGAGCCACCCCCGAGGTCCACACGGCCGATTTTGAATTCGCCTGCAAGGCGGGGACCGAAGGGATGTTCGTCGCCTATGGGCTTGTCAAGGCCGGCTTGATCAAATACGGCCTTGGCGTAGGAGCGGATACCTCCCAGGGAGCTCCCGGCGATGCCCTGGAATACACGGCCGCGGCCGGCGCCGCCGCCTTCATCTTCGGCCGGGAAAAAGTCGTGGCCGAAGTGCTGGAGACCTATTCCTACACCACCGACACTCCGGACTTCTGGCGCCGCGAATACCAGTACTATCCCCAGCACGGCGGCCGCTTCACCGGCGACCCGGCTTACTTCAAACACATCACCGGCGCCGCCAGGGGGATCATGAACAAGGCCGGCCTGAAACCTGCCGACTTCCAGTACGTCATTTTCCACCAGCCGAACGGCAAATTCCCCCTCCGGGTGGGTGAGATCCTGGGGTTCGCCAAGAAACAGATCGAGCCGGGCTGGCTCGTCAACAAGCTAGGAAACACCTATTCCGGCTCCTCGCCCCTCGGGCTGACCGCGACCCTGGATATATCCAAGCCCGGAGACCTCGTGCTTCTGGTTTCCTACGGCTCAGGAGCCGGGAGCGACGGCTTTGTCCTCAAGGTGACCGACCGGATCAACGAGGTCAGGGACCTCGCCCCCAAGACGCGGGAGCTCCTCGACAAGAACAGGAACTACCTGGAGTACGGGGCCTATGCCAAGTTCCGCCACAAGATCCGGAAGGCGGATTAGGAGGAAACCATGAGAGAAGTCGCTGTCATTGGGGTAGGAATGAATAAGTGGGGGGAGCTCTGGGAGAAGTCGCTCCGCCAGGTATTCACGGAAGCCGCCATCCTGGCCCTGGATGATGCCGGCGTAGACAAGATCGATTCGCTCATCGTCGGCTGCATGTCCAGCGGGCTGTTCGTAGGGCAGGAGCATCTCTCCTCGCTCCTGGCCGATTATCTGGGTCAGGTCCCTGTTCCGGCGGCCCGTGTCGAGTCGGCCTGTGCGTCCGGCGGACTGGCCCTTCGGATGGGATATATCGAAGTCGCCTCGGGCATGTCCGATGTTGTCCTCGTCGGAGGGGTCGAGAAGATGACCGATGTCAACGGTAATGAGGCCACCTACGCGCTCGGCACGGCCGCCGACCAGGAGTACGAGTGTTATCACGGGATAACTTTTCCCGGACTCTATGCCCTTATGGCCCGGGCCCACATGGAAAAATACGGCACGACCAGAGAGCAGCTGGCCATGGTGGCGGTCAAGAACCATGACAACGGCTCGCTCAATCCATTGGCCCAGTATCCTTTCAAAACCTGCGTTGAGGCCGTCCTCAGCTCCGTCATGGTCGCTGATCCGCTCCACATCCTGGACTGCTCGCCGATCACGGATGGGGCCGCCGCTCTCATCCTCTGCCCGGTGGAGCTGGCCAAGAAGCTCAAGAAGCCGGTTGTCAGGATCACCGCCAGCGGCATGGCCACGGATACGATCGCCCTCAGCTCGCGCCGGGAGATCACCTGGATCGAATCCACCTACCTGGCGGCGAAGAAGGCCTATGCCATGGCCGGCAAGAAGCCCGAGGACATCAATGTGATCGAGGTCCACGACTGCTTCACCATCGCCGAGATCTGTGTCATGGAGGCGCTGGGCTTGGTGGAAAAAGGGAAGGGGGGCAAGGCGGTCGAGGAGGGGCTGACCTCACTCCATGGGAAAATCCCGATCAACACCAGCGGCGGGTTGAAAGCCAAAGGGCACCCCGTCGGCGCGACGGGAGTGGCCCAGGCTATCGAGGTCGTCAAACAGCTCCGGGAAGAGGCCGGTCCCCGCCAGGTCAAAGGGGCCAGGGTCGGGTTGACCCAGAACATGGGCGGAAGCGGCGGGAGCTCGATCGTCCATATCTTCGAGAGAAGCTAGGAGGAACACGATGCCGACACCATCGAGATACTGGAGAGAGATTCCTCAGAGATACCGGCTGGAAGCGGCCAAGTGCAAGAATTGCGGGTTTATCGCGTTCCCGCCCCGGCTGGTCTGCCCGCGCTGCCAATCCCGGGTTTTCGAGACGATCATCCTGGCCGACGCCGGCAAGATCGTGACCTACACGATCATTCGCGTTCCGCCGCACCCGTTTTCCGACCAGGCTCCCTACGCCGTGGGCATCGTCGAGCTCGACGACGGCGTCCGGCTGACCGGACAGATCGTGGACTGCGCTTTCGAAGAACTGAAGATCGGCCGGAGGGTCAAGATCGAGTTCCGGAAAATCTACGAGGAGGGCGAAGCCGGAGTCATCTACTACGGCTATAAATTCGTTCCCGAGTGATCCATGTTCAAGATCGAAAGCAAGGTCGACACGCAGAGCCCGGAGTATAAGGAAAACGTTGAACATATAAAGAAAGTTGTGGCCGACTTCCGGGAGAGGCTGGCCAAGGCAAAGGAAGGGGGACCGCCCAAGTACCGGGAGCTTCACAAGTCCCGGAAAAAGCTCCTCGTCCGGGAGCGCCTGGACCGGCTCTTCGACCGAAACACCCCGTTCCTGGAGCTGAGCCCGCAGGCCGCCAACGGCATGTACGACGACGAGGCTCCGGGAGCCAGCATGGTCACCGGAATCGGCGTTGTCCACGGCCGGGAAGTCCTCATCGTCGCGAACGACGCCACGGTCAAGGGCGGGACCTATTTCCCGATGACCATTAAAAAGCACATCCGGGCGCAGGAAGTGGCCATGGAGAACAGGCTTCCCTGCATCTACCTGGTCGACTCCGGTGGCATTTTCCTGCCTCACCAGAGCGGGACGTTCCCGGACAAAGAGCACTTCGGCCGCATTTTCTATAACCAGGCCCGGCTCTCGGCCTTGGGTATCCCGCAGATTTCCATCGTCATGGGGTCCTGCACCGCCGGCGGCGCCTACGTCCCGGCCATGAGCGACGAGACGGTGATCGTCAGACACCAGGGTACGATCTTCATCGGCGGCCCGCCTCTTGTCAAGGCCGCCACGGGCGAGGAGGTATCGGACGAGGACCTGGGCGGGGCCGATGTCCATTGCCGCATCTCCGGCGTCTCCGATTACTACGCCTACGATGACGAACATGCCCTTCAGATCGCCCGCAACATCGTCGAGACTTTGGACCCCGCCAGGAAATTTCCTCTGGCCATGGCCGCCCCCGAAGACCCGGCCTATGATCCGCGGGAGATTTACGGCATCCTCCCGCGCGACCTGCGAAAAGCATTTGATATCAGAGAGATCATCGCCCGCCTGGTGGACGGCTCCCGCTTCCAGGAGTTTAAGGAACTCTACGCCCAGACCCTGGTCTGCGGGTTCGCCCGCATCATGGGCTATCCGGTGGGGATCCTGGCCAACAACGGCGTCCTCTTCTCCCAGAGCTCACTCAAGGGCGCCCATTTCGTCACTCTGTGCGCCATGCGCAAAGTGCCGCTCCTTTTCCTCCAGAATATCACCGGGTTCATCGTCGGGAAGCAGTATGAGCACGGCGGTATCGCCAGGGACGGCGCCAAGCTGGTCCATGCCGTAGCCAACGCCGACGTCCCCAAGTTCACGGTTATAGTGGGCGGCTCCTACGGGGCCGGAAACTACGCCATGTGCGGCCGCGCCTACGGTCCGCGCCTCCTCTGGATGTGGCCCAATGCCCGGATCAGCGTCATGGGAGGGGAACAGGCCGCCAACGTCCTCGTCACCGTCAAGGTGAAGCGTCTCCAGGAGCAGGGCGTCAAGATGACCGACGAGGAGAAGCAAAAGCTGATGCAGCCCATCCTCGATAAATACGATGAGGAGGCGAGTCCCTATTTCAGCACGGCCCGCCTCTGGGACGACGGGATCATCGACCCCCTGGAGACGCGGGAAGCGCTGGCCTTGGGAATATCAATGAGCCTGAACGCGCCCATCCCGGACTACAAGGTCGGGATCTTCAGGATGTGACCGATGGCCGATCAGGGGTTTGCGACCATCATCGCCGCCAAAGAAGGGAAGATCCTGCGTCTCACCATGAACCGGCCCCAGGTTCACAACGCCTTCAATTCCACGATGATCCGGGAGCTGGCCGCCGCTTTCGATGAGGGCCGTAAAGATGCGGATATCCGCCTGGTCGTTCTGACGGGCGCCGGGGAATCCTTCTGCGCCGGCGCCGACCTCAACTGGATGCGGGAGATCATACGCTTCTCCTATGAGCAAAACCTCCGGGAATCGAGAGAAATCGCTGAACTGCTGCACTCGATCTACACTCTGCCCAAGCCGACGATCGCCCGCATCAACGGAGCGGTTATCGGCGGCGGCACCGGGCTTTTTTCGGCCTGTGATATCGTCATCGCCTCGGAGAGAGCCAGGTTCGGACTGAGTGAAGTCAAGATCGGCCTCATTCCGGCCGCCATCGGCCCGTACGTCATCCGGCGGATCGGCGAGAGCGCGGCGCGGGAGCTTTTCCTGACTGGGGAGAGGTTCGATGCGCACCGCGCTTTGGAGATCGGCCTGGTCAATAAGGTGGCCGCTCACGAGGCGCTGGATGAGAAGGTTGCGGAGGTCGCTCATCTTCTCCTGAGCTCCGGCCCCGAAGCGATCGCCAAGTGCAAGGAGCTCCTGCAGAGGATTCCGGCCATGAGCCTGGACGAGGCCAAGGGCTATACGGCCGAGATGATCGCCGGCCTCCGGGTCAGCCCGGAAGGGCAGGAGGGCATGGCTGCTTTCCTCGAAAAAAGAAAGCCCAGATGGGCAAAAGAATAAGATCATGTTCAAGAAAATTTTAGTGGCCAACCGCGGCGAGATCGCCTGCCGCATCATCCGGGCCTGCCGGGAGATGGGGATCGCCTCTATCGCCGTTTACTCCGAAGCCGACCGGGCCGGTCTTCATGTCCAGCTGGCCGACGAGGCCATTGCTATTGGGCCCGCGCCCGCGGTCGAAAGCTATTTGAACATGGATAGGATCATCGATGCGGCCCAAAAGTCCGGAGCTGAAGCCATCCATCCCGGATATGGCTTTCTGGCCGAGAATCCGGAATTTGCCCGCCGATCGGAGAAAGCCGGAATCGTGTTTATCGGTCCCAATTCCCGGGCTCTGGAGCTCGTCGGGGACAAGATCCGGGCCCGGCAGACGATGGAAAAAGCGGGGATCCAGATCATCCCCGGCATGAAGAGCGTCGCCGCCGGGTTTGCTGAATACGGGGCCGAGGCGCGTAAAATCGGCTACCCAGTGATGATCAAGGCTTCCGCCGGGGGCGGCGGCAAGGGGATGAGGATCGTCTCCTCGGAGGAGGAACTTCGGGCGGGCCTCGAGGGTGGCCAGCGCGAAGCCAAGGCGGCGTTTGGTGATGAGTCCGTCTATCTCGAAAAATATATCGAAG
>CAYGXD010000191.1:0-5796 GCA_964353705.1 uncultured Eubacteriales bacterium | reverse complement strand
GGCTGGACGGAACCAATAACGCCTAAAGCACTAAACCGGGGAACATCCTCAGGAAGGACGACGGTCGCGTGCTCGATCCGGTGCCGGGAGTCTTTTCGGCCGTTTCTTCTTATCGCTTCCTCGTAAGCGTTGAGGACCATCCGGCTGCCTTCGTCCCCTATGGCATGGATGCCGATCTGGAAATTCTCCTTATCGTACAGGGCCACAATCCCATTGAGCTCCTCCTGCATCATGAGTCTGATCCCCGAAGTCGAAGGTTTGTTCTTATAAGGCGCGGCCAGCAAAGCGGACGAGGAACCGAGTGATCCGTCGATAAAGCCTTTAATGATACCGAATCTTAACAGATGATCTTTATCTATGAGTTGCTGCTTCCATTCTTTGTATTCCTGCAATTTTTGGGCTGAAGGTTCAAGCGCTTCTCCGGCATACACCCTCACCGTAAGCCCGCCTTCATCGAGAAGTTCTTTAAAAACTTCAATTTTCGCGTCCAGATCATGGATGCTCGTCACCCCGAATCGGACCGCTTCTTTCATGGCTAAAAGAACAGCCTTCCTATCCAGATCGTGAGATTCTTCAGCCGAAAGGTGGGGCCGCTTAATGAGATCCATGGCCTTCTCGTGCAGAATTCCCGTGGGTTCACCCGTAACAGGATCTTTGACTATGACTCCTCCCGGAGGGTTGGGAGTATGTTTTGTGATTCCCGAAATTCTCAGGACATAGCTGTTGACCAAGGTGCAGTGCCCGCAGATCCGGCTCAGGGTGACGGGATTATTGGGGGCGACTTCATCGAGGAGCTCTTTGTCCGGCCATTTTTTTCCGGGCAATATTTCCTGATCCCAGCCTCTCCCCGAAATCCACTCCCCCTCATTTTTGGATTGAACCTTTTCTTGAACCCGGCGTTGTATTTCCTCGAAAGAGGTGACGCCATCCAAAGATATGGACATCAAAGCATGCCCGCCATAGACAAAATGGACATGGCTGTCGTTAAACCCCGGCAGAGCCAGCTTCCCTTGAAGATCGACGATTTTGGTCCCTTTTTTGTCAATATATCGCGTTATCTTCTTATCTGATCCCACGGCAACGAGGCGGTCCCCTTTGACGGCCAAGGCTTCCGCCCGGGGATTGTTTGCATCCACAGTCATGATGTTCCCATGGATGAGAACCAGGTCAGCTGCCTCTCCGGGAGAGCCATTGCGGCATTGGATCAACGCCAAAAAAAGTAAACCGATCAAGGCCAATTTGACCGTCTTCATCGGGAGCCTCCTCTCTGACCGCCGGAGATTTTCGTAAGCCGCCATAACTCCAAAAAGCCCAGCCAGTCGTTCAATTATCCATGACAATACATCTTTTGGAAAATATTAAAAAGGAGGGCCAGGAAAAAAAGTTTTCAAGCTTCTCGTCCCGCCGCGGATTCCTTTTGACGGAGTCCGTTTTTTCACTGTATGATGGCCCCGGCGGCGGCTGAGAGTGGAGACATGGCCTCCGGAGGAGGGAGAATGGCCCCAACCGAAAAGTCAATTCTTTTGGTCCCCCGGATGAGACGAAGTCTATGGGTCGGGCTGACACTCCTGTGGCTCGTCGTCCCAATAGCTGCCGGCAGCCAGTCAAGGCTTCCCAACGTCACGCATGAGGGGATCGAGGTCAAAGAGATCTGGATCTCGATGCCCGACGGGATAAGACTGGCCGCGAGCCTTTTCCTGCCGGCCGATCGGGAGGCCTCGGCAAGATTCCCTGTTCTGCTTGAATATCTGCCTTACCGCAAAGATGAAAGCCGCAACAGCCAATTCGGGCTGTTCTCCTACTTCATCCGGCGGGGCTACATTGTCGCGCGCGTAGACATCCGCGGGACGGGCACGAGCGAAGGTTCATTGATCGATTGTGAATATACCGATCAGGAACTGAATGATGGAGAGGCGATCATCGACTGGCTGTCAAAACAGGCCTGGTCCACAGGCAAAGTCGGCATGTTCGGCCTCTCCTGGGGAGCGTTCAACTCCATCCAGACGGCGATGCGCAATCCGCCGGCGCTCAAAGCCATTGTCGCTATCATGGGGACCGACGATCTGTTTCGCGACGATGTTCACTATATCGATGGAATGATGCACGTCGATTCCTACGAATTCGGTCTGGATGTGGCCAATGTTATGCCCGCGCCGCCGGATTATGTCGTCGATGAGGCCTATTTTCGGGAGCGCTTTGACACGGAACCCTTCCTGCTCAAATACAAACGCCAGCAGCGGGACGGTCCTTTCTGGAACCGGGCCTCGCTCGATTCCGATTACTCCAGCATCCGCGTGCCGACATTTGTGATCGGAGGATGGTACGACGGCTATCGTGACAGCGTGCCCCGGATGCTCGAAAAGCTGGCTGCTCCGGTCAAGGGCATTGTGGGTCCCTGGGCCCATGCCTGGCCGAACTGGTCCTATCCGGAGCCCGGGATAGAGTGGCGCCGCGAGGCCGTCCGCTGGTTCGATTACTGGTTGAAGGGAGAGGCTACAGGCATCATGGATGAACCCCGGTTCGCCGTCTATGTTCGCGACTGGCATCCGCCCGGGCTGATCGACAAAGTGCCGGGCCGGTGGCGCTGGGAAGACGGCTGGCCGATCGGCCGCACGGAAAAGCTGGACCTGTATGCGCACGCGGATCACACTTTATCGAGCCGTCCATCGGCCGGGATCGACGGACAAACCCATGAGCTCCGATATCTTCCCACGATCGGAATCGAGGCCTCGGGCAACGTCAATTGGTGGGGGGATTTTCCCTGGGATCAGCGCGGCACAGACGCCTACTGTCTGGTCTATGATTCCGACCCATTGGATCAAAACCTGGAGATCCTCGGCTTTCCGAGGGCGATCTTGAACGTATCGGCGGATGCGCCCCTGGCCGATTGGATCGTGCGGATCTCCGACATCGCGCCCGACGGAACCGTCACCCAGGTGGCCGGAGGCGGAATCAGCGGCGCCCAGCGGAAGTCTTCAGAAGAACCGGAAGCACTGGTGCCCGGCCAGGTTTATAAGCTGGAATTCAACCTGCATTTCACCTCGTGGGTCTTCCCCAAAGGGCATCGCATCCGTCTGGCTGTCAATAACGCCCTCTGGCCGATGATCTGGCCGACACCCTTCGCGATGACCACGACATTGCACGTGGATGGCGCCATGGCCTCCCATATCGTGTTACCGGCAGTGCCTCAGTCCGACCGGAAAGGCCCTGAATTCCTCCCTCCAGCCAAGAATCCGGAACTGCCGGGTTATGGTCACGTGAAGGTCGGCGAAGAAACCGACTCCGGCTATGCGGAAACCAAGAGCCTTGAGCGCAGTCTGATGACATCAAAAACACGCGTCGTCGCGTCGGGGACGAGCGGCTCGGTCTATCCTTGGGGGACGATCAAGTATTGGGAGAATATGGTCCATGAGGCGCAGGATGACGACCCCGCCAGAGCCGGAATCACGGGCACGAGCCGCTATCTAATTGAGCTCGAAGGTCGAACGGTGACGGTGGAAGGGGATCTTTCGTTCATCAGTGACCGCACGAACTTCTATTACACGTACACGCGGCGCGTGCTGGAGAACGGGAAAACGGTCAAAGAAAAGACCTGGAAAGAGACCATCCCACGGGACCATCATTAGCGGTCAGGGTTCCGGCCGAAGAACAACCGAAGGCGGAATTAATTATTTTTGGATTCAACGACTCTATTGATCCGGGATAGCGCCTCTTCCGCCCTAGCCCGCATATCGTTATCCCCGGATTCCCTGGATATCTTTTCCAAGACGGGCACGGCCTCTTCAATCAGGAGGCTCCCCAAAGACCGTATGGCGTACCATTTCACCGTATACTTGCCGGATTCCGCATAATCCATCAGTATATGATGAAGCCTTTGGTCGTCCGGAGCACACGACCTCCAAGCCGCCAGGGCGGCTATCTGGAGGTGGTCGGAGTTCTCATCGGGAGTGAATTTTTCAATGTCGGGGACCAGCCTTTTGTCTCCCAGAATTTCAAAAGCATTCAGACAGGCCATTTCGATCTGGTTATACCAGGCGGGACGATTCAACTGACCGCGGATAAAATCCCTGCTCCCGGTGGGATCTGCTTTGGCCAGGGAGACGATCGCCGTCGCGACCACATCCGTATGCGGGTCCTTCAAGATGACATCTTTCAGGGCCTTTTGGGCGAAATCCTTTCTGAAATTGGGCAGCGCCAGGGCAGCGGCCTTCCGGATCCGGTGATCGGCGGATGCCAAGGCCTTCAGGAGAATGTTTTCAGCCTCCGGAGTCCGGAGCTTCCCCAGGAGAAGTGCGGCCTCCGCTTTTAAACCCCAGAAGTATTCCTGGGAGAGGATATCCGAAAATGTTTGAGCCGTTTTCTGCTGGATCGGAAAGAGGCGGGCTATCTCTCTCATGGCCCAGATACGTCCCGGGATCCCATCATGAAGGACCTGATAGATCAATTCATCGAGCGATTTATCGAAACGGACTTCGGTTACCAGCGCTCCGCTGCCGTCAAAACTCACCATCAAAGGGTCAGCCTCACAGGGCAGCAGGAATCGGTCTGACCTGCTTTTCACCCAGATGGTTTCTTTCTTTTCTCCCTTTGAGGTGACCATGGTGATCTCAACGGGCAAAGTGAACAGGTCCTGGCCTTTGACGATGGGTTGGACTTGGCTGACCGAGAGATCGATGAGATTACGGCCCTTGAGAAACGAGTAGGAGACTTCATATATGGGGTGTCCGCCGCCGTAAACCCAATCGTTGAAGAACCAGTCCAGGTTCTTTCCTACAGAATCTTCAATGGCCGTTTGGAAGTCCGAGCTGACCACGCTGGAATATTCGTGCTTATGAAGATAATAGCCCAAGGCCTGAAAAAAGTCCTCATCTCCCAGGATTTTTCTTAGCGTATGGAGGACGATCGCTCCTTTGAGGTAGGTGATCTGAGAAGTATACATGTCCGAAATCGTGTCATAATAGGCATACTCCAAAGGACGGATGATATGGCTTTCCTTCTCATAAGCCAGGTACTGGTCGAGCGCCACCTGCCTGTCGAGATCAAAGGTTTCCCGGCCGAGTGATTCTTCATCCCAGAGCAGATGACAGTAGGTCGCGAAACTTTCATTCAGCCAGAGATAATTGATACTGCGGCAGGTGAGGTTGTTTCCGAACCAACTGTGGGCCAGTTCATGAGAGATCAGGTTTTCCGCGGTCCAGACGGAGTGATAACCATCGAAGTCCGGAGTTCCCACGTTGGCCGGGGTATGTTCCTTTCTCAATAGAGAAATCCGATGCCCCGTAATCGACGTGTTTTCCATTGCTCCGGGGCCGTGATCGGGTATGGCGATCTGATCGTACTTGTCCCAGGGATATGGGTAATTGAACCTCCGGGAAAAGAACTCCACCATTTTCGTGGTATTGCGGAAGGCATAGGCCCCTTCCTCCAAACGGCCTTTGGGCACCCAGTAGCCTACAGGAATCGTCCTTAATGCCGGCTCCAATTCCCTTTTTTCAAATTCTCCGATAAAGAGCGCGATGAGATACTGAGAATGCGGCAGGTCTTGTTTCCAGTGAAACGTCCGGTCTCCGTTTTCCCGCCCTTGGACATCAACCAGTTTTCCGTTGGAAACGGCGGAATAGGGAGGAGGCACAGAGACGATCATCTCGGATGAGAATTTATCGTTATAATCTACGTATAGGGGAAGCCAGTTCGCCTTCATCTCCCCGGCCCCGTATGTGTAAACGATAGACTCGCCCTTATTCGCGGGATCCTCTGAAAAGTACATCCCGGCATTCGGTTGAGCGGAGTAGAGAA
>CAYGXD010000190.1:0-5812 GCA_964353705.1 uncultured Eubacteriales bacterium | reverse complement strand
ATAGGCAATCTGGTCGGGATGGTTCTTCCGCTTGACAAACTCGGCCGTCATGCCGCTGTTGAGCGGGCCGGGCCTGTAAAGGGCGTTCAGGGCGGTGAGGTCGCGGAAGCTTTCCGGCCTGTAATTGCGCAGGAGGTCCTTCATGCCCGAGCTTTCGAACTGGAAGACGCCGTCGGTCGTTCCGGCCTGGAAGAGGGCGAAGGTGGCCGCATCATCAAGCGGCATGGTCTTGAGGTCCACTTTCTCGCCCAGGTTCGTCCCGACGAGTTCGATAGTATCCCGGATGACCGTCAGGTTGCGCAGGCCCAGGAGGTCCATCTTGAGCAGGCCGATGGTCTCGATGTCCCCCATCGCAAACTGGCTCGTGATCTCTCCCTTGACCGACTGATAGAGAGGCATAAACTCGACGAGGGGACGGGGCGTGATGACGATGCCGGCGGCGTGGATGGAAGGATGCCGCACCTGGCCTTCCAGGTTCCGGGCCACGGCCAGCAGGTGGGCGATCTTGGCGTTCTTGTCGCGGAGCTCCCGGAGCTGGGGGATTTTCTCCAGGGCGCCGTCGATGGTCGCATCCGGGCCGACGGGCGGGATCATCTTGGCGATCCGGTCCACTTCCGGAAGGGGGACCTCCAGCACGCGTCCGACGTCCCGGATGGCCGCCCGGGCGGCCATCGTCCCGAAGGTGATGATCTGGGAGACGTTCTCGCGGCCGTACTTGTTCGTTACGTATTCGATGACCTCACCCCGGCGCCGGGCGCAGAAATCGATGTCGATGTCGGGCAGGCTGATGCGTTCGGGGTTGAGGAAGCGCTCGAACAGGAGGTCGTACTCGAGGGGGTCGACCTCGGTGATGCCGAGGCAGTAGGCCAGGAAGCTTCCCGCGGCCGACCCGCGGCCGGGGCCGACCGGGATATCCCTCGACCGGGCCGTCTGTATGAGGTCCCAGACGATCAGGAAGTAACCCTCGAAGCCCATCTGGCTGACCAGCCTGAGCTCGCGGTCCAGCCGTTTTTGGTAATCCTCCGGGGGATGGGCCAGCTCGCCCCTCTCCCACTTCGGCTGGAGCTCTTCCCGGCGGAACTTGAAGCCTTCCTTGGCCACGAAAGCTAGGTATTCATCAAGCGGCATATCGTCGGGGGCCTTGAACTGAGGGAGGAAGTGGCCGCCCGAGGGAAAGTCAAAATGGCATTGCGAGGCGATACGGGTCGTGTTCTCGAGAGCCTCGGGAACTTCCTTGAACAGCTCGGCCATCTCAGCGCCCGATTTGAAATAGAACTCCTGCGACCCGAAGCGGATGCGGTCCTGGTCGCTCAGCTTTTTATTGGTCTGGATGCAGAGCAGGATGTCGTGGCTCTCGGAATCCTCCTTGCGCAGGTAGTGGATGTCGTTGGTCGCCACGAGCGGCAGGCCGAGCTTGCGGGCCAGCCGGACGAGCTGGACGTTGATGTTTTTCTGAGGCGGGAGGCCGTGGTCCTGGAGCTCGAGGTAAAAATCCCCCGGGGCGAAATAGGAAGCGTACTCGGCCGCAGCCGCCTCCGCGGCCGCCTCGTTCTCCCTGTCCAGATAAAAAGAAACCTCTCCCTTGAGGCAGCTGGAGAGTCCGATGAGGCCCTCGGCGTGTTGGGAGAGGAGCTCCTTGTCGATCCGGGGGCGATAGTAGAACCCTTCCAGGTAGGCCTTGCTCAGCAGGTGGCAGAGGTTGCGGTACCCCTGGTCATTCTTGACCAGGAGGACGAGATGAAAGTGATGGGGATCGCGGCTGTCGCCCGTCTTGTCGAACCGGCTGCGGGGCGCCACGTAGATCTCGCAGCCCAGGATAGGCTTGACCTCCCGGGCCTTGGCTTCCTTGAAGAAGGTCACCGCTCCGAAGATGTTGCCGTGGTCGGTCAGGGCCACGGCCGGCATCTTGTTCTGGTAGGCCGCCTCGACCAGGGCGGCTGTCTTGGCGGCTCCGTCGAGGACGCTGTACTCGGAGTGATTATGAAGATGGATGAAGGAGTGTTCCATTATTATCTACAGACGCTTATTCCCATTCGATCGTCGCAGGGGGTTTCGTCGTGATGTCATAGACCACCCGGTTGACCCCCTGGACTTCGTTGACGATCCGCGTCGAGATCCGGGAGAGGATCTGCGATTCAACAGGATGCCAGTTGGCCGTCATCCCATCGACGCTCTGGACGAGCCGGAGGACGACGACCTGGTGGTAGGTCCGCTGGTCCCCCATCACTCCCACGGAGCGCACGGGAAGAAGGACCGCGAAGGCCTGCCAGAGCTTGTGGTAGAGCCGGGCCTTGCGGACTTCCTCGAGCAGGATCCGGTCGGCCTCGCGAAGGATGGCGATGCGTTCCGGCGTGACTTCGCCGACGATGCGGACCGCCAGACCGGGGCCGGGGAAGGGATGCTGGGCGATGAAATCGCGGTCGACGCCGAGCTCGGCGGCCAGGACCCGGACCTCGTCCTTGAAGAGCTCGCGCAGCGGCTCGACCAGCTTGAAGCGGAGCCCTTTCGGAAGCCCGCCCACATTGTGGTGCGACTTGATCGTCGCCGAGGGGCCCTTGACGGGCGCGCTCTCGATGACATCGGGGTAGATCGTGCCCTGGGCCAGGAATTCCGCGCGGCCGGTCTTCTGCGCCTCGGCCTCGAAGATCTCGATAAAGGCACGGCCTATGATTTTTCTCTTGCGCTCTGGAGAGAGGACTCCGCGGAGACGGCCCAGGAATAGGCCGGAGGCGTCGACCCCGCGGACCTTGAGGTGGAGCTTCCGGCGGAATCCTTCCATCAGCTCCGTGTACTGCCCTTCCCGGAGGAGGCCGTTGTCGACGAAGATGCAGGTCAGGTTATCCCCGATGGCGCGGTGAACGAGGAGCGAGGTGACGAGCGAATCGACGCCGCCGCTCAGGCCGGAGATGACCTTGCCGCGGCCGACCATCCGCCGGATCATGGCGACTTTGCGCTCGATGAAGGATTTCATGCTCCAGTCCGGCTTAAGGCCGGCCAGAGAAAAGAGGAAATTGGCCAGGACGGCCTTGCCCTGATGGGTGTGGATGACCTCGGGGTGGAACTGGACGCCGAAGAGCCGGCGCTCCGGTGATTCAATGACCGCGACTTTCGTGTTGGCGGTCCGACCGGTAATACGGAAGCCCGGCGGCGGCTTCTCCACGAGGTCGCCGTGGCTCATCCAGACCTGGCCGCGGACCTTGATGTTTTTGAGGAGCCCGCCGCGGTCGAGGATACCAAGACGGGCAAATCCATATTCGCGACGGGAAGAGGGAACAACCTTGCCGCCAAGGAGATGGGCCATGAGCTGGACGCCATAGCAGATGCCCAGGACGGGAATGCCAAAGCGGAAGATGGCGTCGGAGATGAGGGGAGCGCCTTTTTCATAGACGCTGCGGGGCCCGCCCGAGAGAATAAGGGCTTGAGGGCTCTCTTTTTTAATCCGGTTGATGGGCGTGTCAAACGGGAAGATTTCGGAGTAAATGCCGAGCTCGCGGACCTTGCGGGCGATGAGCTGGGTATACTGCGACCCGAAATCAAGGACGAGGACTTTGTTCACTCACCGATTTTAGCAGAACCATTTTGGGGACACAACATGCGGTTTCCCCAATCCTAAAACCCGAATTTGAAACCGGCGGCGAGGACCGCGGCAGAGAACGACATCGTCAGCGGCTTAAGGTCGAAGCGGGAGCGGACGAGATCTACCTTATCTTCAGGAGCCTGGTAGAGATACGAATAGTAATATACCTCGTCAACTGTCGGCTCGAACGTGAAATCACCGGTGTGCGTGTAAGCGGCTCTGACAGCGACCGAAATCCCGCCCGACAACCGCACGGAAAGTTCCAGGCCTGCATCCAGCCCGATCCTTTGCTGACTTTCCAGCTTAATGTGGACGAGATAATCCTGAAGATTCGGGGTACCGTGGCCTCCCAGCCATTGCTCGGTAAACCCCAATGGAGCGAAGCTGCCGCCGGCGAAATAGAGGGATGGACCGGCGTACAAAACGGCGGCGACTCCGGTCGCGAGGGGCAGCCGTAAAGCGGCCTCCAAGGAAAGGGAGGTCAAGCCGATCGACCCGTCTGTCGGAACCCAGTCCACCTCCCGATACGTGGACGTCTCGATGGGCTCGTAATTCGGCGGCGTGATCAGTGTGTACAAGTAGTAGTATTCATAGGGCGTGTTTTCTCCGGCCAGGGGGATCTTCCTCCGGCAGGCCGTCAGCCGGACGCCGAACCCGCCGGAAAAATAGCGCCCGACGCCGAGCGTGATCCCTTGCCCCGTGCCCGGGTCCAGGTTGAGGGTTTGCCGGGCGTAGGATCCGGCGATATGATAGCCGGGATGAGGATCATAAGAATTCTCGTAGGCGTAGCTTTTCCCCGACAAGTCCCAACCGTAGAAAAAGAACAGCTCCCAGGGGAAGGGATTGGGCCCCTCCGAAAAGGCCGGAATGGCAAGGCAAAGAAGGATCAACGCCCAAATGCTGCTTTTCATGGGTACTCCCTAATACGCAGTCATTCTATTACGTCCCGGCGGATCTTTCAATGAGTCGGTTCAGACGGCGGCGTTGCCATAATACGGCGAGACGCCTATAATCTTGGCAGAGGGGTATCCATGAAGAAAATTCAGGTCGTTCTCGGGATGTTCTGCCTATTGGGAACGCTTGCCTTCGGTGGAGAAAAGACCTTTTCTTTGCTTATCTCCGGGGGCCTGACTCGTATAGACCCTCGCGACCTGAATAATTTTCTCCGGGACTATGCGCGCTATTATTTATATTATAACTCGGGAACGGCCGGTCAGAATGTGACCTCCCAGGAGCTCAGGACAACCTATGAACTCGATTTCACGCTCCTCATCCGCGCGGCCCCGAGGATATTCCTGACCTTCGGCGCCGGTTTCATCCAGGCAAATCTCGAGAGCGATCCCTTGCTCCAATCCTACGGAGACCTGGAGCTGACTCTCTCCCGGACTGATAAAATCCGGTCTATTCCCATCAGGTTCGGCCTGCTGTATTCCTGGCCCCTTTCGCCCCGCCTGAGCCTCCGTCCCCATCTCTCGTTGGACGGCTACATATCTTCTTTTAAAGAAACGGGATATGAAGAAATAAGATTCCTTGAGCAAGAATACACTAACCAATACGAATGGGAGATCAAGACGAGCGCCTTCAGCTGGGGATCGACGGCCGGGCTCGCCCTGGACCTCGCTCTCTCCGGAACGGTGTCATTGTCATTGGACGGCGGCTACAGGAGAGCCAGGCTCGCCGGTTTCCATGGAACGAGCTCGGCAAGTCGCGAGGTTCGCCTGCTCTATTTCGAATTCTATTCCGCTTGGACAAAAAGCAGCTACAAGCTTCTGAACCTTCCCACCGCCTTTGGATTCAATTCTCTCGATGTCGTCAGGGATGCGGTCCTTGACCTCTCCGGCTCTTATCTCAAGGCAGGCCTCAGGATAGTTTTTTAGGTTTTTAAAAGCGGAGCCTGTTCCCGGATCAATCACTTATGCTTTTTATTTCCGGGTGTCCCCGGGCGGCTCGCTTCCGGACCCCAATCTCCGCATTTTTATCGCGGAATCGCCCGGCGCCTTGAACCTCCTCGTGAAATACCATAAAATGCTCTTTTTTAAGGGTATCCGACAGTGACAGCAAAGAGATGGATCTTTATATTTACTCTCCTCTTTGCCCTCCTTGCAGCCTGCCAGAAGGAAAAGAAGTCCGACTTCAGGCTCTACCGTTTCATCGACGAACTCCGCTCAGAAAATATTCTAAACAGCCCTTTCCTGGAGAGAGGCGAGCCGGGCCGGGCCGACCAACCGTCCCCGC
>CAYGXD010000189.1:0-5861 GCA_964353705.1 uncultured Eubacteriales bacterium | reverse complement strand
CAGCAGAAAAGGGAAAAATGTTTATTTAGGTGGGCAGAAGTTTTCTCCAGCCGGCCCAAGAAAACTTGAATTCATTATAACAGAAAAAAAAGTGAAATCAAATTTCCCCGGGCTCAGCCGCCGGCCTTGATCCGTTCGGCGAACCGCCGGCCGAACTCCCTTCCTTTGATCAGGTCATCCGGCTTCGGGCTCCCGATGAACTCAAAGGTCTCGCTGATTTCCCACTTGGCCGGTTCGACGATCCGTTTGACCTCCTTGAGCGCCCCGCCGCTCCAGCCGTAGCTCCCGAAGTAGGCGGCCTTGCGGCCCAGGACCCTCTTGCTGACGGCCATAGCCAGGACTTCAGCCATCGGAGGAAAGAGTTTGACCTCGTAAGTGGGCGCGCCGATCACGACACCCGCCCTCGTCCAGAGTGAGGGCAGGATATAGCTCACGTGCGTCCGGGCGGCATCGAATACGTCGACGGGAACGCCTGCCTCGGAAATGCCGATGGCCACGGCGTTCATCATCCGCTCCGTGTTGCCGTACATGGAGCCGTAGACGAGCGTCACGGCCGGGTCCGTCTTCCCGGAGGCGCACTCGGCCCAGCGCCGGTAGAGCTCGACGATGCGCTGCGGGCTCCGTCTCCAAACCAAGCCGTGCGACGGGGCGATGACCTCGACGGGAAGGGCGGCCAACTTTCCGATGGCGTCCAGGACGCGGGAACTGTAGTTGGCGACGATATTGGCGTAGTAGCGGAGCGCTTCCTTTTCATAGAATTCCGGCTGCACGCACTCGTCGTCAAAGATCGTCCCCCGCAGAGCCCCGTATCCCCCGAAGGCGTCGCAGGAGAAAAGGACCTTGCGGCTCTCCTCGTAGGTCATGATCGTCTCGGGCCAGTGGACAAAGGGCGTCGACAGGAATCGAAGCTTGGCGCCGCCGAGGTCGAGCGTCTCGCCGTCGGCGACAGCCCGGACGTTGTCCTCGACGCCGAAAAAGCCGCGCAGCATGTCCTTCGTCTTGGCGGAACCGAGGATGACGGCCTGGGGCGCCAGCCTCCGGAAAAGCCGGAGAAGCCCGGTGTGGTCGGGCTCCATGTGGTTGATGACGATGTAATCGATCTTGGAGACGGCCGTGATCTCCTCGATCATCGAAAGATACTCGTCGCCCTTGATCGACTTGGTCAGGTCGATGAGCGCCGTTTTCTCTCCCTTGATCAGGTAGGAATTATAGGTCACGCCCTCCTGGGTGATCGGCCAGAGGCCTTCGAAGAGGTCCGTTGTCCGGTCGTTGACGCCGACCCAGAAGATCCCGGGCTTGAGTTCGCGTGCGAGCATGATCATTCTCCTCCAGGGGGATTAAGAAAGGGCTCAAAATAATATTATATCATGAAGCTCAGTCACGGTCTGGTTCGAGAAGGATGAGGCGAAGGTCCATGGCGTTGGTGCGGGTGGGGCCGGTAATGATCAGGCCTCCTGCCCGCCTGAAAAAATTATAGGAGTCGTTTCGGTCCAGGTAATCGGCGGCGGAAAGCCCGAGCCTCTCCGCCCGGAGGCAAGTGGCGGCCGTGGCCCAGGCGCCGGCAGCATCGGTCGGACCGTCCCGGCCGTCCGTCCCCAGGCTGGCGACGAGAAAATTCCAGCGGCGGGCAACGGCTTCCGACGGCCGGAAGGGCGGCCTCTTCATGAATTCGAGAAGAGAGGCCAGCACAAACTCCGTATTCCTTCCGCCCGTGCCCTTCCCCTTGACTGTGACGGTTAACTCGCCGCCCGCCAGGAAACAGAGCGGCGCTCTGATCGGTTTTCCCGGCCGCACGATCTTGTCCGCCGCCGCAGCATACTTTCTGGCCGCCTTCCGGGCTTCTCCGAAATCGCCGGCGCAAAGGATGATGGGACGGAAACCCAGCTCGGCAGACCGGTTGGATGCGGCCTTCAGCGCGGTCTCATTATCGCCGATTATGAAAGTCGAGACCCTGCGGAAAATGGGGCTGCCCTTTTCCAAAGTCTCGGGTATCCGGCCGGAGCTGCCCTCCTCGATGACCTTCCGCGCCGAGGCCGGCGCCTTGGTCCACAGACAGTATTTATTCAGGATACGGCGGGCGTCCGCGAAGGTCGTCGAATCCCAATGGGTCGGACCGGAGGCGATGCTCTCCAGGTCGTTCCCGAGGACGTCCGAGACGACGAGGTTGACGACCGCGGCCGGACAGGCGGCTTCGGCCAGCCGGCCTCCCTTGACCTCTGAAAGATGTTTCCGGACTGTATTCAACTCGACGATGTCGGCTCCGGCCCGCAGGAGCGCATCGGTTATTCGTCGCTTGGCCGCCAGGGTCACGGGCGGACGGGGCAAGCATACCTGGGCGGACGCCCCGCCGGAGATGAGCACGAATACAAGGTCTTTCGGGCCGGCTTTTTTTGCCAAAGAAACGATCCTTCTGGCCGCCCGGACGCTTCTTCCATCCGGGAGAGGATGGGCGGCCGGGAGGCAGACGATTTTATCCGGACGAACCCGCTGCTCACCGGAGCAGATCGCGATCCCCTGAGTCAGCTTGCCGCCCAAAATGCCTGACAGGCTCTCCGCCATAAAGGGCGCTGCCTTGCCCATGGCGATGAGAAAAACACGCTCATAAGAGTCAAGGTCGAATTCCTTGCCCTGGATGATGAGCTTCGTGCCTTGGCGGCGGACGCTCCCGCGGACCAGGCGGTCCGCCCTCACCTCTCCGAGCGCCGCCCTGAATATGCTGCGGGCTGCATCTGGAAGATTGCGCTGCCGGCGGGGTTTGCTCACGCTTTTTAATATACTCGATTCCCAGCCCGTTTTCGACGGCGAATTCCCGGCACTCGGGTTCCCCGTCTTCTAACGGATCTTGCCTTCACGCAATCTTCACCAAAAAATCATTCAAACTTCAATGCCCGGCCTAGGCCGGGAATTGCGCGTAGTGTTCTCATAATTGCCCGCGCAAGCCGTTTCGGCAATGCGGCTCGAGCGAGGGACTCCGCCTCAATTGTATAGCAGCGGGTCCTTGCGCCAATCCTTGTCTTTGTCGTGGCCGTACTCGGCGACGCGCGGCCGCCGCTCTAGGAGCCGCGCGGATTCAATGGTGCAGGCGTAGCCGGCGCTCTTTGCGTTCTTGCCGACACACTCAAACCTGAGGATGTAGGTGCCGGGATCGGGCCAGAAGTCGAGCAAGGGGAAAACAGTGCCGGTGGGTTGATCAGAATAGAAATCGACAGGCCGCCCGACTGGCACGCCGTCGAGAGTGGCCTGGTAGCGTCCCCCGTCCGAGGATCGGAGGGCGGCAACTTCCAGGCGCAAAGGCTCCTTTGCCCCGACTTTGATCGGGAATTCAAGCCAGGCGTCCGCCGGCCTCGGAGGTTGATAAACGAGGACTTCACCTTGGTCGAATTCGCCGGCCCCCCTCTTGACTTCGCCTGCTCCGTGCCGGCCGGCCGCGGCGAAATCAATCGCCCGGACGACCACCCTGTCCAGGCTGGGCAGGCGGCGCTCGTCGGCTCCCGGGGCTCGGGCCGTGAAGCCGGAAACTCCCGTCTGGTACCAGAACGCCACGCTGGCGTAGTCGTCCTCGCGCTCGTTCCAACTCGTCGCCTTGTACTCGGGATTTTCGTCTTCGGAGATCCAGCCCCGATGCTCCAGGGTTACCTTGATACCGGTGTTGAAAACGATGGGGTCGTGGAGGTGCCAGCGATAGGCGCTGGTGTGTCCGCCGATCGACCGCTCATCGAAAAACGGCACGCCGAAATAGGGTGTGCGGGTTGTCTGGAGGCCCCAGGCTGAAAGAAAATAATCCTCGGTTCCCGTCCCCCAGATCGAGGGCTTCGTTTCACTATCGATGTAAATCTTTTCGTCGCCTTCGCCGAACCAGGAGGGACTGCGCATCCGCACGCCCAGGACCGTGCCGACGTAATGCCCCTTGCCGGAGGTTTCCAGGACGAGGTAGTCCTCACCCTTCCGGACGGGATATTCCTGGCGATACTGGGCATGGAAGTAGGGCGTATCCTTCGACAGCGCGTCCAGCCGGACCCAGTCGATGTTGAAATAGAGGAGGCTCAGGGGTTTCCGGCTCTGGTTCTCGATCTCTATCCGGGCGGACTTCCGGAAGGGCATCCGCCAGTAGCAATTGTAGGAGTCCCCGCCCTCGACGAGGACCGGAACGCTGATGACCTCGCTTCGCTTCCCGAAGCAATTGGCGAAGAAATCTCCGACCGGGGCTTCCACGGCAGGACGGGGGTTCCCGTCCCAGAACATCCGGAGCATGAGCTCCTGATGGTCGGCCGAACCCTGGGGCGCCCAGTCTTGCGCCTCCGGGCCGAGGAAGGTGATCCAGATGTGGGTGATGACGCCCGGACCCTGCTCATCAAGGAGGACATGGGTCCCGCCCGGAGGGATATTGAAGTTGTCCCAGTTGCTCCGGACGTCGTCGTCCCCGCGCGGATCAGCTTTGAGGTCATACCTGCGCTCTCCGGCATTTCGATCTCCTTCGGGGCCCCGGCGGATCTCCCCCACGCGCATGGCCGAGGTCGCCCGCATGGAGCGGCCGGACTGGGGGCGGGCGAGGCCATCGAGCACCCCGCCGGTCCCGGGCGCGGGAGCGGAGCTGCCGCCGCCGCAACCCCACAGCCAGAAAAATGCGGCCATGGTGATCGTTGTCCGGATGCGGAATCGATATAGCCGAATCATTTTTCCGGGGTTCATCGTCGTCTCCTTATTTTTTTAAATGCGATGATCGGATGTGAACGGGATGATATTACGGATAGCGGACATGTTTCAAGGTGATATTCAAGGTAGGGGCATATACAGGAAAGGCTGTTTATGGTAAAAAAGCGCTGGTTGAAATGGCCATTAGAAAGAACCCCCTGCTCCTTCTCCTCAAGCTGGCCGTCAGCTTATCCATACTCGTCATCATCCTGACCACCCAGACCTCCCTTCGCGAGATCGGGGGCGTCCTCCGGACCGTCAATCCCTATTGGCTGGCTCTGGCCTTTTCGCTCCACGCCGTCGGCCTCTTCGCCAGCGCCTTCAGGTGGCAGATTCTGGCCCGGGCCCAGGGAGATGACGTCCCCCTTGGCTTCCTGGCCCAATCCTATCTCGTCGCCCAGTTCTTCAACAATTTCCTCCCGACCCGCTTCGGTGGCGACATCGTTCGCATCTGGGACGGCTCGCGTTACTCCAAATCACTCGTCAAGTCCTCCGCCATCGTCATGGTGGACCGGTTCTCCGGCGTCATCGTCCTCTTCCTCATGGCCGTCGTCGCCTCGCTTTTCCGGATCGACATGGCCCGCCGGATCCCGGTCGTCTGGGTATCCCTCCTCCTGGGTCTTCTCGGCCTCACCCTGGCCGCCGTCTTTTTCCTCCCTGTCTTCGCCCGGAAGTTCGCTTCCCTCCGGCTCAAAGGACTCCTCGACAGCCTGCGCAGGAAGGTCCTCCTCTTCCGGGAGACCATCCTTCACTACCGAACCCAAAAGCGGGCTTTCTTGCGCGCCACCTTTTGGGCCGTGCTCCTCCAGCTTAACGTCATCCTTTATTATTTCCTGATCGGACAGGCCCTCCACCTGAATATCCATTTCATCGATTACTTCATCTTCATCCCCATCGTTCTGGTCATCCAGATCATCCCCATCACCATCAATGGGCTCGGGCTCCGGGAGGGCTCCTACATCGAGATTTTCAAGTTCTACGGGATTTCCGCCCGATCGGCCGTTTCCTTTTCCCTGGTCGATGTGGGCTTCAACCTCGTGCTGGGCCTTGTCGGGGGAATTATCTACGTCGCGCGCCGAAAACCGGCGTTGAATCCGCCGGTCGCTTAGGCTAATCTAGTGGTGCGTCTCACAAATAACTTGACTATGTCACAATCATCGGAAGACGCG
>CAYGXD010000188.1:0-5908 GCA_964353705.1 uncultured Eubacteriales bacterium | reverse complement strand
ACTGGACGCTGTACTCGCTGGCGGAGATCGGGTTCCCGGCGGGGGACGAGAGGCTACTCCCCCTGCGCCAGCGCGTCATGGACTGGATGTTTGCGCCAGCATTCCTGAAGCCGCCGAGCACCGTGTTCTTCCCCGACCAGCCGCGGCGACCGCGGCGCTGCGCCTCAATGGAAGGCAACACCATTTGGTCGCAGCTCGTACTGGGCATCGTCGATGACGAGCACGTGCCCCTTCTCGTAGATCGCCTAGTCGCCTTTCAATGGCCGGACGGCGGATGGAACTGCGACAAGCGACCGGGCGCGCACACATCCTCCGTGCAGGAGACGCTCCTCCCGCTTCGGGGCCTGGCCCACTGGTATCGCGCTACAGGAGACGAGCGAGCGCGGAGGGCCGCGAAGCGCGCGGCCGAGTTCCTGCTCGCCCGGCGTCTCCTCTGGCGCAAGAGAGATGGTGCGCTCATCGAGCCCAAGTGGGGAGGTCCCGTCGACATGGTCCACTATCCCATCCGCTTCTACGACGTGCTGAGTGTGCTCCTGGTGATGGCGGAGATGGGCCTGGTGCGCGATCGGCGATGCCAGGATGCCCTCGACCTGCTGGAACGTAAGCGCCTCGCTGACGGCACGTTCCCAGTCGAGTGGACCAACGTGACGAAGGCCGACAGGATCGAGACCCGCGGGACATACGCGGATTGGGGGATACTGCACAGGAAGAGGGGCAATCCTCTCGTGACGCTCGATGCGCTCTATGTACTCAGGGAGGCCGGACGAGTAACGTGAAGCGTACTGCCAATCTGATCCTCGTGAGCGGCATCGACTTGTTGCGCCGCCATCGGGATAGGGACGCCCCTTGCGGGGCGCCCCTCCCACACCACCGGACTTACGGATCGCGTATCCGGCGGTTCGGCTCTTTCCAAGCAGTAGTTATCCGAGGAGTGCCAAGCCGAGTTTCTGCGTGAAGTAGCTTGCCGGCAAGGCTTGCTGTAGCGGATTCTGTTTACTAATGCGTCAGGCTCCCTTGCGCGAGCGGGTAGGCAAATACATGATCCGGCCGCTAAGGAGAGGTCTGGGTAATTTCAGGCGCTTTTTAGAGTCTTGTAGGAGGGGCAGAATCCTCTGGTGCAGGAGCTCTGCCCTGGCGTAACGTGTACTTCTCATTGTGAAGTCAGTCTCCATCTATGATCATTTGATGTATCCCAGGGACCGGAGGTTCTCCAGTTCGTTCTCGGGAAGGGACCGGAGGTCGAGGGGTTCAGGACGGTCATCGGCCTCCGCGAACCGACCGAGCCAATCGAGGAACTTAACCTTTAATAAAAGCCTGATGTCGTCCTCCGCTCCGGCCCTGATCTCCGTGAAGACGGGGTTGGCGCGCCCGTAGAGCGTCTCTGCGCCCGAAGCCGGGTTCACTATGGCGTACCAGTTGCGCCACCTAAGCCCGAAGTCGCCAGCTTGGGAGAACGAGCGGGCCACGGCCATGGCGTCGTCCGGCCCCGCGGCAGCGATCGCCGGGAGCCAGCTCTTCCCGTCCAGCCCGACCGCTTGGCCGAAAAGGTCCAAAAGAGTGGGGAAGGCGCCAGCCAGCTCAACGACGGCCTCAACCCTACCCTTTAGGCCCATCGAGGCAGGGAACTTGACGATGAGCGGCACACGGGCCGTCTCCTCATAGACTTTGACTCCATGTCCCCAGAATTCCCTCTCGTAGAGGGATTCGCCGTGATCGGACAGGACGATGATTAGACTCTTATCGTAAATCCCCCGGTCTTTCAGGCTCCTCATAACCTTCCCGAGTTCGCTGTCGACGTAAGCGATGGCCGCGTCGTAGTTGTCGACGACCGCCCTGACCTCATCGGGGCCGAAGGGGCTTTCGGCGGTGACCCTCCTCTGGAAATCCTCCAGGACGCCCTGGGCAAAGGCCCGGTCCATAGGGGCGCAGAACATGTCCAGGAACGGCGGCGGAGGGACGATGGGAAGGTGCGGCTCCTTGAAGTGGAAATAACAAAAGAGGGGGCCTTCGCGGTCGAGCCAGCTGTCGAAGCGGCGGGGCAGGATCGATTCCTTAGCCCGGCGCCATTTTCCGATCTGGGGAAAATAGTCGTCCACGCCGCGCGCAAAGCCCATATTCGCCGAGATGTTACCCGCGGCCGTGAAGAGCGATGTCCTGTAGCCCTTGGCCTTCAGAAAGACAGGGATAGTCAAGAGCCGCTTGGAAAGCCTGTTCATCATGACCCGGACCTTGTGGCTCTCGGGGTACAAGCCCGTGAACAGCGTGGCCACGCTGGAGCGCGTGAACGATGCGTTGGCGTAAGCGTTCTCGAAGACGACGGCATCCGCGGCGAATCGGTCGAGGTTTGGCGACGTCGGCCGCGCGTAGCCGTAGAGCGTCAGATGGTCCGGTCGGCAGCCGTCCATCAGGAAGATGAAAATATCCGGCGAGTTCGCGAGCCGCGGGACCTTCCCTGGGAGGGAGGCGGCCGGGGCAGGGACGACCGAATTCTCGACAACATCAAAGCTCCCGGACTTTGCGGCGAACGTGACAAACCCGGGCGACGGATCGTCGAACGCGTGGACGATCCTCCGTGAAAGGAGACTGGATTTCCGGTCGAACGTCCGGGCCGTTCTGCGGCCCTCGTGGAAGAGGACCTCCGTAATCCCGAGGACGCCGCGTCCCCGTAACACGAGGCGGCCGGAGACACGTTCCGTGCCCACAGTCAGGGATTCACCTTCCTCAAGGTGGCGGCGTCGGCGGGGCTCGGGCGGGCCCGCCAGGACTGAGTGGACCGCCAGGACGTCTTTGGTCGTCTTATCGAATTCCAGGAAATTAAAGCCGGCATTCAGCCGGGCGCTAAATCCGGCGGAAATCCGTCGCGGCGACGGAGGGAGCTCGCTGACGGCAGCCTCATTTACCAGGAATCGGCAGGGCTTCCCCAAGAGGGCGTACTCGATCGAGATCCGGGTCTCGACCGCGGCCTTCCTCCAGAGGATGAAGCGGGCCGTGTTCCGGACGGAGGTAAAGGCCCTGTCCTTGACCTCGAAGCCGCCCCAGACGTTGGTCCGGCCGGATGCGGTATCGATCAGGGACTGGTCCTTGGCCCAGACGAAAGTCGCTGGCAGGTCCCGCAAAGGAGTCCGGTTCCCACAGCCGCAAGCGCCAAGGAGGATCGAGCCGATCGCAAGCGCGGTCCAAACTCTTCGCACGTCCAAGATTATATCCGACGCGTCCCGCCTCAGCAAGCGGACCAAGAGAGCCTGCCCGGGAGGAGACGTCCGGCTGATTTCCTTCGCCTGTTGCCTTTTCAGCCGGTTCCCGGATCCCCCTCCACCGCTTTGGGCTAAATTTGGTATCGGCCGACTCATCGACTTATTATTCCCCGCGATGAGACGGGGCAAGATTGGTGTTTGAACGCTCATCAAGACAGCGTCTGAGAAAAGGAATTCCTATCCTTAAAATGCTGGAAGTTTGTGAATTCGGTTGAATTCCGGCCGGAAGAGGCGCCATAATAGGATGAAAAAACTGAAAAAGGAGGCTCTGATGTCCGAGCATCGGGAGAAGCGCATAACCTTGAAAGACCTGAAATTCCTGCGCCGGACTTCCCGCCGGGAGTTCCTGAAGACGGCGGCGGGGGGAGTGGGAGGAGTGCTCATCGCCGACCGCTTTCTCGTCAGAGCCCTTTATGGGCGGCCCGCCCAGGCTCAGGCTGAGCCGGAAAAGATGGTCTATTCCATGATCGTTGTCGATTTTAATAAATGCACGGGCTGCCGGACCTGCGAGACGGTCTGCTCCTCATTTAATAACAAGGTCGAAGTGAACGGGCAAGAGCTCCCTGGCCTGGGAAATCCGGCCTCCGCGAATATCCGGGTTTATCCTTATAACCCCGACGTCGATGTCCCAGTGACGTGCTTAATGTGCGAGGACGCGCCATGCATCGAAGCCTGCCCAGTGGAGCCCGACCCGCAGACAAAACGCAGGGCGCTTTTCCGGGAAGGCAAACTTCCCGTCCTGCATAATGACCTCGCCCGCTGCATCGGCTGCGGTTCCTGCGCCGAGGCCTGTAGGACCAAGCGAGTCCGAGCGATCATCCCCAACCGGGAAACCAACAAACCGGAAAGGATGTGCACGCTCTGCGGAGGCGACCCGCAGTGCGTAAAATACTGTCCTAACGAGGCCTTGAGTTACATCGTCGAGGGCACACCCGGTCACCACTATGGCTTTTCGCCCGACGAAGTGGCCAAGGCGCTGACCGAGCTTTGGTACAGGACGGAGTAGGGGGGCAAGATGGCGGACACAATTTCCGGCTACAACGGGATCATCCTGGAAGTGGACTTGACGAACAGAAAAACGGGCAGGGTCCCTCTCACTAAAGAAGATGCCCGGAATTTCATCGGCGGGCGCGGCCTGGGGATGAAGCTCCTCGCCGACCGGTTGAAAAGGCCCGGGGTGGACCCTCTCTCGCCCGAGAATCCACTGCTTTTCATGCCGGGGCCTTTCTCCGGGTTTCCGATTCCTTCAGCGTCGAGGACCTGCATCGTTACGAAATCTCCCCGGACGTCGCCGCTCGAATCCAAGTATTCCTTTGCTTCGACCGTGAGCTACGCCAACATGGGCGGTTTTTTCGGCCCCGAGGTCCGCTTCGCCGGCTATGATGGGATTATGGTGACGGGGAAAGCGGCTTCGCCTGTTTATATATGGATCGATGACGATAGAGTCGAAATCCGGGACGCCGGAAAGTACTGGGGGATGAGGACCGACGAATTCGACCGCCGGTTCATCGAAGAGTTGGGCGACCGGCGCTTCCGGACGTGCTACGTCGGGCCCGCCGGCGAAAACCTCGTCACCTACGCCTGCGTCATCAACACCGCGGCCCGGGCGGCCGGGCGCGGTGGGACAGGCTGCGTTATGGGCTCGAAAAACCTTAAGGCCATAGCCGTTCGAGGAACAGGCCAGCCTGCGGTCGCCGAGCACGAGAAGTTTCTAACCGCCCTCGAGGACATTCGGAAAAACTTCAGGGCGGGATTCAACGGCGGTTCGGGCTATGACGACTGGCGTCGCTACGGGACGGCCTCGGCTCTCATCAGTGCCTCCGACAGCGGTTTCCAGGCGGTCAAAAATTTCGCCGAAGGAACATTCGCCGAGGCTGATAAGATAGGCGGGATCGCCGCCGAGCAGAAGATCTGGGTCCGCGACTTCGCCTGCTTCTGCTGTCCCCTGAGCTGCAAAAAGGCGGGCGCTGTGAGGAGCGGAAAGTACGCCGGGATCGCCCATGACGGACCCGAATATGAGACCGGTACCATGATGGGTGCCAACCTCATGCTCTCCGACCTCGAAGCTGTGATGAAGGCCATCTATGACGTCGATGACTATGGCCTTGATAATATTACCACCGGCAACGTCATCGGCTTCCTGATGGAAGCCTATGAGAAGAAGCTTATCGACCGGGCTTTCCTCGACGGGATCGACCTCCAATGGGGGAGCGCCGAGGCGATCCTGGCGATGGTCCGGAAGATCGCCCTCCGGGAGGGCATTGGAGACCTGGCATCGAAAGGCGTTAAGGCGCTGGCAGCGAAGATCGGCGGCGGGTCGGAGAAATTCGCCGTCCATAGCAAGGGCCACGAGCTCGCCGCCTGGAATCCCCATAGGAGCCTGGATCTGGCGATCACTTACACCACCGCTTCGAGGGGCGCCTGCCATCTCAACTCCAGCTCGGCCGCAGACCAGAACGATTACGCGGCCGTCGAATCCCTCGGGCTCTGCCTGTTTGCCCTCGATGGGTTCGGCAAGGACGGGATTCGAAGGCTGCTCTCGGCGATCACAGGATTCGAATGGACGGAGGAAGAATATCTTCGGGCCGGGGAGCGCATCTATAACCTGGAGCGGGCTTTCAACTGCCGGGAAGGATTCACCCGCGCCGACGATG
>CAYGXD010000187.1:0-5923 GCA_964353705.1 uncultured Eubacteriales bacterium | reverse complement strand
CCTATCAGACATAATAGACTTCAACCCGTGTGGCGCCGGTGTGACAAAAAGACGCCTGGATCCGCCAAGCCGGGAGAGCGCGGTGTTGAAAGGGCTGGCAGTGCTCCAAGGATACGGAACCCCCTCGGATAACCCTGGCCCCCTTTTTCAGGACTCATCTCTGATTTTCCACCCAGCCATTGAGTTTAGCGATATTCCGGTTGAGAACCTGGCGCACAAATTCGTCTGGCTCGATGCATTCCTCAGGGGCCAACACGCCGGTTTTCTTGATCCTTCCTGCAGCCAGCATTTGAGCCCCGATGGAAGCGGGAATCCCTGTTCCCTGTGAGATCAGGCCGGCGGAAGAATAAACTATTCTCTTCGCTTTCCCTAGTTTTTTCCCTTTGACTTCGACGCGGAGCGCTCCCTCTTTCGGTATGCCGGAGAGGCTTTTGCATTTTTGATGGAACAGCGCGGCGGCGAAATCCATCGGATCAATTTCCCTCCCCTTGACCATTACGGTTTGCCCGGCGCCACGGGCCATTTGGCCCAAACTGACGATCCAGTCGTTGACGAAGGGAGGATGGAAACTCGCTTTATCATCAATCAACCTGGCACCCGGGAAACAGCGGGATAGGGTGATCGGCTCCGGGTGGCCGATATGATAGACGTCCAATGTACCGACGGGCGCAGGAAATTCCATCCTTTCCTTTCCATCGACAAAAGACTGGACCTCGACCAATCGGCCCCCTTGAAACGTAAGGGCTCTCCCTGAAAGTGAGTGAAGCAGATGGTAGCTCAAAGCTAAGCCACCGGGGTCGGCACCGCTCATGACCCAGGCTGTGTGAATTTCCTCCACCTCATCCATTTGGTTGGCTGCGGCCCGGACGAGGACATTGGTGATTCCAGGGCTGGCTCCTAGCCCGAGGATGAAAGTGAGGCCGGCCTTCTTGACCTGTTCGTTGAGATCGAGCATCAGAAAAGTCGTTTCGTAATCGTCGTTTATATCCACAAGATGAAGACCTGACCGAAGGGCAGCTTGGGCAACGGGCATTTCATTTTTATAGTTTGGGCCCGAGCAGTTGACCACGACATCGAATCCCCTCATGGACTCCTCGAGATTGGTCGCTCGACCGATGTCCACATGGAACGTGGTGATCTTGGTTTTTCTCCCTCCAAGCCCGAGTTCGGTCAGGACCGCATTGGCTTTGCTTAGGTCCCTGGTTCCGACAGTGATCTCCTCGAATTTCCCTGATTTGTAGAGATCATTGATGGCTTCTCTCGCCATCTCCCCGCATCCCAAAACCATCAATTTCATGTTATCTCTCCTTTATCCGAACGTCAGCCTCCTGGACAAGGCTCTTCTGGAAGATCCGGAATCGCTTGTAAATCCGGCCTCCGATTTTTTCCATTTCCGCTCTCATCCTGACGTTGAATTCGAGTTCATGGTGGCTATCGATAAAAACAAAGCCCCCCTTGATGGCGTCCTGCATTATCCGATATCCGAGGATGGCATCGAGCCCGAGCCCGCGGAACTCCTGTTTAATTCCACCGAGCATGAGGTCGAGCTGCTGGGCCTTTTTTGAAGCCTGGAGAATTCTAAAAACCCCGAATGGGAGGAGCTTTCCCTTGGCTTTCCGGATCCCTTCCGCCAGGTTTGGGATGCCGATGACAAAGGCGACAACCTCCTCCCCTTTTAAAATGATCTTGATAAAACGGGGGTCAAGGAGCGGCAGGTAGCGCCGGGCCAGATCATTCATTTCTTCCTCATCAAGCGGCAGATAACCATAAAGGTCCCGGAAGCAATCATTCATGAGCCGAAAGATGGGCAAGATGAACGGCTTGAGTTGCTTTCGCTTTGTAAAATCGCCGATCGCATATTCTTTTTTCCGGGTGACCCTCAGGAAGATCCTTTCATAGAATTCAGGAATGCCCGACGACAGATCGATCTTATAGACCACGTAATCGACTTCTTTGGCATAGCCATTGGCCCCCAGGAGGTGGGGCAGATACTCGCGATTGCAGTAGGTGGCCAGGGAAGGGGTTTTCTCGAATCCCTCGATGAGAAAGCCCTCCGGATCCTGATCGGAAAATCCCAAGGGCCCGACCAATTTTTCCATCCCCCGCTCCCCTGCCCAATGCTCGATGGCCGCGAGCAGCGCCTGAGCGATTTCCCGATCATTCGGGCATTCCAGATATCCAAACCGGGCGTTCCGCTCTTTCCGCAATTCGTTATATTTCTTGTTGATGATCCCCATGATTCGGCCGACCGGCTGGCCGTCCTCCCAGGCAATGTACAAGACTGCGTCCGAGTAGACAAAGGCAGGGTTTTTCCTGTGGTCGAAATATTTCTTTTCTTCCGAATAAATGGGAGGAACCCACTGAGGATGATCTCTGTGCAATTCTTCAGGAAGATAGATGAATGCTTTGAGATCGGCCTTCCTTTCGACTTCCCGGATTTCAAGCCTCACGTGTCTCCTCCCCGCTTGCGTTTGTCTCTACCCGGACTTGAAGCGGCCCTCCGAAGAGCCGATATTCATCCAGCTGGCAGGAATGGATCAGCCGATCTTGGTGGAGCATCATGTTGAGACAGCCGTCACACAGGTTGACCTTGCCGTTCCAGATCTCATTGGGCTGCTGAAGGTTGATGCACTGGACATAGATCTTCTCCAACGCTGTCCGGGGATCGCGCAACATTGCTCCCAAGAAGCCGCGGAACCCTTTCCGGACATAATGATCAACCAGCCCGAGCAAAAAGATTTTCTTCCCGGGTGCCGCATTTTCGTGGAAAGAGCAATAATGGCCTTTCGCTAAGTGGTAAAAAACTTGGACCAGTTCCGCCGTCTTCGCTCCCAAACAGCCATAAATCCCCTTTTTTGTTCCGAAGGGGAGATAGATAAGGAACTTTTCGGTCTCTGAGCAGGTCGTCCCGCTCAGGTAGGCGCAGGGACGGATGTCCGGAAATCTCAAGGCCATAACCTCAGCCATTTTTTTTGTGGAGACAGCCAGGTCGTCCGGGTCGGCTGTGGCACAAGAAAATGTGCGGGTGTCAATAAGGTTCCCGTTGACTTCATAAACCCATCCCTTCTGGAGAAGCAAAGAGCGAAAAGAGATCAAAGAGAGATGCTGAACTTTATGGATGTTCTCCAGCGCCCAGGCGACAATCTCGGGTATGAACGAAAGACTGGAAGGGAAAATGGTGATATTGTAGCCGCATTGCAGGCCGCCAAGCTCCCATATCAGGTCGGCAAATATCTGTCGCTGGCTGTTCATCTCCGCCTCGTTCTTTCCTTCACAGCCGGGCCGCTGCTGGCCGCTGTCGACATGGAATAGGAACTGCACAAGCCCTGCTTTTTTCAGCTCTGAGGCGAAATCCCGCGTTAGCCGGACCCCATTGGTCAGCATGATGGGTTTCATACGCTGATTGGCGATAAAATGCACGACCTCAGTGATCTGGGGATAGAGCAGCGGTTCACCCCCCGCGATCGCGATCCGCTCGCAGTTTAGCATTTCATGCAGCGCCAGAATATCCTTTTTGAGTTCAGCCAGCGGACGGTGGCCTTCTATTCTGTGCCGATAGCACCCGGGGCAATGAAGGTCGCACTCATCCGTCACTTCGATCCAACCGCCCGGGTTGTCGGCCATTGACCACGGGAACCGATAGAGGGCTTGCTCCCGGTGACTCAAGCTTCACCTCCTCGGCTTGTGACCGGAATAATCTCGGCTCCGAGCATCCGGTATTCATCAAGCCGGCAGGAATTGATCATGCGGCCCTGATAATGCATCATGTTGGCGCACCCGTCGCACAGGTTGACACGGCCATCCAAGACTTCATTGGGCTGCTGAAGATGGACAGTCTGGACGCAAATCCTATCCAGCAGCTTGGCCGGACTCTTCATAGTTGCGGCCACGAATATTCTGAAAGCGCGACGGAGCTCGGGATCGAAAGCGGAGAGCAAAAAGATCTTTTTCCCGGCCACAGGATTTCTCGGAAAAGCGCAGTATCTATTCTTGAAAAGGTGGTAGAACACCTGGACGGTTTCGACCGTTTTCGCTCCCAGAACGCCATACACCTTTTTCGCTGACCCGACCTGAGCGATGATCAAGTACTTGTGGGTTTCCAGGGCCGTCGTGCCATTTAGATAGGCGCAGGTTCGGAAATCCGGGAAAGCATTCGCGAGCAGGGCGAACATTTCTTCTGAAGTGATGTTGATCTCATCGGGTTGGGCGACTGGAATCTGAAAGCGTGCAGGATCATATTTTTCGCCCTTCACCCGGTATTCGACTCCTCGATCGAGCGGAATCAAGCGGAAGGCAATCAGCGAGATGTGCTGTACTTTGTGGATATTGGCCCTGCACCAGGAGACAATCTCGGGGAGATAGCGAAGTGTTCTCCGATAAATCGTCACGTTATAGCCGCACTGGACACGGCCCAGTTCCCAAATAAGATCGGCGAAATGCTGGCGGAGAACATTCATCTCTGTCTCTGTTTTGTCCTCCCAGCCCGGTCTTTTCTGGCCGCTATCGATATGAAAATGGAACTTAGCCAGCCCGGCTTTCTTGAGTTCCACCGCCAGATTCCAGGTCAATTTCTCACCGTTGGTCAGGATGACGGGCTTGAGACCCCTTCGGGCCATGAAGTTCACAACCTCGGAAAGATGGGGATAGAGCAACGGCTCGCCTCCGGCTATCGCAATGCTGTCACATTTCGTCATCTTGTGAGCCGCAATAATGTCAACTTTCACCGCCTCAAGAGACCGATGGCCTTCAAGCCGGTGTCGATAGCAGCCTTCGCAGGTGAGATCGCATTCGTCCGTGACTTCCACCCAAGCCCCGGGATTATCCGTCCTCGACCAGGGGAATCGATACATTCGACGCCGGTCAAGTTTCATGCCGAACTCTCGTCACGAGCTCAGGAGATCGGGATTGGATTCTCCAAGCCACTTTCCTTTTCCAAAAATAGCAGAAGACCAGAGCCAGCATCGTTCCGCCCAGCACATCGAGCACAAAGTGTTCTTTTGCCATGAGTGTTGAAATGGCGATAAGGACGGCCAATAAAATCGAAGCTGCCCAAACGGCTCTTGACCGAAAGACAAAAAGCGAGACATAGGCTGTGAAGACAGCCGTGGCCACATGCATTGATGGAAAACAGGCGAAAGGCTTAACCGATAAACTCTCTTTAAAGACCCTCTGAACCGGACCGAGAGTCTCCGGCCAAGGGGCCCGGGACGGGATCAGGAGATGGATCGCAACTCCGGCCAGGATGATTGCTAAAGTAGCGCATATCGCGCGTCGAAATAACTTTGCCGGCAGCCGCCACACAACCAGGGCTGCCCAAGGGCCCGAATAAATAAAGCCGAAATAATAGAATACCCATGTCCAGGGCCAATAAGGGATTTCCCCATCGAGGCTCGTCTGCAAATTCCAGAACCGAACCGGCTCCCTGAGCAAATAAACTTGATTGACCAAAAAATAGCTGCCGAAATGAAGGACGGCCAGCCCCACAATCAAAACAACCTTCGTCAGGATACCCACTCCCCTATCCATTCTCTTTAGGGCTCGCGTATCATTAACTCCTTTGCCGCCCGTCAATGGTTTGCGGCACGCGAAGCAGCTGCTTACACACTAAATGAAATAAGAATTTCATTTTTTTGCCGCGGTGGCGAAATGCCCGTTTAGATGTCAGCTTTGTTTCATCCCATCGTTGACAATATTAGATCTGGGCAAGATAGGATGTCAAATTGAGCTGAGAAGAGCGGAGCGAGGCCGGCCAGTCGCCCATTGTCCAGGTGTGAGATCCGGTGGAAAACCCGAGAGACCGAGCGGATGGACTACCTGGAGTTCATCGCCCGGGTCACGTCCCATATCCCTGACAAGGGCCAGGTCACGGTCAGATATTACGGCCTCTACGCCAATGCCCACAGAGGGAAGGTCCGGAAGGCTA
>CAYGXD010000186.1:0-6002 GCA_964353705.1 uncultured Eubacteriales bacterium | reverse complement strand
TAGCGGATGCCGGCGGGAAGCGAGCCCGCCTTGAGCACGACGACCAGGTCCTCGGCTTCCTCGGCCGTGAACCGGCCGCGGATGATCCCGCCGGTCGCGGCGGGAATGACGCTCTCGACGCGCGGCGCCGAAATGACCTTGTTATCCAGGATGATGGCGATCTGCTTGCCGATGTTTTCGCCGGTGGCCTTTTCGAACCTCCGGCCGCCGTCCGGGTCGAGGGAGAACGACACGGCGGGCGTGTTCCACTCGTCGGCCGACCGGCGGACCGTACGGAGGTCTTTGCCGGACACCGTGGCCACCTTGTCCACCAGATAGAAACCCACCTCCTGACGTTTGGGATCGCCCTTGATGACCTGGGCGTCTTCCGGAACCGTTCCTCCCGTGGAGGCCAGAAGCGACGCCTCGTCGGGCGCCGGCCCGGCGCGCACCAGCTTCCATTCCAGTATGGCTGTTGTCTTGATTATGCTCTTGACCCGTTCCGGGTCCTCGACTCCGGGAAGCTCCACGACGATCCGGTCGCCCGCCATCCCTTGCCGCTGGATCATCGGCTCGCTCACGCCCATCACATCAACCCGGTTCCGGATCGTTTCCAAAGCCTGGGTGACGGCCTGCTCCTTGAGGTAGCGGACGGCCGTATCCTTCATTTGGAGGCTGACCGTCTCGCCGAGAAAGCTGTAGTCCCATTCCTGGAAAATATCGTCCAGCACGGTCTTAAGGCCGGCTTCCTGGTCCGCGCCGAGGCCTTGGATTGTGAATCTCCCGACCTCGCCCTTGACCATAGCCTTGAAGGTGATGTTCTTCTTTTTGAGCTGCTCTTGGAGACGCGTGATCTCCTGGTCGGTCTCGATGGTGACGGCGTCCTCGGTCAGGACCTGGAGGACGAGATGGATCCCTCCCTTGAGGTCGAGGCCGAGCTCGATCTTATCTTTCGGGGGAAAGAAAAGGAAAACCGATAGAGCCGTCACGCCGAGCGTCAGGATCAATTTCCACTGCAGTCCTTTTTTCATGGGGGCTCTTATCCTGTGAACTGTCGAACGCCTCTTACGCGGGCATTCCGGTTCCTATTCTTATTTGGCTTCGCCGCCCGGTTGTCCCTGTCCCAGAATCACCGCCACCGCGCTCTTTGTGATATCGATCTTGACGTTGGCCGCGACCTTGAGCTCGATCCGGTCCGGCTGCACGCCCATCACCGTCCCGTATATGCCGCCGGAGGTGATGATGCGGTCTCCCGGTTTCATCTGCTCGACCATCGTCATGTGCTTTTTCTGCTTTTTGCGCTGGGGCATGACGATCAGAAGATAGAAGATCACGAAGACGAGCAGAAAGGGGAGGAGGGCGGTGAACATGCCGACGCCGCCCTGGGGCCGGGCCGGCTGGCCGGCTTGGAGTGACATTAAAAATCCTGCCATAATCATGGTTCACTTTCCTTTAATTGGTTTAAGAGTTGGCGCTTAAACTCTCGATAGGAATTGAGTGCTATAGATTGCCTAATTTTCCGGAAGATGTCAAGATAAAAGTGAAGATTGTGGATGGTGTTGAGCACGGCGGAAGAGATCTCTTCCCGCTCGTAGAGGTGGCGGAGGTAGGCCCGGGAAAAGTGGCGGCAGGTATAACACGCGCAGCCCTCGTCGATGGGCCGTTTATCCCGGGCATACTTCCGGTTTTTAATGATTATCCGGCCGCGGCTTGAGAAGAGCGTGCCGTTGCGGGCGTTTCGGGTGGGGAGGACGCAGTCGAAAAGATCGATGCCCCTGTCGACGGCCTCGAGGATGTCTTCGATATACCCCATCCCCATGAGATAGCGGGGTTTGTCCCGGGGAACGAGGGAGTCGGCCTTTTCCAGCGTCCCCATGAGCTCGGCCTTGGGCTCCCCGATCCCCAGCCCGCCGAGGGCGTAGCCGTCGAACCCGATGGCCAGGAGGTCCTCGATGCTCTGCCGCCGCAGCTCCCAGAAAACGCTGCCCTGGCTGATCCCCCAAAGCTGCTGCCGGGCCGGCTTTTCGAGGAACCGTTCCTTGGAGCGGCGAGCCCAGAGGGTCGTCATCTTGACGGCCTCCTTCATCCTGGCTTTGCTAGAAGGAAAGGGCAGAAAATAGTCGAGGACCATCATGATGTCCGTTCCCAGGCTCAGCTGGATATCCACGACGTCCTCGGGCCGGAGAAAGATCTTCGTGCCGTCGAGATGGGAGGAGAACCTGACGCCTTCCTGGGTCACCTTGACGAGCGGGGTTAGGCTGTAGATCTGGAAGCCCCCGCTGTCGGAGAGTATCGGTTTTTTCCAGGAGATGAACTCATGGATCCCGCCGGAATCGACGATCGTCTCCAGACCAGGCCTCAGGTATAAGTGATAGGCGTTGACCAGGATGAGCTGGGCGCCGAGCTTTTTCACCCGGTCGTGGAGAAGGGCCTTGACCGTCCCCTGGCTGGCGACCGGCGCGAAGGCGGGTGTTTCGATATCGCCGTGCGCAGTCCTGATCCTGCCTGTCCGGGCGGCGCCGGAGGGATCCTGGGCGGTGACGGCGAAGGGTTTTTTCATGAGGCGAACCGGAAATAGATGACGTCTCCGTCCCGGACGGGATAGTCTTTGCCTTCCAGGCGGATGGCGCCATTGTCCTTGGCCGCCTGAAGGGACCCCAACTCGACGAGCTTGTCCCAGGCGATGACCTCGGCCCGGATAAACCCGCGCTCGATGTCGGTATGGATCGCTCCTGCGGCCTGTCCGGCGGGTGCGTCCCGGGGGATCATCCAGGCCCTTGTTTCGTTCTTGCCGATGGTGAAAAAGGAGACCATCCCCAGGATGCCGGGGAGTTCACGGAAGAACCGCACTGAGCTCAGCTCCTTGAGCTCGTACTCGGCGAGATAGGTCGTCCTTTCCTCCTCCGGGAGTTCGGCGATCTCGCCTTCGATCCGGCCGCAGAAGGCCAGCACCGGAAAGCCGGGCTTCCTGCCGGAGAGGATCTTTTCCGGCGTCTCGACGAAGGGTATATCCTGCTCATCACAGTTGAGCATATGGACGAGCGGCTTCTGGCTGAGGAAGGCGAAACTCCGGACCGCCTTTTCCTCGGCCGCTGGAAGTCCCAGGTCGCGGATGGGCTTAGCCTGCTCGAGACCGGCCCGGACGAGCTGGAGAAGCACCCTCTCCTTTTCGGCCTCTGGATTCTTGGCCTTCTTGAGGTCCTTGTCCAGCTTCTCCAGGCGGGCCGACGCCGAGACGAGGTCGGTGAGCAGGAGCTCTTCTTCCATGTAATGTATATCATCCTGCGGCCGGATTATTCCCTTGGGATGGGGGATCTGGGGGTCCCGGAACCCGCGCACCACATGGACGAGGCCGTCGGCCTTGCGGAGGGCGCTGAGGTAGAGGCTGTTCTTGACCTCTCCGTACGCTACCCCGGCCAGGTCGATGAGCTCGAAGGAGGCAGCCACTTTTTTCTTGTCCGGCGAGAGCGCCGCGACCCGGTCGAGCCGGGAATCCGGGATGTGGCAGGTCCTTTGGTTCGGCTCGCGCTTTCCGTCCTCGTAGGCATGGACCTCGACCATGGCTCCGGAGATCAGGTTGAACAGGGTTGTCTTCCCGGTTTTGGGATAGCCGAACAGGGAGAGGTTCACGGCCTTAGTAAACCCCGTTTTATGACCGAAGTCAAACTATTGAAGGAAGCAGGGAGATCCTGTATATTAGATCATTAACTATAGGTGATCCATGACCAAAGAAAAGAAGCCGCGCGATAAAAGCCTCGTCCGCGAGTATTTCGAGCTCATCGCCGAGACGGCCGTTTTCGTCTTTTTCGTCATGACCTTTGTCGTCCAAGCGTTCCAGATCCCGACCGGCTCGATGGAGCCGACTCTCCTCGTCGGGGATTTTCTTCTCGTCAACAAGCTCGTCTATTCCAATCCCTCGACTGCTCTCGATAAGGCTATCCTGCCGCGCCGGGATATCCGCCGCAAAGATATTGTGGTCTTTAAATTCCCCGAGGACCTGAAAAAGGATTATGTCAAGCGCGTCATCGGCCTGGAAGGCGAAAAATTAGAGATCAAAGAAAAACAGGTCTATATCAACGACCAGCCGATCGTGGAGAGCTACAAGGTCCATAACGACAGCCGGGTTTTCACCAAAAACGGGTATTACCATTATGACGACGCCATCCGGGATAATTTCGGTCCCGTGGTCGTCCCGAAGGGGCACTGCTTTGTCATGGGCGACAACCGCGACAACAGCGAGGACAGCCGCTTCTGGAGCTTCCTGCCGCTGGACAACATAAAGGGAAAGCCCTGGGTGATCTATTTCTCCTACCGGGCGGAGCGCGATGCGTACACCAGGACCAGTTTTGCCGAGCGGCTCAAGAAGTTCGCCAGTTTTCTTCCCAAAGCCCGCTGGGGCCGCATGCTCCGGGTCATCCACTGACCTGGATCCGGATATTCCTCTTTTATTTGCCTTGCCGGCATCACTTGGGCGGGAGGATCTGGAATTCCTCGTATGAAGAAATATAGATGATGGGGTTTTCGGCGATGAAATCGTCGCCGAACACCGCGCTGCGGACGATCCCGTCCATGTCCCGGCCGACCGGAAGGCCCAGGAAATAGAGGAGGGTCGGGGTGAGGTCGACGATCCGGAGGGGCTCTTCGAGCTTGGCCTTCCGGACCCCTTTGCCGTAGAAAAAGATGACGCCGTCCGGCGCGAGCTCATGGTAGGCCGAGACATCCGGGTCGCCGAGCAGCCGCTCGACGAACCTCTTCCAGAGGGGCAGCGGCTCGACACCGAAGGGCGAATAGACAGCCAGGATCTCGTCCTCCTTCAGGCCGGTCAGGAACTTTCCGATGAGGCCGTCATAATACTCGTAGTAGCGCTCGATCACCGGCCCATAGCGTTCGATCCGCTCCTGAGCGATGTCACCGTATTCCTGGGGAAAGCTGAACATATAGAAGTAGGCTTGGACTATGTTAAGGCCGTCGAGCCGGAGATGGAAGACCTGGGGCAGGCGCTCGTCCCGTTCCGCCCCGGCCGACTCTTCCGCGGCGGAATCCCGGAGGAAGGCATTCCTGGCCAGGGCGGGGAGAGGATCATCGGGCCGGACGGGCTCACCCAGGATTTCGTCCGCCAGCTTTTTCCCTTTCGGGCTGGGCATCCCGCCCGCGGCCGTCGCTGGCCGGCTCCTGTCGAGGTAGGAGATCCGGTTTCCTTCGAGGATACTCCAGAAATCCTTAATCCGGAGCTCAGGCCGATAGGGCGTGATCTCGAGAAAACCGAAACGCGTGAGCTGGCTGAACAGGATGAAACGGGGAGCGGTTTCCAGCTCTTCCTTCATCTTCCAGAGCCGGTACCGCCGGCTGGAGAGAAGCCCGTGTTTGGCCGGGAGCTTTCCCGTGCTGAACGATGTCTGCAGGCTGATGGGTTCGGTGGGGGAGAAGCTGGTCAGCTTCCCCGAATTGCCGTTGTCCATGAGCCAGGAGAAATTGGGGAGTTTTCCCCGGGAGATGAGCGGGATGATGAAGTCAAAGCTCAGCCCGTCAAGCCCGACCAGCGTGATCCTTTTTTCGGCCCGTTTGCCGAAGAGCGGCGTCGTGCCCGACGGCTCCCGGACCTGGGCGAAATGTGACCTCTGGACCAGGACCCCTGCCAGGCCGGCGAAAAAGATAAGAAAATAGGCCCAGAGAAAAAGGGCCTTCCGGAATCGCCGGAACCCCAGAAAACAAAGCAGGCCCAGGACGGCAAGGCCCAGCAGGAGAATGGTCTGGGTGGCGAGCCTGGCCCGCACCTCGGGTCCGAAGAAGGAGGAGAAATAGCGTTCGTTTGTCCTGAATATCGCCAGGAAGAAGAGGATGAGCAGCGAAAAGCTCAGGGAGAGGAAGGACGGCGAGATAAGCGCGATCCGTGTTCCCCGGCCGAATAAGAACTTCCCGATGATATACCCGGCGGCGCAGACGACGGAGAGGAGGAGGCCATAGATGACGGCGAGGTTCAGGGTCAGCGGAACGAGGAAGCCGGCGCCCGCCGGCCGGTTGGG
>CAYGXD010000185.1:0-6094 GCA_964353705.1 uncultured Eubacteriales bacterium | reverse complement strand
GTTTCGGGAAGGCTGAACCTTCGAGGTCGCTTCTCCATCCCCAAGTTGTCTATCATATAAAAAGAGATGCTAACTATCATCAGACGGGACTGGATTTATCACGGGAAGTGAGGTTTAATATCGGATTTCCGGGAAGAAAACAGGCGCTGGTACGTCAAAAAAGGCGATGAGATTTATTTTTGAATTGAGAATGAGACCGCGGCGGCAGCACCATTCGTTCGCCTGGCTGGGCGTTTTTGCCCTCGTCGCCGGTTTAGCTTCGTCGTCATTCGGCCAGGAGCGGACTAGAAGCCTGACCGTCAGCCGACTCGAAACGCCGCCCCGGATAGACGGCCGTATCGACGACGAATGCTGGAGCGGCCGGGAGCCCGTCTCCGGCTTTTTCCAGTTTGACCCGGTCAACGGCGCAAAGGCCGCCGAAGAAACCTTTGTCTGGGCCGCCTACGACCAGAACTATGTCTACTTTGCCTTCCTGATGAAAGACAGCCAGCCGGACAAGATCTGGGCCGAGCTGACACCCCGCAACGAGTTCGAGAACAACGATTCGATCTCCCTCATTCTGGACACCTATAACGATAAACGGACGAGCATCACTTTCGCGGTCAACCCCAGAGGAGTCCAGAAAAATTCCATCGAGACGATCTGGAAATCCGAAGCGGTGATGCGGGAGGACGGCTGGAGCGCCGAGATGGCCATCCCCTTCAAATCGCTGCGCTTCTCCGTCCAGGAGAACCAGATCTGGGGAGTCAATTTCGAAAGGTATGTCCACCGCTTGAACGAAACCGACTACTGGACCGATGTCGACCGCGACCTGCCGAAGCTCCAACAGACCGGAGAGCTGAGCGGGCTCTCCGGCGTCCGGCCCGGTTATAACCTGGAGTTCTTCCCCTATTCGGGTGTCCGGACATCGGATTGGGAGGGGGAGAAGGACAACAAGGCGGCCCTCGGGCTCGACGCCAAGTGGGGCATCCAACCCAACCTCTACTTGGACGTCACGGCCAGCCCTGACTTCAGCGAGGTTGAGTCCGACCCTTTCATCTACCAGCTTTCGCCCTACGAGAACTACCTCCGGGAAAACCGGCCCTTTTTCACCGAGGGCAGCCGCTATTTCAACCTTTCAACGGGAGATGAATTCCACGACGGGGGCTTCAGCCTCTTCTATTCCCGGCGTATCCAGGACCCGAAGTTCGCCGCCAAAGTCACCGGGAAGACGGGCGGATACGGCTTCGGGATCCTCGGCGCGCTCAACAAGGAGGACATTGGCGACTCTCTCTTCAGCGTCGTCCGCGTCCAAAAGGATATTTTAAAGAACTCCCAGGTCGGGATATATTACGCCGGGATCCAGGACGGGGAGGAACGAAACCAGAATGTCGCCCTGGACTACAACTTCAATTTCAAGGATTTCTATTACATCCGGGGGACGAGCGCCTTCACTTTCAACGAAGGGGTTTCGAACTCGCAAAACGGGATCCACCAGCTTCAATTTCAAAGGGAGCCGGACGCCGGCCTGCAGATCATGTCGGGCTTCCAAAGGATCGAAGAGGACGTCGCTATCCGGACCGGCTTTATCGATCAGGTCGACATCCAGTCCTTCGACCTCATGACCGGCTATGCTTGGCGCTATAACGAGAGAGCTGTCAAGCGCTTCAGCCTGGACATCGGCGGCCGCGTTCGTCAGGACTCCCACGGAAACCTGACCGGCAATAGCCTGGATTTCTTCTTCTGGACGGAATTCCTGAACCGGATCGAAATCCATGGCGGCCTTGAGCTCGGCAAGAGCAAGTATCAGATTTTCGATGAAAATGAGGATCTCATCTGGACGCCCGACTTTATCGAGACCTACGGCGGCAACATCGACTTCGACTGGGAGCGCGGCGGTTTTCTGAAGGAGGTCAGCGTCGAGGGAGGATGGGAAAAACGCGGCATCTACAACGAGGAGTTCACCGTTGTCGCCCCCGGTTCCCAGATCAACGTGGAAGGCCAGCTGACCTTGCGGCCGCGGAGCAACCTGGAATGGTCCATCGAGGGCGATTGGGTCCGTCAGGTTAGCGATGCCACCGGAGAGGAAGCCTTCAAAGGGCTCGTCTATGAAACCGCCCTCCACTATCAGGTCACCCGCAGCCTCTTTCTCAACACCCGGCTCTTTGGCGAGACGAGGGAAGACCAATACAGCCTCGATTTCCTCATAGGGTATTACTTCGGCGCCGGGAACATCGTCCAGCTTTCATTCAAAAAGAGCGAGCGGAATGAATCCCTCGGCTGGGTTGGAGGCTACTCCGTCACCCTGAAGGTCTCTTATCTTCTCCGGATATAAATTCCCCCGGCCGATTGCCTTCACGATCCCCGCTGACTCCACCCGATACACCCCTCTCGTCAGAGTTGACCGGATCTCCCGCCGTCCGTTATGATTGGGCCGGCCGGAATACTCGGATAGGAGGGTCGGACAATGATGCTGATGGTCAAGCTGGCACCGTGGTTGCTCTTGGCGGCGATGGCGGCTTCCTGCTCGCGGCCAAAAGATGTGTCACCGGCGGAAGGCAATCTTCATAGCGACGAGGGGCCAGTTAAATCAGGCGGCATAAAAAAGATCCCGGTCCAGACTCCAAAGGGGACGTTCCATGTCTGGACCAAGCGGGTCGGAAACAACCCGCGGATGAAGCTCCTGCTGCTCCACGGAGGTCCGGCCGCAACCCACGAATATTTCGAGTGCTTCGAAAGCTTCCTGCCTCTCGAGGGCATCGAGTTCATCTATTATGACCAGCTGGGCTCGGCCTATTCCGACCAGCCGAAAGACCCCGACCTGTGGACGGTGGGCCGGTTCGTGGAAGAGGTGGAGCAGGTGCGGACGGGCCTCGGGCTCTCCAAGGACAACTTCTTCCTGCTGGGACATTCCTGGGGCGGGATCCTGGGTATGGAATATGCCCTGAAATACCAAAAAAATTTGAAAGGGCTGATCATCTCCAACATGATGGCTAGCGGCCCCGATTACGATGCCTATGCCAAGAACGTGCTGGCCAAGCAGATGGATCCGGCGGTCCTCGAAGAGATCAGAAGCCTCGAAGCGGCGGGGGATTTCGGGAACCCGCGCTACATGGAGCTTCTCGTCGCGAATTTCTACAGGAAGCACATCTGCCGGCTTCCGGACTGGCCCGACCCCGTCAACCGCGCCTTTGCCAGGCTGAACCAGGAAATATACGTCATCATGCAGGGTCCGAGCGAGTTCGGGATCTCCGGCCGGCTGGAAAAATGGGACCGCAAGGCGGACCTCAAGAATATCGCCGTCCCGACCCTGGTGGTCGGGTCGAGGCACGACACCATGGACCCGGAGCACATGGAGTGGATGTCCAAGCAGCTGCCAAAAGGCAGCTTTCTCTTCTGCCCCGACGGCAGTCACATGGGCATGTGGGATGACCAGGAAACGTATATGAAGGGGCTCATCCGGTTCATCAAATCCGTCGACGCGGGGAATAAATAGGACCGTCCCCGTCCTTTCGCCCCTCGTTTTCCCTCAGCCTACTTGATCGCTACCCCCATCGTGTCCCGGTGCATGTCGATCAGCGTTCTCAGGTAGGGCCCGATCTCGTCGGAACTCTTGAAACCGGCCTGGCGCGCAGCCAGATCGCGCTCCTCTTTGGTCATTTCGGCGCTCGAGGCCCAGTGCTTGAGGTCACGATAGCATCCGAGCGTGTACAGGTCCCAAACGGCTCCCTGGTCGCGTACGAAGATCATGGTCGCCGGCCGCCCGGTGGCGACCGAATAGGCGTTTTCCATCTCCCGTTCCTTGTAAAGTTCGGCCTGCTTTCCCGGGAGCGCGACGCAGATCTCAACGTGATAGTAGGCCGAGCCGGTGAATTCCTTCTTCACGGTTTCGAGAGGGGGCCCCAGAGCGAAGAGGTCTTCCCGCCAGGATGAACACGCCTCGAGCTTTTTGGCGAACTCGTTTTGGGAGAGAGGGGAGGCCTCAGCCGCTTTCTTCCGCCGGGCCAGCCTGTCCGGCGCATAGAATTCTCCATAGCTCCCCATCGGGAAAAGAAGCATGAGGTCCCATTGGTCGCCCTGGGTGTGACGCCACCAGAAAGGAGGCTCGTCTCCCATGGCCTGATATACGGCCATACGGCTCTTGTAGAGCTCGATCAGCTCAAGAAGCTTGCCCGGCGCCGCCCGCACAAAGGTGGTTTTATACAAGTAGTTCGGCTCCGCCGACTGGGGAGATCCCTCCGCCCAATCGGCCAGGGACAGGCAGGACGTCAGCAGGATGACGGCCAGAACGATCGGCATCTTCTTCGGATGATTTCTCATATCTTCTCCTTCCCGGGGGCGTGACAGTGCCGGCAGTGAAGCCGGGCTTGCAGTCTAGCACGTTCACCTCTAAAATAGAACCACAATTCATGGGCTTCATCATTCGACGGGCCGGGCTCAGCGATCTGGAACAGCTTGTCGAATTCACCCTGAGCGAAGCCAAGGAGGCGGAAGGCCGCGGCCAGGACAAGGAGAGAGCCCGCCTGGGGATCCTGGCGGCCCTGGAAGATGAGTCGGTTGCGGCCTACTGGGTGATTGAAACCGCCGCGGATGAGATCGTGGGGAATATTTCCGTGGTGAAGGAATGGAGCAACTGGAGCGCGGGTTATTACTGGTGGATTCAAAGCCTGTACATCCAGCCTGAACACAGAGGACGCGGGCTCATGGAGAGGTTGATCCAAACAGTCAAGGAATCAGCCAGGGAAGGCCAGGCGCTCGGCCTGAGGCTCTATGTGCATAAAAATAACAACCGCGCGATAAAAGCCTATATCAGGTGCGGTTTCGCAGATTCCGATTATCGGATCATGAGAATCGACGTATAAGACCATACCGGGTTACTCTTGGGTTTGGTTTTTTTGGCCCGAAAATGCTCGAGAAATGGACTCGACTGGGAGATAGCAGATAATGAACCGCATTCATCGCTGGCTCTGCCGCTCCAATCGTTGGCGGAAAAAAATCGGGCCAAGGATGTCTTGGGTCCTGAATGGCCTGGACCGTCTCATTCACCATGCTGCACCACGTTCCCTCCCGGGAGCTTCAGGACGGAATCCTCCGGGAGGTTTTCCGAGTCCTCAGGCCGGGCGGATATTTGGCCGGATCGGATAGGCTGCCGAGCTTCAGCATGCGCCTGATCCACATCGGGGATACCATGGTCTTGGTCGATCCAAAGACATTTGCTTCGCGGCTGGAAGCGGCCGGCTTCGAGGACGTCTTCGTCGAACCCGCCAATCAGGCCTTCAGATTTCGGGCGCGGCGCCCCTCCCCATAGGCCGAACGGCCGGCCAGGGGCGGCCGACCGGAAGGGATATCAGAAAAATGCTCAAAGATGGAAAGAATGGAGGAAAACGATGAAGGTGGCTTCACCAAAGACGAAGATCGTCTGCACCATAGGGCCCGCCTCTGCGTCCCCTGAGGTGATGAAGAAGATGATGATGGCCGGCATGAACATCGCACGGCTGAACTTCTCCCACGGCGATTTTACGGGTCACAAGAAGGTCATCGAGAACCTGCGGGCCACCTCCGTATCGCTGGGTCGGAGGATTGCGATCATGGCCGACCTCTCCGGCCCGAAGATGCGTATCGGAGAGTTCGCCTCGGAGCCCGTCTATCTTCACCCGGGCGACCCGTTCATTCTGACCACCGCTGCCGTGGTGGGAGACAAGAGCCGCGTCTCCGTTTCCTTTGCCCGTCTCCCGCAGTCGGTAAAGCCGGGGAACACGCTCTTCCTGAATGACGGGTACATCCAGCTCAAGGTGACCTCTGTTGCCGGCAACGACGTGATGTGCACGGTCGAGGTCGGCGGCGAACTCCGCTCCCGCAAGGGGCTCAACCTTCCCGGAATAGACCTGGGAATAGGCGCCTTCACGGAGCGCGACCACGAGTGCCTCAAGTTTGCCCTCGAGAACGGCGTTGACGCGGTGAGCCAGTCCTTCGTGGAGAAGGCCGAGGACATAGAGGCCGTGCGGAAGGCGGCCTCCGACCTCGGTTACGACCCCTTTGTCATCGCCAAGATCGAACGGTCCGGGGCCCTCGACCGCATCGAGGAGATCCTCGCGGCCTCAGACGGCATCATGGT
>CAYGXD010000184.1:0-6098 GCA_964353705.1 uncultured Eubacteriales bacterium | reverse complement strand
TTTCCAGCGTCTTGTTCTGCTTCTCCATGGCGATGGCCGAGATGACCATCTGGGAAGCGTAGATGATGATCATCATCAGGATGACGGGGACGAAGATGGATTGTGACGAGACAAACCCGGCGACCGCCTCCGCCTTCCCCTCGGCCATCCGGTCCTTGACGATGACGAAGTTCTTGCTCCGGATCGGATTCTTCACTTTCTCGGGGTTGGCATCGGGAATATTCTTTTTGATGAAGTCGTTCGAAAGATACTCGTTGATGGCCTTGATGACGGCGTTGATGATGACCGAGCTCCGGCTGCCAACGATCGAAAAGGTGCGGAGGTAGGAATAGGTCTCGATCTCCTTGATTTCCTGGGTTTCGAGGGATTGCCCGAACCCCTGGGGGATGACGAGCAGGAGGTTGGTGTCGCTCGCCTTGGTCTCGTCGATGGCTTTTTGTTTGTCCCGGTCCGTGACCATCTCGGCCTGGAAGTTGGCCGTCTTGAGGTTATCTATGAGCTGCCCGGAGAAGGGCGAATCGTCCAGGTTGAGGACGGCGATCTTTTGCGTCCGCATGGCCTTTTTCATCTCGGTCTTGGCCATCTGCCCGATGAAATAGAACAAGAACACGGTGAAGAGGAGCGAGATGAGGAGCTGGAGGTTGATCAACTCCTTGATTTCTTTGAAGAGGAGGTTGAGGAATTTATTCATTGGAGTGCGCTCCTGAAGACCTCTTCGAGGTTGCGGGCCTTGTATTTTTCTTTCAGCCCTTCGGACGTCCCCGTATCCAGGATGCGGCCCTTGTCGATCAGGCCGACCCGGTCGGAGAGGAACTCGATCTCGAGCATGTTGTGGGAAGACAACAGGACCGAAATGCCCTCCTTGGCAAACCGCTTGACGATCTCCCGGACTTCAAGGGCGTTGATGACGTCCAGTCCGGAGGTGGGTTCGTCCAGGATGGCCAGGTCGGGCTTGGTCATGAGCGCCCGGGCGAGAAGGAGCTTCCGGATCATCCCTTTAGAGTAGGTGCCGGCTTTCTCTTTAAGCCGCGTTCCCAGGTCGGCAATGTCCTGGGCCCTCTTGATGAACTCCCCGAGCTCCTGGTCGGATTGGGCGTAGAACTTGGCCATGAACTTCAGGTAATCCGTGCCCTTGAGGTTCTTGTAGGCGCCCGCCTCTTCCGGGAGGTAGCTGATCTTTTCCCGGAACTTCTCGGGCTGCTTCTTCACGTCATGCCCGAGAAATGTCACCTTGCCGTCGGACGGAGAGAGAAGCGTCGCGACGATGCGGAGGGCGGTGGTCTTTCCGGCGCCGTTCGGGCCGATCAGAGCGAAGATCTCGCCCCGGCCGACTTCGAAGTCGATTCCCTTGAGCGCTTCCAGCCCGCCGTAAAACTTTTTTAGGCCTGTAACCTTGAGGACATTATCCATACGGACCTCCTGGAGGTAATATGTAAGGATTCTAAAGGAGTTTGGCCCGGAACGCAATTCCCTGCCCCTCATTTATTTTGCATTCGGGCCCTGAATATTGTACGCTCTTTCCTCTCAGGCCGGGCGGATCGGTGCCCAGGAGAAGACAAGAGTGCTCAAGCTGAACCTGATCCACACAGTGGCCTTTTCGGGCCTGGTCCTGTTTGTCGGCTACGGACTTCGCCGTCTCATCCGTCCCCTGGAGCGCGTTAACATCCCGGCTCCCGTCGTCGGAGGCCTTCTCGTCGCCTTTCTCACCCTCATCGCCCGCCGCTTCAATCTCACTTTCTTCGAGTTCGACACCACCCTGCGCGATCCGCTGATGATCGCCTTCTTCACCACCATCGGGTTCGGGGCGAGCGTCTCGTTTCTTAAGAAAGGAGGCCGCCAGGTTTTCATCTTCTTCGGCGTGGCGACTGTCTTCGCCGTGCTCCAAAATATCCTGGGCATCCTGATCGCCTTGCCCTTCGGGCTTCATCCGCTGTTTGGGCTGCTGGCCGGTTCAGTGACTCTGACCGGAGGTCCGGCTACAGGGCTGGCCTTTGCGCCGCTCTTTGAAAAAGCGGGTGTCACCGGCGCAGCGACCGTGGCCGTGGCCGCGGCCATGTTCGGTATCGTCTCCGGCGGCCTTCTCGGCGGGCCCATCGGCACATTCCTTATCGAGCGGCACAGGCTGAAAAAGGTCCAGCCGAAGGAGCGGGCGCTCGAAGCGGCCACGGCCGAGAATATCGTCGAGGAAAAAATGGGGGAGCGGGCCGTCCAGGCGCCCGCCGACGAGGACAGAGAGGCCTATCTCCTCCTCCAGAACCTGGTCGTCATCATGACCGCGATGTGGGCGGGGTCCTGGTTGAGCAGCCTCTTCACCAGGATCGGGTTCACTCTGCCGGCCTACATCGGCGCGATGCTCGTCGCCGCCCTGATCCGTAATTTCGACGACCTGACCGGCTGGCTGCGGCTCTCCCAGCGGACCATCGACGACATCGGCCACGTCGCCCTCCAGCTTTTTCTGGTCATCGCCCTGATGACCCTGAAGCTCTGGGAACTCGCCGGGCTGGTTCTTCCGCTCGTCGTCATCCTGGCCGGCCAGATCGTCTTAATCGGCGTGGCCTGCCTCTGGCCGGTCTTCCGCCTCATGGGGCGCGACTATGAATCGGCCGTGATGAGCAGCGGGTTCTGCGGGTTCATGCTGGGGACGACGGCCAACGCCATGGCCAGTATGAAGACCATCGTCGAGCGATACGGGAGGTCGCGGCACGCCTTTCTTGTTGTCTCCATGGTTGGGGCTTTCTTCATCGACTTCACCAACGCCGTGATCATCACGATTTTCCTGAATGTCCTGAAATGACCGACTCCGGCGGCTATCTGAACTTTTTGTCGGGTATGTCCGTATGAATATACTCCGGGAATGAGTCTGATCTAACAAGGAGGAAACATGTTTAAGAAATATTCGGGAATTCTTGGTTTGATCATCGGCGTTCTTGGGCTGGCCGTTCTCGCTCAGACGGCGGCCGGGATTGATTCCAAGGACACGCGTCTGCTCGCCCAGCCGGCGATCAGTCCGTCGCGGATTGCTTTCGTCTACGCGAACAACCTCTGGGTAGCCGACCTCGACGGCCGGAACGCCAGGCAGCTCACGACCGATATTGGCGTCGAGACCGGCCCCTCTTTTTCGCCGGACGGGAAATGGATCGCCTTCAGCGCCCAGTACGAGGGAAACTTCGATGTCTTTGTTGTCTCGGCGGAGGGCGGCATCCCGAAGCGGCTGACCTGGCATCCCGGCGTTGACATCGTTCAAGGGTTCGCTCCCGACGGGGCCTCCATCTATTTCGTCTCGACCCGCAGCATGGCGACACCCGGCAGCCTGAAGCTCTACCGTGTCTCCGTCGAGGGTGGGTTCCCCGAGGAGTTCAAGATCCCCTCGATCCGGCGGGCGGCCTTTTCTCCGGATGGGCAATTCATCGCCTATAACCCGCTCCAGGATGCCTTCACCCAGTGGAAGCACTACCGGGGCGGCCGCGTTTCGGAAATCTGGATCCTCAAGGTCAGCGATTATTCCGTCGAAAAGATCCCCCAGCCCAAGGGCCGGTCAAATGATGTCGGCGCGATGTGGCTTGGGGACAAGGTCTATTTCCTCTCCGACCGGAACGGCGAGTTCAATCTGTTCTCCTTCGACCGCAAGACAAAAGAGATCAAGCAGTGGACGAACTTCGCCGATTTCCCGGTCCTCAACGCCTCGGCCGGCGGCGGAAAGATCATCCTCGAGCAGGCAGGATACCTCCATCTTTTTGACCCGCAAACGGCCAAACCGACCCGGCTTGCCATAGGGCTCGCCGCCGACCTTCTCGAGCTTCGTCCGCGGTACGTCAGGGGGCCGCAGTGGGTCCGAAGCGGCTCTCTTTCTCCATCCGGAGCCCGGGCCGTCCTCGAGTTCCGGGGCGAGATCATCACCGTGCCGGCCGAAAAGGGAGACTTCAGGAACCTCACCGGTTCCCCGGCCGCCCATGACCGGACGCCCGTCTGGTCTCCCGATGGAAAGTCCATCGCCTATGTCTCTGACGAATCCGGCGAGTATGAGCTTTTCGTCCGCGGCCAGGACGGGAAAGGCGAGTCCAAGCGCTATAAGACCAACGGGGCCGGCTTCTACGATTCGCTGGCCTGGTCGCCCGACAGCCAAAAGATCTCCTTTGCGGATAACTCGCAGAGCCTCTTCTGGATCGACCTCAAGACGGGAGCCGTGAAGAAGTTCGGCCAGGAATACTATTACAGCCCGTTCCGCGCCCGGACGATGACGACCGTCTGGTCTCCCGACTCCCAGTGGATCGCTTACAGCCTCAACACGACGGCGTCCATTCAGAGGATCCACGTCTATTCCCTGGAGCAAGACAAGTCGTTCCCCGTTACCGACGGCCTGAGCGAAGCCGCCGAGCCCGTCTTCGACAAGAGCGGCAAATACCTTTACTTTTTCGGGAGCACCGACGCCGGACCGGTCAAGAACTGGTTCGACCAGTCGAGCGCCGATATGAGGATGACGAACTCGATCTATCTCGCGGTGCTGAGGAAAGACGTCCCCTCTCCCCTGGCCAAGGAAAGCGACGAGGAGAAGCCGGCGGAGAAGGAGGAAAAGAAGGAGGTCAAAGCTCCCGAGGCGGCCAAAGAGCAAGACCTGAAGAAGGACGAGGCGGGGGCCGTGGATAAGAAGGACGAGAAGAAGCCTGAGGAAAAATTCCGGATCGACTTCGACGGACTGGACCACCGCATCCTGGCCCTGCCGGTTTCCACCGGCTACTACTGGAACCTCCAGGCCGGCGATGAGGGGCAGGTTTATTACCTGGAGACGAAGACCGTCGAGGGCGGCTATCCGGTAGAAGAGCAGGGTGTCAGCGGTGCCCTCCATCGGTATGACATGAAAGCCCGGAAGGATGAGGTCGTCGTTCCCGAAGCCGAGATGTTCATGCTGACGGCCGACAGGAAAAAGATCGGGTATATGTTCAAGGGTTCCTTCTGGATCGTGCCGACCGCGGGAAAGCCCGAGCCGGGGAAGGGGAGGCTCAACCTGGAGGCGATCGAGGTCCAGATCGACCCGCGGGCCGAGTGGAAGCAGATATTCAATGAAGTCTGGCGGATCAACCGCGACTACTTCTACGACCCCAACATGCACGGCGCCAATTGGCCGGCCATGAAGGAGAAGTACGCGGCCTTCGTTCCCCATCTGAGCTGCCGGAGTGACCTCAACCGCTTGATCCAGTGGATCTGCAGCGAGCTGGCCGTCGGACACAGCTACAGCGGTGGAGGCGACCTGCTCTTCGAACCCAAAAGGGTGCCCGGCGGACTCCTGGGCGCCGACTACGCCGTCGAGAACGGACGGTACAGGTTCAAGAAGGTCTACGGCGGGTTGAACTGGAACCCGGACCTCCGGTCGCCTCTCACCGAGCCGGGCGTGGACGTCAAACAGGATGAGTATCTGCTGGCTGTCAACGGTATTGACCTTCGTCCGCCGACCGATGTGTCGAGCCTATTTGAAAACACGGCCGGAAAGATCGTCGAACTCAAGGTCGGGCCGAACCCGGATGGAACGGGAGCCCGGACGGTCCAGGCTGTTCCCGTGGCCGACGAGTATGCCCTCCGCAACCGCGACTGGGTCGAGGGCAACCTGAAAAAAGTGGAGAAGGCGACGGGCGGCCGGGTGGCCTATGTCTATGTGCCCGACACCGCGACCTTCGGCCACATGTACTTTAAACGCTACTTCTTCCCGCAGGCCGACAAGGAGGCGATCATCGTCGATGAGCGCTTCAATGGCGGCGGCAACCTGGCCGACTACTACATCGATTTCCTGTTGAGGCAGCCTTACGCCATGTGGGCAACCCGCTATGGGCATGACTACCGGACGCCGAACGCGATGATTCCGGGCCCCAAGGTCATGCTGGTCAACGAAACGGCGGGAAGCGGCGGCGATTTTCTGCCCTGGTTATTCCATAAGTTCGGAGTGGGAAAGCTCATCGGCAAGCGGACCTGGGGAGGCCTGGTGGGTATCCTCGGGTTTCCGATCCTGATGGACGGCGGAAGGGTCACGGCTCCCAACCTGGGGATCTGGACGGAGGACGGGTTCATCGTCGAAAACGAGGGTGTGCCGCCGGACATCGAGGTCGAGC
>CAYGXD010000183.1:0-6161 GCA_964353705.1 uncultured Eubacteriales bacterium | reverse complement strand
GGACAGGGAGTATTCTGAGGTAACGATGGGACGGGAGGCTGAACTCAAACTGGCCTTAACTCCGAAGCATATCCAAGAAGAAAAAGAAGACCTCATTCAAGTTGAAGCCCGGCTGCAGAAGATCATCCCTGCCGTCCCCGCCCCGGGGGCTACTCAAACCCAAAACCCCTACACCTCGATTACGCTCCTGAGCAGCAACTTCACCATGAAGTCCGGCGAGAAGACCGTGGTCGGCGTCTCCAAGCTTGACGGCGGGGACAAGGGGCTCATCCTTATCATTACCGGGAAAATTGTTCGGTAAAGAAACGCGGACGCATCGGGAATGGCTGCAGCGACCATAGAAGGTTTAGCCTCCCCGAAGCGCTTGTCGAGGGCACCCCGTTTTGAGGGCGGCGAGGATGTCAGAGCACGCTCCGCTTAAACGGAGCAGCCAACGTTCTGGATAAAAGGACAAACGGTTATCCCACAAAACCGTAATTGCGAGTTCCGCAGCCGCCGAGAAAAGCGCTGAGGGGACGGCGTTAAAAACCTGATAGGGAGCAAGGCCATTCCCGATGTGTCAGCAGTTACGACAGGTTTTCTACTTTTTTGCGCACGTCCCGGAAGGCGGGATTCCAGTCCTTGATCCGGCGGTAGACCTCCAGGGCCTTTTGCCGGTCGCCGGTGTCCTCATGAAAAGAGGCCAGTTCATAGAGAAGGGCAAAATGTCCGGCTGAGCCCACCTCCACCAGCCCCAGGCTCTTTTCCAGCCAGTATAATGCCTCGTCGCCGTTGTTGTTCAGCTTGTGGGCCTTACTTATGATGCTGTAGCACTCCAGCGCCCTCCCCGGGTCTTCCGAGGCCAGCAGGAATTCCTCGATCGCCTCCTCCAACAGACCCTGCTCCAGGTAGGCCAAGCCGAGGTTAAAGCGCGTTTCATAATCTTTGGTGTCGACTTTCTTGCGCACCTGCTCCCGGAATTGACCGACAATCTCGGTCAGGTCCTTCTCCAGTATGGAGATTTCCCCGCGCTGCTGCTGGGCCAGGATGCTCTGCAACATCTCGAGCTCATCACCGATCTTTTGGCCGAGGTCATAGTATTTCGTCTCCACGGTTTTCTCGGCAGGTAAGGGAAGGATCTCCGTATCGGCAAAGAGGTCAGCCGAGGTGACCAGCTTCTCGGTGCCTCCTTGGTTCGGGAGGGCCGACAGAAAGGATCTGGCCAGGTCGGGTGTCGCCTCGATCTTGGCTTCGATGTCCTGGACCTTGCCTACGGCGCCTTGGATCTCCTCGGCCGTGATACCGGGCTTGACCTCCTCCAGCCTGGCGATTTTCTCCTCGATCTTCGGCGACCGGGGAAACCGGATGTTCAGGTTCTCCAGGATGCGCCGGGCGTTGCGGACCAGCCCCTGGTTGATGTAGAGGTCTACCCTGCCCAGGAGAAGCTCGATGTCTTCTTCTTCCGCCTCGATGGCCGAGAGCGTGTCCGCCTCTCCCGTCTTTTCGTCCACGAAGCCGAGGCCTCTCCGCACTTCCCGGTAATCACGGATCAGGTCTTTGTCTCTCGGCCGGAGCTCGAGGAGCTCGGCCAGGGCGACGAACATTTTTTCGGTCAGGCCTTTCGCCCGGGCCTCGTCCAGGAGCACCCTATTCACGACTTCCAGATAGCTTTTGTGATTCTTGGCCTTGTAGATCGCGGCCAGCTTTTCCAGGGCCGGAAGGCAGAGATGCTCTGCGCCGAGGATGATCCCGAGAAGCCCGATAGCCTGGTCATCCTTTTGCTTCTTGAGCATGCCGGCGATCAAGGGGTCAAGAAGTTCGTAGGCCTTCTCGGCTTTGTCCTGGAGGGCGTAGACCTTGCCCAGCTTGATCCGCGCCCTTGTCTCCGTGGGATGCACGACGACAAGGTGTGAGAAGATATCCTCGGCTTTGGCGAGCTCCCGCTCCTCGAGATACAGGGATCCCAAAAGAGTCTGGAAGTGAACATTGTCCTGGTCTTTCTCGAGGATCTCGCCGATGATCTGGAGTGCAACCTTTCTCCGGCTGCTCTTCTTGAGGATCTCGACCAGGTTGGTCATCGTCCGCTGGTCTCCCGCCTTGATCAAACGGGCCTGCTCGATGATCCTCTCGGCCTCTCCGAGTTCATTCCGGCTCAGATGGATCTCGGCGGCGTCGTTGAGCCGGGCGACCGCGTCATCGATGAATCCTTCCTGGCGGAGGAACTCGGCCAAGGTCAGCTTGTAGGAGATGTTGTCCCGTTCCAGCTTGATGAGCTTGTCATAAAGGAAAATGAGCTCTTTGGCCCGCTTCTCCCGCCGCAGCTTCTGCTCCGCCTTGAGATACTCCCGCTGCGCCTCGGCGGTGAATCCCTGGGAGATCAGGAGATCGCCCAAGCGGACGATCATGATCACATTCTCAGGGTCGATCTTGCTGATCTTCTTGTAGATCGCCAGGGCCTGGGAAAAATAACTTCTGGATTCATAATAGCCGGCGACGGCTTGAAACGATCTGACCGCCTCAGCTATCCGGCCCAGCTGGACGTAGAGGTCTCCGATGATGTTATTGATGCTCAGGTCGGGCGCATCACAGGACAGGAGCCTTTTGTACTCGGCGATGGCCTCCTCGGTCCGCCCGGCTTTGACCTGGCGTTCGGCAAGCTCCAGGATCTTGGCCTTGTCGATCTTTTCTTTCATCACCAGCCGTCCTTTCCCTCCAGGTTAAAGGTCAGACGGTGAAGGGGAGTCGGCCCTTTCTCCCTCAGAGCCAGGTAGTGCTCTTTCGTCCCATAGCCCTTGTTCCTGTCCAGGTGGTATCCCGCAAAAAAATACTCCAGTCGGCCCATGATCTCATCCCGGACCACCTTGGCCACGATCGAGGCCGCCGCCACGGTCAGGCTTTTGCGGTCCGCTCCGGGTATGCCGAGCTGCGGGCATCCGAAGCCGCCCTCCCGCCGTTTGAAACCGTCGACAAGAAGGAAATCCGGGCCTGGCGACAGGCCGGCGACCGCCCGTTTCATCGCCTCGAACGACGCCCAATAGATGTTACTCTCGTCGACCTCCCGGCTCGTCGCCAGCCCCACGCCGACCGCGTCCGCTTCGGCCAGGATCGACCGCGCCAACTCTCTCCTCTTCAACGGCGGGAGGAGTTTAGAATCGTCGACCTGCCGGAGCCATCCCCTAACCGGCCGGGAAATCCATTGCGAAGGCAGGATAACGGCCGCGGCCACGACGGGCCCGAAAAGCGCGCCGCGTCCGGCCTCATCGACACCGGCGATCCTGCGGCAGTTCAGACACAGGATTTTTTTTTCGATCTTGAAATCCGCCATTTCTGCTCTACGACGAGAGGAATGGCCCGGTCCTAAGGCCGGTCTATCTGACTTCCTTCAGCTTGGCCGCTTTCCCCTTAAGGTCGCGCAGGTAATAGAGCTTGGCCCTTCTCACCTTCCCCTTCTTGACGATTTCGACCTTCTTGACGCTCTTGGCGTGGAGAGGAAAAATCCTCTCCACTCCCACCCCAAAGGAAATCTTCCGAACCGTGAAGGACGCTCCGAGGCCGATTCCTCTCTTGGAGATGACGTCTCCCTTGAAAACCTGGATACGTTCCTTGTCGCCCTCTTTGATGATGACGTGGACCTTGACCGTATCCCCGATGTCGAACGGCTCAAGGTCGGTCTTCCGCTCCTTTTCTTCAACCAAATCAATCAGACTCATGGTCTTGTCCTTTCTTAGACGCTGACTCCAGCCGTTTTCGACGGCCTGGAGGAAGCTTCTTCTCGACCAGGAGGTCGGGTCGAAACTCCTTGGTTCTTTTCAAGGCCTCCCGGCGACGCCAGTCGCTAATTTTAGCATGATTTCCCGAGAAAAGCACCTGCGGGACCTTCATCCCCCGAAAAATCCTGGGCCGCGTATAGTGGGGGAAATCAAGAAGGCCGTCAAAGAACGAGTCGCGGCGGACCGATTCCCCCTTGCCCACGACTCCGGGGATGAAGCGGGATACGGCGTCCATGACCACCCAGGCGGCCGGCTCGCCGCCTGTCAGGACGTAGTCTCCGATCGATATCTCACCGTCCACCAGATGGCGTCCCACCCGTTCATCAACGCCTTCGTAGCGGCCGCAGATGAGAATGAGCTGGGGGACCCGGGCGAGCTTCCGGGCCAGGGCCGAATCGAGCCTGACTCCTTGGGGCGACAGCAGGAAGACGCGGCTCTTCTTGTTCTTGCGGATGGCCTCGACCGCCTCGAAGATGGGCTCGGGCTTGAGGACCATACCCGCCCCTCCGCCGAATGGCCGGTCGTCGACCTGTTTGTGTTTGTCGTGAGTGTAGTCCCTCAAATCATGGACAGAAACCTGGAGAAGCCCTTTTCCCAGCGCCCTCTTGGCCACTCCCCCGGAGAGAAAGCCGGCCAGCATCTCGGGGAAGATGGTTATGATGTCAAATCTCATTCAAGTCCAATAGCCCGTCCGGAGGGTCTATCCGAATCCGCTTCCCGGGCACATCCACTTCGACGCAGATTGATTCATGGAAAGGGATGAGGATATCCTTTCCTTCCCGGTCGACGACAAGGAGGTCGCCCGAACCGGCGGACAGCACATCCCTGACCCGGCCGACGGTTTTTCCCTCACCGTCGGAGACCACGCAACCGATGAGCTCGAAGAGAAAAAATTCGCCCTTTTTCCGTTCCCTCAGGACTTCCTCAGGAACGCCGATTTCCAGACCGGCCAGACGGTCGGCCTGGGTGAGCGAATCCACACCCTCCAGTTTGAGGTCGGAATGCATGCCCTGGGGAATAAGGGACTCAACCCTGTATTCCCTGAAATCCCCCTCTCTCCCTACAAAAACGGCCCTCAGCCCCTGACAATCGGCGGGCGTTATATAGAAGAACCTGACTCTAAGCTCTCCCTCTTTACCTTGGCTTCTCAGTATCCGGGCAACGGTGACCAACTATCCCTTTTCGATGATCTCGAGGTTGAATCTCCTCTTCAGTTTCATCCCTGCGGCTCCCAGGATGATCCGAATGGCCCTGGCTGTCCGTCCCTGTTTTCCGATGACTTTCCCCAGGTCCTCCGGAGCCACCTTGAGCTCCAGGATGGTGGTCTGTTCACCTTCCAGCTGGGAAACCTGAACTTTCTCCGGGTTGTCAACGAGCGCTTTGGCGATCAATTCAACAAGTTCCTTCACCGTGACCTCCTTAAAGGCAAAGAGTGTTTAATCGGAAAGCTTATTCCGCCGGGAAGCTCTATCCAAAAGGGACTGGACCGTCTGTGAAGGCCGGGCGCCCTTGGCCAGCCAGGACTTGGCTTTATCCAGGTCGATCTTGAACTCGACGGGGTCGCTCAAGGGATTGTAGTTCCCTATGAAATCCTTGGCCCTGCTCTGCCGGGAGCTCTTCGCTTCCATCACAACGATCCGATAGAAAGGCTTCTTGGCCGCGCCAAAACGCATCAATCGCATGCTAAGCATTGGACACCACTACCTTATAAAATGATTACAGATAATAGCGAAAATCGCCTTTTAAGTCAACCTGAATCACGGTTTTACAGGGGTAGGGTTTTGACAACCAGCCTGGGAATTGGTAATTTTCCCCCTAAAAAGAGTTCAAGCCATGGCCATAGCCGACTGGCTGGTTGTCGCCGTCCTGTGCCTCGTCTCTCTGGCTGTCGGGCTGATCTTTACCCGGCGGGCGGTCCGGCAGGGAGCCAGCGGGTATTTTACAGGCAACCGCAGCCTTCCCTGGTGGGCGATCGGGCTGTCCAACACGGCCACCTACCAGTCCGGAAACGGCGCATTTGTCATGCTCGTCCTGGTATTCGGACTCGCCGGGAGCTGGCTAAGATTTATGCCCTTCTCGGGTTCTGTTACGCCGTCATCATCATCAGCTATATTACCGGATTCTTCGCCAAAATTGAGTTCGAATTCCCGGAGGCGGACGCCTCCCTCATCTTCTGCCCGACTTATTATGCCGGCTGCGGCGCGACACCCGACGCCCGGGCATATCTCGAAGCCCTCGGGCGAGTTCTCGATCCTGAGGTATATCTCTTCTGGACGGGAGATGATGTGGTCACGCCGCGGATCACCCGCGGCTGCGCCGCTGCCTTCCGGAAGATCGTGAACCACAGACTCATCATCTGGGACAACTACCCCGTCAACGACCGGAACCCCACGCTCCATCTCGGTCCGGTCA
>CAYGXD010000182.1:0-6189 GCA_964353705.1 uncultured Eubacteriales bacterium | reverse complement strand
CCTGGATCCTGAAGCGAGAGGCCAGCCCCTGGCTGTTATCCGTGTTCACCCTGATAACCATAAGCTCCCCCGCCCGCCTCTTGGCTAGACGCTCAACGAGGGGATGCATCATCATGCAGGGTCCGCAGGTCGGCGAGTAGAAATCGACCAGGATGGGTAGCCCGGACCTTTGGATGAGCGCCGCGGCCGCCTGTTCCGGAAGTTCGAGGATGGTCCCCGGCACGGGCAGAGGATTCCGGCAGCGGCCGCAGACAACGGTCTTTCCCGCGGAATCCACCACGGGGAAATTATTAATGGTGCCGCAATTGAGGCAGCTGACCTTGATTTTATCGGGCATGAGGCGGGCTCCTATTTCACCTTGATCGGGAACGGCGGGACCGGTGGAATCTGCACTTCCTTGGTCTTGAGCTCCTCGAGGATGACCTCGATCGCCTTGTTCAGCTGCTCATCTATGCCGGCGAACTCCTTGGCCGGGTCGTTGTCCATATAGATGTCGGGCTCGACGCCGACGCCCTCCATGATCCAGGTTTTCCCGTCCAGTCCGAACGGCGCGAACTCCGGCTTCATCAGCTGACCGCCGTCAAGCAGGGGCAGCGAGCCGCGGATGCCCACGACCCCTCCCCAGGTCCTTTTGCCGATGAGCTTCCCCAGGCCGTACTTCTTGAAGCGATAGGGGAAAATATCGCCGTCCGAGGCGGAGAACTCGTTCATCAGACAGACCTTGGGACCCAGAAGCAGGCCGTCCGGGTCGGGCCGGGCAATGGTGTCGCGGGACATCTCGAACATGGCGATCTCCCTCCGCAGCCGCTCGACGATCATCGGCGAAACGCTGCCGCCGCCGTTGCCCCGGACGTCGATGATGAGAGCCTTCTTACGGAGCTGAGGATAATAGTGCTTGACGAACTCGTTCAGGCCCGGCACCCCCATATCGGGGATGTGGACATAGCCAACCCGGCCGCTCGTCGCCTTATCCACCTTCTCGATATTTTCCTCTACCATTGAGTAGTAGTAGAGCTGCTGCTCGTTCTCGATGGGGATGACGACGACATCCCGGCTTCCCTTTTCTTCGGGGCGGGAATTGACCTTGAGCGTCACCTGCTTGCCCGCCGTGTTGAGAAGCGCTTCGTACATATCGGTGAGCTTATTCGTGGGCGCACCGTTCACGGCAATGAGATACTCCCCTTCCCGGATGTTGACGCCGATCTCGGTCAGGGGCGAGCGGAGCGTCCGGCTCCAATTCTGACCGCGCAGGATCCTGGCTATTTTGTAGAAACCGGTCTGGGCGTCGCGTTCGAACTGGGCCCCGAGCATCCCGACATTGACCTTCGGCGGCCTCGGCATCTCGCCGCCGCCGACATAGGTATGTCCCGTGTTGAGTTCACCGATAAGCTCGCCGATGATATAGGTCAGGTCGGCGCGGTGGTTGACCGCCTGGGCGAGCGGCCGGTAGCGGAGTTTCATCGCTTCCCAATCCACGCCGTGCATGTTCGGGGCATAGAAGAAATACTTCATCTGGCGCCAGCATTCCTCGAAGATCTGGTTCCACTCGGCCCGGAGGTCCAGGGTCACCTCCATCTGGGACAGGTCGAGTTTTTCTTCGATCTTGACGGGGGACTTGGGCAGGTCGATGATGGCGTAGGCATTGTCCTTGGCGACGAGCATCTTTTTCCGGTCGGCGGATATCTCGTAGCCGTCGACCTCCCCCAGGTCGGTCTCTTTTTTATCCGTCAGGTCGTAAAGCTTCAAGGATGTCTGCCTCTCCCGGTCTCCCCTTTTCTGGTAGTAGATTGAATCGCCGACCGAAACGATCTGGCCGTAATCGGCGACTTCGACGGGAAGGCCGATAAGGCGGGACCTTAGTCCATCCGGGTCGACATTGAGGATCACCTCTTTTTTGGCTTCGTCCGGTTTGGGCGCGTCAGGTTTCGGCTCGCCCCTATCGGGCTTTTCCTCTGCTTTCGCGGCCGGCTTTTCGGCTTCTTTCTTTATCTCCACCTCGTCGCTCTTGGGCTCGAAGGGGGATTTGGTGTCGGCGGCCAGGGTGACGAAGTAGATCCGGGACATGGCGCCGTAGACATGGTTATACTCGGTTCGGCCAAAAACAGGGTTGAAGTCCCGGTCCGAGACAAAGAAAAGGTATTTTCCGTCCGCGCTGAAGCAGGGGTCGTAGGAGGAGTACCAGCCGTCCGTCGCCTCGATCGTTTTCCTGCTTTCCAGCGAGTAGAGATATACCTTCGGCATCCCCACGGCTTCAGGCTTGGCGTAGGCGATCCAGCGGCTGTCGGGCGACCAGACGAAGGTCATGATCTCTCCGATTTCCGCCTTGGCGACCGTGACGACCTCTTTTGTGGCGACATCGACATAATTGAGCCGGAGAAGTTTGTCGTCCCACATGATCTTCTTGCCGTCCGGCGACCAGAAGAGCTGGTATTTATAGGTGTCGGCGTTCCGGGTGAGCTGTTGGGCGTCGCCCTGGCCGTCCTGGGGCAGGATGTAGATCTCGTCCTCGCCGCTCTTGTCGGAGACATAGGCGATGGAACGGCCGTCCGGCGACCACTTGGAGTTCCGCTCATGAACGCCGGGTGTCCGGGTCAGGTTCCGGGTGTTGCCGTTCTTGGCGGGAACCGTGAAGATATCACCGCGCGCGCCGAAGAGGGCCCTTTTTCCGTCCGGGGCGATCTCGAAGTTTGTCACCTTGTCGCCCACCTTGGCCAGCCTGGTACGGCCGGACAGGAGGTCGTCGGCGATTATCACCGGGACCTTAGTGGTCTGACCGGAGGCGAGATCGAAGCGGTAGATTAAACCCCCGTTCTCAAAGACGATGGCCTTTGGTCCTAAGGAAGGGAACTTGATATCGTAGTTCGTGAAGCTGGTCAGCTTCTTCGTTTCCTTGGTCTCGAGGTCAAATGAATACAGGTTCATCCGCCGGCTCTCGTCCCGGTCGGAAAGGAAATAGATCGTCCGGCCGCTCCACATCGGGACGATGTCCAGGGCGGGGTGGCCGGTGATGTTCTCGATCTTCTTGGTCTCGAAGTCGAAGATCCAGATGTCGTCGGCCATGCCGCCGCGATAGCGTTTCCAGGTGCGGAATTCGCGGAAGATGCGGTTATAGGCCAGTTTCTTGTTGTCGGGAGAGAACGAGCAGAAGCCGCCGCGCGGGAGAGGAAGCTGGGTAGGCGTACCGCCTCCCGCGGGGACAGTGTAGAGCTGCCCGTTGAAGTCGTTCCATTCGCGCATCCGCGAGCGGAAGACGATGGTTTTTCCGTCGGTCGTCCAGCCCATGACGAGGTTGTTGGGGCCCATGCGGTCGGAGATGTCATCCCGGCCCAGGGAGGCGGTGAAGGTCAGCCGCTTGGGGATCCCGCCCTCGGCCGGGATGAGATAGACCTCGCGGTTGCCGTCGTATTCGCCGGTGAAAGCGATGCTCCTGCCGTCAGGGGAAAAGCGGGCGAACGACTCGTATCCTTCGTGGGTGGTGAGCTTGCGGGCCACCCCGCCGGACAGGCCGACTGAATAGAGGTCTCCGGCGTAGCTGAAGACGATCTGGTCAGCCGATACGGTCGGGAATCTGAGCACGCGGGCTTCCTGGGACGCGTGGGCATTCAGGCAGAAAAGGAAGATGACAAGCAGAGAGGCAAAAGCCGGTCGGGCGACAGGTTTCATTGCGTATCCCTCCTGGAAATTTTGAAAGACCCGGTCATGGCGCGGACAGAAGTAAAAATATACCAGATTAGCGGAAGGGAAACAACGCGGTCTGGATTAGGGTTTTCTGGTGGCGAGGAGGAGCGCCCTTCTCTTTGATTCCGGGAACCTCTCGATCGCGTAGCGCAGCGTCGTCCGCGGAATAGCCGGTCCGTGCCGGCGCAGGAACTTCTCCAGTCTCGCCATGTCGGCCTTACCCGCCTCCCTGAGCAGCCAGCCCGAGGCCTTCTGGATGAGGTCGTCGCGATCGCCGAAGTGGGACCTGACGATATCGTAGATCGCGTCGAGATACTGGGTTTTCCTGGCCAGCTTGATGAACGACACGATCGACGCCCGCCTGACCCATCTGTTCGGAGAACTCGTCCAGCTTTTGATTTCCGTGACCAGGTCCGGATATTTTTCGAGCAGCGTGCCGATTGAAGTCGGGCAGAGAACATCGACGAGCGCCCAGCTGTTGCAGTAATCAGCCAGCAGCCAGCCTTTTATCGTACCCAATGCCGATTTCGGGAAATCCTTCCGGAACCTTTCAAATATCAGGATGCCCAAGCCCTTTACCTCATGATAGGGATCGGCCAACATGATCGCGCAGAATTCCATCGCTTCGCCCACCCCCCACTCCGGCTTGATTTCCTGAAAGAACTCCTTGGTCAGTTCCCTCATGTCGGGTGTGGCGATGCCCAGGAACGACACGGTCTCTTTGAAATACCGCTGGGCTCCGGCGGCCTTAACCGGGTCGGCCAATGCTTTCAGCCTTTTGATACCCTCGGCGGCCAGTTTTTGGGGCGTTATTTTGGCGGGCGTCATGGGATTGGAGACGACATCTTCGAGAGCGGCTTAATAGTTGAAGGTAATCAGACCGACCTTGCTGTTGAACTGCTCCCGGATCGCCTCTTTGGTCGTTTTCCTTTCCTTCTCGGCCTTGATCGCCTTAAACAGCTCGTAGGTCGTCAGCAGTCCGTTCCCGTCCTTGGCGGCTTCTGTGATCTGGTTCTCATTGAAGGGCGCCTCCCGGAACTTGGCTTCGACCTGGCTGAAATAGTTCCCGATAAGGACGGCCTTTAGCTTAGTGTTGTTGAACTCCTGCATGCGTCTCCCTTTGTACCTCTGCAGGTTGAGGCAGTCCTCGTCGGACGCTCCGGCCGGGCCGGCTTTCACCGTGACCATGGTGACCGGAGAATCCCGGATATGCTGTTCGATCGACTTCTCGTCTTCGTCCAGGAGCCAGATATCCTCTTCCTTGACCCGGATGACCCGCTTCCAGTACTCGTCGACATCTACGACGTTCAGCCAGTTGAGATATTTGAGCGCTTTGACGACCGCTTCCTGGAGGTCCTTGTCTTCGGCGGTCAGGAGCCTATTGAACTGCCCTTGTTCGCTCGACTTGATCTCCTCAACCCTATCCTGGAGCCGGGCCATCGCCTGGCAGTGCTTTTCGTTCTCCTGCTCTATCTCTTTGTAGACTTCCAGGAGCCCCGGGAAAATGTAATCGGGAGTGTCCAGCCAGTTCGTTTCTTCCTGGGATGGCGGCTGCGCAGCCAGGGCGGGCATGACCTGCGCCAGGACGAACTCGGCCACCTCGATGTTCTTTTCTCCGAACCAGGGAAGCAGGAGGTAGAATCCCTGTCCCTTCCGCAGCAGGACGGAGACCGGCTGATTGCGGAAGCTCTCAGCCAGGACCCGGAGATCCATCTCGGCCGGCGGATCCCATTCCCGGAGGTTGATGGTCCTGCCGAGGCTGTCCTTGGCGGGAAAGAGCTCGTAGGCATGAGAGATGAAAGACCGGTACCGGCTGAAGACGGCTTCATAAGGGGGCTCTTTGATCTCGTAGATCTTGTCCGGGAGCTTGTTCTCCTCGAACTTGAGATGGGGCATTTCGCCGATCACGTTGGTCAGATGGTACTCCTGGCAGTTACCGACGAAACAGACGACCGCTCCTCCCTCGGCCACGATTTTTTCAAACGGGGCCGCGTCCCCGGCATGGAGTCCCGTCGCGTAGTTGTTCAGGTTAACCTGGTAGAGGACGACCCGGCAATCCGGGGCAGGCAGGAGGCTTTCAACCCGGCCCGACCGCCAGTTCGTCTCCCTGAGCTCGACATCGAACTTCTTATCCAGGAGCTGTCGATAATCGCTTTCGTTGAAGTCCAGCAGCATGATTTTGGCCATAGTTATATCCCTCTGAATTTAGTCGGAACCGGGCATCAAAATAGGATTACCCATGAGTGCGAAAACCGGACATAGACTTATATATCCAAACGCAGCCGAATAGTCAATACTCAGCCGACACCACTCACCTGCCGATTTGATGTGGTCACATAGAAGCCATTCGCCGCGAGAGGCGCTCCAGGATGATGTCGGCGGCCTGGCCGGCTCCGTCACAGGGTATCTGAGGATATGACATAGGGCTTCCGATATGGTTCACAATGGCCCGGTTGACACAGGACCCTCTGCTTATCTCTCTAAGTGCCCTTTATGTAATAAATCTCAAAA
>CAYGXD010000181.1:0-6206 GCA_964353705.1 uncultured Eubacteriales bacterium | reverse complement strand
GCCCTGGACAACGACTTCGCCGTGGCGTCCGATGTCGGCGTCATCGGGCCGGGTTCCCGGAACGCCGAGGATCGTCCCGGGTTGCTCCGTCCAATTCGCCAGGTCGGGCGAACGGAGAACCGCCATCCCCTGCCAGCGGTCGACGAGCATCCAATAAGCCTTCTGCCACCAAAAAACGGCGGCGCCTTCCTGGGCGGAGCCGGTGACGACAGGGCCGACGACTTTCCAACGATAGAGGTCCTCGCTGTCCGCGGCATAGATGTGGGAGCCGTGGGCTTCGTCCTTGTACCACATCCTCCAGCCGCCGGACGGTTTGGCATGGACATAAGCATCAATGACGTTCTCCGAGCTCAGCGGCAGCACGGCTTCAAATTTCCAATTCAGAAGGTCCTTGCTTGTGTAATGGACGATGTGCCTCTCGCCGCTCCAGTCCGCCGGCACGCCCCGGACATAGGCCACATACATGTGATACGTTCCGCCGTGAAGGACAAGGCACGGAGCCCAGAAAGTGTTTCGCCCCGACTCAAATTCAAGTCCCCGGGCCGTTCCCCGGTAGGTCCAAGTCAGGCCGCCGTCGCTCGAAGAGGCGATCCCGATATCGGTTCCATGGCACCAGCGGACTCCGTCCTGGGCGTCGGGCGCGTTGGCCCTGCGGTTGGTGTAAAAAATCCACCACGACCGCTCCTTGTCGTTCCAGATCAAAGAGGGGTCCGCGGCGCCGTCAAAAACGGGATCGCGATAGAGCGGCGCGGGCGGCCGGCGCGACTCGTCGGCGGGAATTCCAGAACCGGCGCCGGGGAACGATAGACTTGCACCCGCCGCGAAAAGGGCAACCACGGCAAGCATCCAGGAACGGTGTTTTTTCATGCGTGCATTCCCACGGGAGGCTGGAACTGACATTTTTCTATGGGTCGTGGGGTTGCTATCTTTTATCAGCCCTTGGGGGCCCTCGTTGACCCCTTCTCACAGCGCGGCTAAAGGGTATCAAGGAAAAGGCAGATTAGTCAATACAAAACGAATAGAGTCCTATTTCCCCTTCCAATAAAACTCACTGTCGGCTAGAATGAGAATAATCCATTTGAGAGGGCGTCTATGAACAAGAAGAAGGCAGAGATTCGCATGAGGTATAAAGTCAGTCTAAAGAAAACCGATGAAGGTTATGCTGTCTGGGTACCCGGACTCCCGGGCTGCTGGTCGCAGGGAAAAACAGAAGAAGAAGCGCTGGACAACATCAAGGATGCCATCAAGGCCTACCTAAGAACCGCTGAAGATCTTCTCTACTTCACTCCCTGAGGCAAAGCGTTCCAGTTGAGGAGCGCGTTCCAGAGCAACCGGTGATCCGAGCGGTTGAGGTCCCGGTGGAGCGGGTTGAAGTTGAAGGCGATGACCCGGCCTTTGCCAACGGGCAGGTCCAGGATCGCGGGCCGGCCTTCGAGATCATCCTCACCTTTGAGAGCGCCGCTGACCAGCATTTTGATCTCGTCCTTCTTGGTCTTTTCTCTCGCTTCTTTCGCCGCTTCTGTCAGCGTGAGCTCGGGCGCCTCCTCCTCCCGGTCCTCTTTCCGGAGTTTTGTCCCCCACTGGAGGACGACACTGCTCCGTCCCGATCTCGCGATATCATAGGCGGGCATCCACGTCCGGAAAACTGAAGTGACCTCGGGGAAGCCATAGGCCAGCGGATGGTCGGCCTTCAAAAACTTGACCTTAAGCTCCGAGCCCGGCGTGAAAAGGGCCATCTGGCTGCGGGAGACATCGCGCACGAGCCCGCCGTCGAGTGCCAGCGCCGAGCCGTTGCCGAGAGTGATGAGCAATCCACCGGCCTGAAGGTACTTTTCGAGGTTTACCATGCCCGCCCAGCCGATCCCACCCGTGATGTCCTCGGAGGCATCGGGAACGCCCAGGCTCGGAGTATCCTTGGTCTTGGAGTAGGCCATCGGCCCGAATTTCTTGTCGATCCCCTGGATCTGTTCCTGGAGGTCGAGATAGTTGTGGCCGAAAATGATGACATCGAATTTTTCGCGCAGGCCTCCGGCGCGGATATCGTCGTCACGGATGTAGGTGTAGGGGATTTTCTCCCGGTCGAAGACATAACGGATCCAACCGACCGCCTCGGTGTCGGCCCAGGTGTGCCAGACGGCCAGGCGCGGAACTTTGGATTCGTGGCGGGGAACGTCGGGAGATGCGGATGCGCTCGCGAAGTCCACGCCCAACTCTTCCGAGGTCCGCTTTAGAGCGTCCGCCAGCCCTTTTTGATCGGCCAGGATCCAGGAGCCGGCCGGGAAGTCTTTTTCTCCGGACTTGAACGCTTTTTCGGCGATTTCGACGCGATAAGCAGCCAGCCGGGCGCGGAGCGCAAGCAGCGACTCCTGGCCGGTGTCCTTAAGCAGATAGAGGGGTCCCGTCCCGCTCACATTACCTTGGACCTTGATGTCCCCCTTGAGAGGCGTAAGCGGTACTTCCGTGATCTTGGCGTCATCAATTCTTTTCACGTCCAAGCCGAAATGAATGGGCAGTGACCAGGAAACGTCATCATAGGGTTCGTAAACCGCATCGGTCGGGAAGACCTGGGGAGTGAGCAGGTCCACGGCGTAATTCCGGTACGGCTGGTCGAGCCGGACGACGTAGGTCCCGGCGGCGAACTCCCCTTCGGCGACTTTGAAGGCCGCCGCTGCTTGTGTGACCTCGATGCCGTGGCTCGCGAGGAGGTTGACCATCTCGGCCACACGGCCGCGGTCGCCCTGGTCGGCGGGGATGGCGAAGGCGAAGGGGCCGCCCTTGACGCCTTTCTGCCAGGAGTTATAGCTCTTGCGGTAGAAGTCGCGGAGCATCTCCTTGGCATTCTTAGCCGTGTAATCGAGGGCGGCCAGGCAGCCGCTCTCCATGTAGTTCGTATTGTTACGTAGGGACCAGCGGAACTTGCGCGGCGGCGGCATGGGCCGGTACCATTCCTGGCTTGTGACCGGGCGCCCGGCGTAGCGCTCCTCGTTCGGCCGGAGGACGCGCTCGACGGTCTCGGCCGTGCCGTTTCCGAAGGTCTCGTAGCCGCGGCCGATGCTGTTGTGGTTGACGCCGATCGAGTCGAGGAAGACGTGCTCCCAACCGTCGCTGAAACCCCACGTCCAAACACCCGGCATGCCGGCCGAGGTCAGGGCCCCGACTTCGGCCAAGGATAAGGCAAACCACTCGCTGAGCAGGATGGGGTCGAGGTTGGCGTTGAAGGGCCCGGTGCCGTTCCAGGTCTGGAGGAGCGGGATGGACTCGTGGAGGTCGTGGACGACCGTCGGATGATAATCGAAGAACATCCGGCTGACGGCCTTGGAAAGCTCGAGGGCCTCCTGGTGCGAGTCGCGGTTGTTATCATGGAAGACATAGAAGCCCCAGTAGGGCGGGGAAACCGGCGGCAGGTTGTCGTAATCCGTCTTGCCCTTTAGGTAGCGGTAAAACCACTCGACCTGCTTGTCGCGGCCATCGGGCTCGGAGACCGGGTTGATGAGGACGAGGACCTCGCTGCGAATCCTGCGGATCATCGGCTGCTCGGAGACGGCCAGGCGGTAGGCCAGCTCCATGACCATCTCGGGACTTCCGGTCTCCGTCGAGTGGAGCCCGGCGTTGAAGTAGAAGACCGGCCGGGACTCGGCGATGAGCGCTTCGGCGGCTTCGGGAGATGTCTTTCGGGGGTCGGCCAGGGCGGCCGTGGCCGCTTTGAGCTTCTCCAGGTCGCGGATCCCCGCTTCGTCAGCGATAACGGCCAGAAGGATGTCCCTCCCCTCTTCGGTCCGGCCGATCGTTTCGACGCGGACGCGGGGCGAGGTCTCGGCGAGTTTGCGGAAGTAGCCGTAGATTTTGGCCGTCGAAGAGAGCTCCCCTTCCGCCCCGACAACGTGGCCGAGGAACTTGGTGGGCGAGACAACGGTGTCCGATGCCGGCACATAGGCCACCCACGGGTTACCGAAGCGGGCCTCGGTCGTGAACTTGGCGATGGCCTCGACCGAGCCCGGCTCCGGGGTGTCCGGGGCATAGGGATTCTTGATTTGGGACTGAGGCTGAGGCGACGCGGCGACGATGAGCGCGACGCCGAGGATCAACAAAAAGAGCCGAGCAGGACGACGGGTGTTAAGCATGGATTCCCTCCTGGTCACGAAGGCAAGGATACTTTTTGCCCCAGCCGAGGTCAAGTGGGCGGAAAGGCGAGGACCGCTTTCGCTCCAACCCACGCTTCAAATCGTTATTAAGAAGAATGAGCCAGTGAAATGCGTTATGAGATGTCTTTCTTGTAGACATCCCGCCTGTGGCCGATTCTCAAGATCAGAACTTCATCCCCTAAAATAGCATAGATAACCCTATGATCGCCGACTCGAAATTTCCGAAGTCCGGCAAACCGTCCTTTCAGGACGGGAAAAGCATCGGCTTTCTTGGACAGCGCTTCATCGATTTGATCGAGGACGCGGACGGCCTCTTCTTTCGAAAGTTGCTTCAGATCGCGGCGGACTGACTTTTTATAAGTGATGTTATAAGCCAAGAGATTTTCTCAGCTCTCTACTGGTCACGATCGGATCTGTTCTATCGTGGAGGCGGTCAAGGGCGATCTGGAGATCGGCATAATCCTCGATATAGGATTCGAGCGCCTTTTGAATGATGTAAGAGCGAGGACGTTCCGTTTCTTTGGCTATATTATCGAGTTGCGCGGATAGCTCTTTTGGGAGTCTCACCGAAATGGCCGTACTCATAAAGCACCTCCTGGTATCATTGTATTACATTATAAGCAGGAGATTACAGATAGTCAACCAATAAGGCCCAAAGGTAAGCAACTTCTCTGATGATGTGATGAAAATTTTGGCTATAAATTGACTTTTCTTTATCCGGCAAATATCCTTGCGCTAAGTTGGAGGCAAGAATGAAAAAACGCGGTTTATTTCTTCTGAGCTTGTTGCTGATCCCCCTCTGTAGCGGACTTCAGCCGGTCCTGGCATCTGCCGTCCCAAATCAAACCAAGCCGGCGGCGCCGGATATCCAGGCTCTTGACACTTTCATTGCCGGAGAGCTCAAAGCCAAGGGTCTCGTTGGCCTTTCAGTGGCGCTCATGATCGACGGCAAGATCCTCCTCGCCAAGGGCTACGGCCTGAGCGCCCTGGATGGAACCTCCGCGACTCCGGAGACTCCTTTTGCCATCGGCTCGGTCACCAAGCAGTTTACCTGCGCCTGCATCCTGAAGCTGGCCGAGGCGGGCAAACTCTCGGTCAACGACAAGGTGGCCAAGTACTATCCCGGGCTCACCCGCGCCGCCGACATTTCGCTTCTCGACCTGATGAACCATGTTTCCGGATACCCGGACTATTATCCTCTCGACTTCACCGACCGCCGCATGCTCAAAGAGATCCAGCCGGACGACCTCATAAAGGAGTATGCGGGCGGCAAACTGGATTTCGAGCCGGGAAGCCGGTATTCCTACAGCAACACGGGCTATATCATCCTCGGCCGCGTCGTCGAAAAGGTCAGCGGCCGGCCCTTCGGAAATTTCCTGGCGGAGGAGATCCTCAAGCCGCTGGGAATGAACCACACTCTCTACGAGCCTGACCCGAACCAAGCGGGGATCGCCCGGGGTTACACGACATTTGCCTTGAGCCAACCGGAACCGGCGACAAACGAGGCGAAGGGATGGATCGGCAGCGCGGGCGCGATCTATTCGACAGGCTCCGATCTGGCGGCCTGGGATCTGGCGCTTGTCGGCGGCAAAGTTGTCAACCCGGATTCTTATGCTCTGATGACAACACCCCGCCTGCTCTCTGACGGCCGCTTCAGCTTCTATGGCTACGGTCTGAGCTGGTCCATCCGCAACGCCAGGACCGTGCTCTCGCATGGAGGAGCCGTGGCCGGGTTTGTGGCGACGAACATGACCGTTCCCAGCACCCGGTCCGCGGTGGTGCTTCTCTCCAACTATGACAGCGGAGAAGTGAACGCCATCGTCAATAAGCTTGTGGAAGCCATGAACCCGGCTTCGACGACCTCCGTTCCGGCCATCACGGGCCAACCGGCCGCCGAGGCGCACAAGCTGATGCTGAAGTCATTCCAGGAAGGCAAGGTCGACCGCTCCCTCCTCGGCGCCGAATTCAACTGGTTTCTGACCGACAAGAAGCTCCAGGGCGCATCCGAGAGGCTCAAGCCCTACGGAGAGCCGACCAAGGTGGACGTCGAATCGACCTCCGAGC
>CAYGXD010000180.1:1953-6243 GCA_964353705.1 uncultured Eubacteriales bacterium | reverse complement strand
ATCGTCTTCCTGATCCCGCACAGCCTGCTCGGATCGGAGCTCAAGTACCCCGGGCCGCCTCGATAGACGATTCAGACACGCTTTCCATCGAAAGCCGCCGGGCCGGTCCACTTCCCATTTATTTCCTAGTATGTCTATAATATTTGTAGGCTCAGGCTATGACGTTAATAATGAGGGGATCGATAAGGGCGCTAAGAACAACTGATCCCTTCCCACGCCCAAGGATTTCCAGGATAATAGAGAAGTAAAAAAAAGAATGATTGGAGGTCCCGGATGAAAAACAAAGCTTTATCAATCCTTATGGTATCGGCAGTTCTTGGTCTATCCTCTCTCACCCTTAGCCGAGGCGCGGAGCCGGCCCAGGGGCTTGACAATGTCAAGAGCATCATCAAACACAACTGCAGCACCTCAGGCTGCCACTCGGGCAAGTACCCGGCGGCCGGCCTGAGCCTCGAGCCGGAGAAGTTCCCGGCTTCCGTGGTCGGCGTCGCGAGCCGGGAGAAGCCCGGCTCCCTGGTCGTTGACGCGGCCGCCCCGGAAAAAAGCTACCTTCTGGCCAAGATCAAAGGCGAGCCCGGGATTGTCGGCAAACGCATGCCCATCAACCGCAATCCTCTGACCGAAGTGGAGATCCGGCAGGTCGAAGCCTGGATAAAGAGCTTGGCCGCAGGCCCGTCCGAAAGCGAGGCATCTGTCTCTGCCGGGACCGACGGTCCCGGTCATGGCCCCGCCCTGTCCGCCTCTCCTGACCCCGGAGAAGACGCCGGTCAGGCCGCCAAGCCCAAAGCCCTTTCCACGCCCGCATTCTGGGGGACTATGCTTGTCAACCTGCCGACGACGACGACTTTGAGCAAGGGTGAATTCCTGTTCCGCATCTCCCACCGCTTTGAGCCGCCGATGTCAAGCGGCTGGGATTCTTTCTACGGGCTCGACGGTCCGGCCTACATCTTCTTCGGTTTCGGCTACGGGATAACGGATAAGCTGATGGTGAACGTGGGCAGGAGCCGGCTCTACCAGGAATGGGAATTCAGCGCCGATTGGGCGCTCGTCGAGCAGGGGAAAAAGAGCTCCCTTCCGTTTTCCGCTACTCTCCACGCCGGAGGAAGCCTGGTCAGCCAGGATGAGCCTCAAGACGCGGACTGGTCGGGAACTTTCCGGTTCAACGCCCTGCTGAGCCTAGCCTACCAGCTCAACAACAGGTTTTCGTTCCTCCTCGTGCCGGCCTTTTCCTCCAACACGAATTTCTGGGAGCCCGATTCGGAGGGCACCTTCGCCCTGGGGATCGGCGGGCGCTTCATGGTCATCGAAGACCTTTCGCTGATCGCCGAGTGGGTGCCCCCGTTGGCCGGCTATACAGATGAATACGGCGGCTGGGGTTTTGGGGTCGAGAAGAAAATCGGCGGCCACGTCTTCCAGCTCTTCGTCACGGACTCGATCGGGATCATCGCTTCTCAGTACCTGCCGGGGGGCGATTTGAGGCTCGGCGACGGCGATTTCCGGCTCGGGTTCAACATCTTCCGCTCGTTCTAGTTTTTACTTAAGCGCGAATTTGACCGTCACCGTGAACACGACACCTTTCGCCTTGCCCTCGATGATCATCGGCTCGTACTTCCACTGTTTCAAGGCATCGACAGCCGCCTGATCGAGCTCGGGAACAGACTGCAGGACCCGCACTTTCAGCACGTTCCCCAGTTCATCCGTCGTGGCTTCGAGCAGCACGATGCCCTGGATGCCGGCCTTGCGGGCCGCCTCCGGATAAACCGGATCGACTCTCTTGATAAGCGTGGGGACAAGCACCTCCCCCGTCTCCCCCGGCTTTTGTCCCTGGCCGGCGGGCTTTTTATCATCGAGAGCGAAACGGACCGTTGTCGTGAATACGGCCTCCTTCGGCTGCCCGTCGATCATCAAAGGTTCGTAAACCCACTGCTTGACGGCATCTATGGCCGCTTGATCGAGGACCGGAACGGACCTCAGCACCATGACATCTTTCACTTTGCCCTCGACATCCGTCCTGGCCTGGAGAATGACGACGCCCTCCACTCCGGCTTTGCTCGCCTCCTCCGGGTACTTCGGCAGGACCCGCTTTACGAGCTTGGGCGGCTTGATCGCATCCTTGACCTTGACGGCGCCTTCGGCGAATTTCTCGATATCCTTCTCCCCGAGCTGGAATCTGACGGTGACAGTGAAGAGCGCTTTCACCGGCTTGCCGTTGATGACCATCGGCTCGTAAACCCATTGCTTGATGGCGTCCATGGCGGCCTGGTCGAGCTCGGGTACTGAGCGAAGGATCAGGCCATCTATCACCCGGCCGGATTCGTCGATCTTGGCCTCGAGGATGACGGTGCCCTGGATGCCTTTCTTGCTGGCCGCCTCGGGGTAAACGGGTTCGACTCTCTTGATGAGCTTCGGAGGTTTGATGTCACCCTTCAAAGCCACGGCGTCCTTCTCGAATTCGCGTTTTTTCTTCTCTGCTTCCTCGCTTTGGACGGCGGTCCCTCCTAAGACACCGCCGACGACTCCTCCTTCAATGCCTGCTTTTGCTCCGCCCTCGATACCGCCGGCCACACCGCCTTCGACTCCTCCCCTGACGCCGCCGGCGACCCCCCCGAATACAGCCTTGGTCTGGGACAGGGAAATGAAATAGGGCTTCCCCTGGCTGTCTTCAAAGCCGAACACGGCCACGTTTTTCTGATTGGTGATGGTGAATTCGGTCTCAAGAAGGCTGGTCTGGTCCGGCCCGTCGAGCTCGAAGACCTCGATGCCGAAGCGCTGGCTCAGGATCAGTTTCTCTCCTGATTTGCCCACCCGGCTGCTACCGCCGCCCAGCCGAACCAGGTAGGACTTTCCGTCAAGGCGGAAACTGTGGGACGCTTTCTCCCGATTGCCGCCGCTCCAGTTCAGGTTGACCTCAGTCAGGAGCTTGACATCTTTGAGGTTGAAGATCTTTTTTACCTGAGCTTCTTGGTCCGCTTCTTCTTTGGACTGCAGATCCGCCGAGAGCATGTATCTGAGGAAGGAGGACGTGACTACGTTGGCCGGTTCCGCCGCTCCTTCTCTCAGCCCCTCGAGCACCCGGAGCTTGAATTCCCATTGTTCCGGCTTCAACTGGACGGCCTGCCCGGCCATGGAGAGAAGAGCTCCGCCCAGGGCCAGAAATCCGATGCCTAGAAAAACGATTCGCTTTCTCATCTTACGACCTCCTTGATACTCGATTTATAGGTTTTTCCCCACCCAAACGATGATCATATCCGACCCCTGAGGCTCGTAGATCACCGCGCTGGCCGGCTGTCCGCCGACCCGGACGTATTCAAGATCAAAACGGGCCTGGACGGCGTCCGCCGACGTGCCTTCAGGCCGGAAATCCTTCAGAAAGAAGAAACTGATTAACAGGACGCCCAGACAGGCTGTCGCAACCGCCCACCCCCAACGGCGCCCGGGCGACGGCTGGATGGTTCTGTCTCCCGCTTTCTTCTCACGCGAATCCTTGGCGATGGCCGCCTCGACCTCCACCCAAAGAGAAGGACCGATGTCTGCGCCCGCCTCCTGGACAAGGAGGCTCCCGGCCTCTTCCCGGCTCGCCAAGCCGGCCAGGCAACCCGGGCACTTCTCGATATGGCGCCGGATGAGGAAGCCCCGCCAGGGCTTCAGCGGAATGAGCGCATAAAAAAACTCAACCGTTTTGCAGTGAGACATGGCCTTGCTCCAATAGTCTCTTGATTTTTTTTCGCGCCTGGAAGAGATGGACGCGGGCCGTGCCGGCCGAGCAGCGGAGCACTTCGCTGATCTCTCTCGCCGTATAGCCCTCATTCGCCCAGAGGCAGAGCGCCGTTCGTTCTTTGGCTTTCAGCTGCTCCAGGAGGCCGGACGGGAGGCTCCTGGGCGGGTCGGAATGACCAAGGCCGGACGGGGTCACCGGAGCGGTTTCCCGCCCCATTTTATTCACAAGCTCCGTCGCCCGACGGCGCCTTTTGAGATGGTCGAGGCAGCGCCGGTAAAGGATCGTATAAATCCAATTCTTGAAGCTCCTCCTCGGGTCATAGCTTCCCAGGTTCCTGTAAACCTGGATGAACAGCTCCTGGCAGACGTCTTCGGCGTCGGCGCGGTTTCTCAGCATGTTCGTGGCCAGGGCCATGGCCGGAGCGCTATACCTTTCGACGATCATCCGGAAATCCTCCATGCTCCCGCGAAGGGAGCCTGCGATCAGTTCTTGTTCATCCATCCGCTGCCCTCACCCTATATTACGCCATAGCCTCGACGAGTGTTTATATGTGGATAAGCGGAGGCAGGGAG
>CAYGXD010000180.1:0-1853 GCA_964353705.1 uncultured Eubacteriales bacterium | reverse complement strand
CAGGGTCGAATACAAGACCTCAGTGATCTTTTCCTGGAGCGACCGCCCCTCGTTCTCGAAGGCAAAACCGGCCTTCTCAAAATAGAAGCCCGAATTGGGCCAGTCTTCTTTGCGGGCGTAGAGCGCGCCCAGATTAAAGAGGGCTTCGGAGTTTCGGGGATTGTACTGGAGCGCCTCCAGAAAGTCCTTCTCCGCCTTGGCCGGGTCCCCCCTTTCCTCAGCCAGGATCCCCGAAAGGGTAAACACCTCGGTCGAAGTCGGCAGCCTGCCCTTGGCCTGCTCGATATTCGCGGCCGCAGCGGCGTTGTCCTTGAGCTCGTGCTGGTTCCTGGCCAGCCAATAGTGGCTCTCTCCAAGAAGCCAGAAGCCGAGGGCGATGATCTTTTCAAAAACCGGAATGGCCTCGGCCGGCCGGCTCAGGTAGCTCAGGCAGATCCCCTTCCCCAGCAGGGCATCCCGGTATTCAGGGGAAAGAGCGAGCGTTTTTTCATGGAATTCCAGGCTGCGATCCAGCTCCTCTGTGGCCAAATAGATGCTGGCGAGGAGGATCGTCGTTTGAGGGGATTCGGGGATGGCATCGTGAGCTTTGAGGAGAAACTCCTCGGCTTCGAGCAGGTTTCCCCGTCTCAGGGCATCGTTCCCTAGAAAGTAATACGCTTCAAAGAATTCGGGCTCAACGGCGAGAAGCCCCTTCAGGAGGTCCGGTTTTTCCTGGGGACAGATCGCCCGCTTGTACCAGAGAAGCGTGGATTCGGGGAAGAGCTCCGAGAGCTGCCCCAGTTCGTCCGCCTCGTCAAAGAATGTGACTCCAAAGGGAGGGGCGGAATAGCACATCATCACGGCGTACATATAAGCGGCAAATTCATCGCTCCTGGCTTTGAGGAGAAGGTCGGCCTCCATCTTTTTCAGCTTGTCCTCGGTCTCTTTCCAGGGGAAACGCTCGTCGATATCTCCCATCACCCCTTTTCCCTGGACCCAGAGCAGGCCGGCGATCTCGGCATAGGGGGTCAAGCCGCTGAGGGAACGATTTTCTGTAATGACCTGGAGCGCAGTATCCATGTAAGAGGCGTTGGATATGCCCAGTTCCTTCTCTCTGACAGCAACGAGAAGCGCCGTGGCGGCCAATTCCGGCGCGATGACTTTCCGGAATTCCGGCCGGGCATAAAGCTCTTTATACATCTGGACCGCCTGCCTGAGAGCGACATAGCCGCCCCTCCGGCTGAGGGCAGCGGCGGCGGAAACCACCTGCTCGAATTCAGGACCGGATGGGGATATGACTGCTTTCTCCTTCGCAGCACAGGAAGCCAGGAGAAGAAGGCCGAGGACTAGATAGCGTTTGGACATCTCCAGCCTATATTAAGGGAACCAAGGCGTTAAGGGGATCGCTCATGGGACTCGTTTGTTAATACGTCCGTGAATGGGCAGGTGTTTAGATGGAAAAACGAATTGGATGGGTTGTCTCCAATCAGCGATTCGCGCCCGAATTTAGCGGGCGAAAACCTATACCACCGGGCGATGTCTCAAGAAGGCGCTGGCTGGTGAGGCGCCAAGGTTTGAAAAAGGAAAAGGAAGCGGGGCTAAGGAGGATCCCTCTCCAGCCAGCAGCATTAGTTTATTATAAAAACATTTATTTTAAAATGTCAAAGAAAATTTTAAAGAATTTTATTACAATATCCCCGCTCCCCGATGCCCCCGAAAAGACGGTTCCTGGCCTGGCTCTGGGTGGCCCTTTGCACCCTGTCCATTTTTCTCGTCGTCCCCCTGGCCCGGACGATCCAGAAATTCGTCTCGGCCCGCTGGGGGCGGCCCTTTTTCGGCTACGCCGTCCTGGCAATCACGGCGCTGGCCTTCTG
>CAYGXD010000179.1:0-6264 GCA_964353705.1 uncultured Eubacteriales bacterium | reverse complement strand
ATGATTGCGAGGCCAAAATGACACACGATTGGCAGGAACTGACCAAGATCACCCGGGGAGAGGCCTTTTCCATCGAAAGGGTCAGGCTCAAAGACACCGGTATTGCCGTAGAGGGGGATTTCGACCTTCCTCCCCTGGCCCGGCTGTCCATGGAGGACCAGGTCTTCGTAACCGCCTTTATGCGCTCTCACGGCTCCATCAAAGACATGGAGCAGCTCTTCGGGATCAGTTACCCGACGGTTAAGAACCGGCTCAACCGCATCGCCGGCCAACTCGAGTTCGTCGAAATTAATCCGCCTTCCTCAAAGAGCGAGGTCCTGGAAATGCTCGACAGGGGTGATCTCTCGGTCGAGGAGGCCCTGAAAAGAATGAGAGGTGAATCATGATACCCATGCTCATGAGGCTCAGGGTGAGCCGGAATCCCAACAAATATGGCGTGTTGCTTCCCGTTTTTTTGGTCTGGATTCTTTTATTCGCCCTGATGATCGTCCTTTTTCCGTTTGTCCTCATCGCCGCCCTCTTCACTTGGAGGAGCGGCCAGGGGAAATGGCTGTTGCTGACCTATCCCCTGCTCGTTTCTGCGCTTTTCCACCTGTCCGGTCTCCACATCGAGGTCGAGCATCCGGACGAGAATATCCTGATCGCATTTCTATAAAGGAGGTTCACAATGAAAGAAGAAAGAAAAAAGATCCTGGAGATGCTCCAGCAGGGAAAGGTCACGGTTGAAGAGGCGGAAAAGCTCCTCGCGGCCCTGACCTCAGCTGAGGAGGATAAGCCCGGCGCCGGGAAACCGGCCTGCAAGTACCTGAAGGTCATCGTCGAACCGGGTCCCCAGAGCGAGGACCGCGACCGCGTCAATATCCGGGTCCCCATGAAACTCATCCGGGCGGGGCTCAAATTCGCGGCCTTCGTCCCCAAGCATGCCCATGCGAGTATCAACCAGGCCCTTCACGAAAAGGGTATCGACATGGACTTCACCCAGATTACCCAGGAGGACATCGAGGAGCTCGTCAGCCAGCTCAGCGACCTCACCGTGGAGGTCGAGGGGAAAGAAAAGGTCCGGATCTGCTGCGAGTGATTATTTGCGCAGCAGCTTGAAGGCGTGGCTCCAGGTGTTGGAGCGGAAGCCGTAGAGGATCCAGAGCATGGCCAATGGTTCAAGAAGCCGGGAACCCTCGATCCCGCCGATGTCGATGACCGACCAGCCGAACGCTTCGAGCAGGCCGGTCACAGTTTTCTTGGCGCCCCCGTCGTTCCCGCAGATAAACATGGTCGGCGGCCCGTCCGTGAACTGGGGCTTGACAAAGTGAGCGTTCCCCACATGGTTGAAAGCTTTAATGACCTTGGACTGCGGCAGCCAGCCTTGAACCTTCTCGCCGGCGGAGTCCGTGTGTCCTATGGATAAGCGGGGCGCGCCCGCCGAAAAATCGAGCGGGTTAGTGGCGTCAATAACCGCCTTTTCTGCGAGGTTCTGAGGACCGGCGAGCCGGATTGCGCTTTCCGTCCCCGTCCAGGATGTCGCCAGGACGGCGATATCGCCGAAGGCCGCCGCCTCGGAAAAAGTGCCGGCAGAGGCCTTGGTCCCAACTTTCTTCAGCCATTCTTTGACCTCGGCCTTTTGCGGATCGCGCGATCCGATCTTGACCTCATGACCGAGCGCCGCAAAACCCTCTCCGAGCACCCGTCCGACATCTCCTGTGCCTAAGACCCCAATTTTCATTTCAAGCCTCCATCTTCGTTTGTCTTGAACATCACCGACAAATTTTATTTTATTATTAATTCTATTGGATGAATAGCAGAAAAGAGACCGCTGGTCTCAAGCGTTCACTCAGTAGGCGCTGCCGGTGCGATCGACGATTGCTCGAAGAACGCGGTCGATGGCTTCTTTATGGCCGAAATGAAGCCCCTCCGGCAATATATTCCAGCCAGTGACGACCAGAACCAAATCCTGCTCCGGCAGGATGATCGGCATCTGGCCGCCGAAGCCGGAACCTGCCCAGGCCGTCTTCGAGCCGTCGCCGTAAGGGAAAAGCCACCACTTGAGGCCGTACTTGACGCCGCTCTTATCCACCGCGATTTTGGGAGAGACGGAATCCGCGACCCATTCCGGGGTCACGATCGGCCGGCCTTGCCATATTCCCTTTTTAAGGTAAAGGTAAGCGATCTTGGCCAGGTCATGAGGGTTCAGGTAGAGGCCTCCCTCCGTGTCGATCAGCCCGGACGGAGAACGCTTCCAGAAGAAACGCTCGATGCCCAGCGGCGCGAAGAGATGCTCGGCGGCATACTCCTCGATGTCCCGGCCGGTGGCGACGCGGAAAATATACGATAAGAGCTGAGTTTCGCCGCTGTTGTAGTTGAAGACGGTTCCCGGCTCGCGGGCCATCTTCCGGTCGATCGCGAACTGCACCCAATCGAAGCTCGCTTCCATCAGGCTGGCGGAGTTATTCGGGTCGTTGTAGGGAAGTTCTTCGTTCCAGTCGAACCCTCCGGTCATCGTCAGCAGATGGCGAATAGAGACGCGGCGTTTGCGCTCGTCGATGTTGGCCACCTTCGATTCATCGAAGAACTCCAGGACCGGCGTCGAAAGGTCCGGAAATCCCCCGCGGGCCGTGGCCACCCCGATAATGACCGAAGTCACCGTTTTGGTGACCGATTGCAGCGAGTGCAGATCGCTCCGCCGATAAAAGGGGTGCCACCAAGGATTGAAGTAGTTATACGGACCTGTGGGATCATGGGCGTTGAGCGCCCCGGGTTCTTTGGCCTCCTTGCCGTATATCTTATCGTAATCCTGTCGATACGAACGATCATAAACCAGCTTCCCATGACGGATGACGAGCAGGCTGTCGACGTATCCATATTTGCCGGCGGCGATGTCGGCATCGAGCTCGGCCAACACCTTCGGATCAAGCCCGACCGCCTGCGGGGTCGTAACAGGCCAGCTCTGCGGGCCCTGCGCTAGGGCCCAGCCCGCCAGGATCAGGAACGCTAATGCAGCCAGGATAGATTCATAACGGCGCATGAGTTTCTCCTTTTTGCCGGATTCAGCATACAACGCCTTCTGAAAAAGCATAGGCTCAGAAAATAATAAAATCAACGTCGCTTGCGGCTTGCAGGAAAATATCCGATTCCAGGCCGCTTACTTATTCATCTGTTGCGCGCATCCTGGACGACTTCCAGGTCCACGTCGTAGTAAAGCGCCGACATGGGTTTACCTGAAACCGGCTCCGTGTTATCGGCCCGGACCACGGTGTGATAGAAGCCTTGTTTCAAGCCGGCCGTGGAGACCGTGTTGGTGAAGGTCTGACTCTTTCTGGACTGCAAAACGAGAGAATACACCTTGGAACGATATTGTCTGTTTCTTATGAATGAAGAAAGCATCTCTCAGGCCCGGCCCCGCACCGATCGTCCCCGCACGGGCGGCGGCACCGGCAGCCGGCGCTACTAAGTCGCCTGTCTGACGCTTAGACAAGCCTAAGAACCCAAAGGGCAGATTCCCCGGGAGTGGGAGTCTGCCCTTTTTTATTTTAGGGGGAAATTCTTGTATAATTCCTGCTGACGAGTGACCGTAGTGGAAAAAGCCCTTCAAGTTATCGAAAAAATGGCCCAAGAGGGCATCATCAAAGCTTACGCGATCGGTGGCGGGATCGCGGCGACATATTATATCGAGCCCGTTCTGACTTACGACCTCGATATCTTCTTCATCCCGGCGTCGGAGGGGCTGGACGTTCTCGCGCCGGTCTATGAATATGCTCGCCAGCATGGTTATGATACTCAAGCCGAAGCGATCCTTGTCGAGGGCTTTCCTGTCCAATTTATTCCTGCCTACAATGATCTTGTTCGCACGGCCGTGAAAAACGCCGTCTCGCTGAGATACCGCGGTGTTGAAGCCAAGGTTCTCACGGCCGAATACCTTGTGGCAATCTCTCTGCAAACGGGCCGGGCCAAGGACAGGGAGCGTGCTATCAGGCTGCTTGAAGAAGCGGGCATCGACCGGACCGTACTCGCCCGGATAGTCGGCGCGTTCGGGTTGACTGAAAAGCTCAGGGTCCTGGAGAAGCGACTCCATGAAGAATGATGCTGCTGAGATCATTTTTCGGAGGAAAGTCAAGCGCCGCCGCCTGTTGGCGCGACTGCCTTTCGAGAAGAAGATCGAGATCGTCGTCGAGCTCCAAAGGACGGCTGCCGAGATTCGCAGGGACCCCCGGCGTATCGTCTGGCCCCTCTAGCCAGGAATTGTCCGGGTTAAGAAAGGGCGGGCGCGGCGGTGCGCCGTCGAAAAGGATGACTTCGTCCGCGCCCGGAGTGAAATCCCACAGCCGAAGGCGGATGCCTTCCTCGCCGGTGGCGCCGTTTACGCCTTTGGTGAGACTCCACTCCAGCCGCCAATCGTCTTTTTGGGGGAGGCCGCGGGCGACGCGGAAGATGTCGACGGCGTAAGCCTGCGAATATCTTTCATGATTTCCTTCTGGCCCGCAAGGAGGAGTCCGGTTGATTTCCGGCGCTTTTGAGCGTCCCGGTACCTTTTGACCCGCTCTGAGCAATCCCCAACCCAATTTGCCATCTCTTCGAGCTACGCTCTATACTCCCCACGATGGTTGGATGGGATAATAAAGGCGAAAATGCAACCGCAGCTAGCAGAGCCAAAAAACCAAATTACTATAAGTTATCCGCATCTTAGCTCAGCTTAAATAAACGCCCCCAACAAATTCTGAAACGTTTTTCTTCCATTAACCACTCTTCTTATGCGTAATCCTTATATAGATGAGGGGATTGTACGCCGATTAATCCGAGCGGAGGGAAATAGGCCGGAGGCATCAGGCCCTTTGCCTTGGGGATAGATGCGGGGAATTCCCCCGATTGATCTGAAAGGAGGTTCACATGTCAGGAAAATTTAGGATTCAAGGAGCCATCAATGTTTAAGAAAAAAAGGGTTTGGGCGTTTGTCGTTTTCGGCGCATTGGTCCTAGACGGCGCGTTCGTCCTGACGGCGGGAAAGCCGCCGGCAGATATTAAGCTCCGGGCCTCATTCGAGGCCCAAACAGACTTGGGGATTCCCTGCAACATCCTGAACGATGCCAAGGGCCCGTATGTAACGGACAAGAATGCGGTAAATGTCTGGATCACTGGGGATGTTGGGGATCTACTCTTTAAGTTCGAGCACCATTCCGGCCGGAGCATGAGGGTCATTTTTCCATATTTCTATAGCCCCTCTTGCGGCTGGCTTCCGGACACCACCGGACTATATCCGGATCTCCCTGACACCCCGGTCGACTTTTTCAGGTTCAGGACTCGGAACAGCCCTGCATACTGGGGGCCTCAGCTAAACTTCCTTACGATGACGCCGGGTCAGCATTACATCGTGCGGCTTTGGGTGACAATCTGCACCACCGTGGAGCATTATTTCCTGCTCCTTTATAATGTGCCGGATCCAGCTGCCCTTGGCGGTCTTGTCGATGTGGTAGCCTATGGTAGCCCCGGAAAACTCGTTCGCTGGGAAATGACTCCGCTCCCTGGGACGGATGACATCGCCTATATCAAAAAATGGCCCGAGGGCAACGACCAAGCCGGAAGCTGCTATTATACGTCGGCCCCGATGCCATTCAAGCTGATCTTAGAGCGGCTCTAGAATCAGGCCGCCGGACGAAGCGGGAGAAGCGCCCGGCCGAGAAATCTCAAGCCGGCCGTGGAGACCGTGTTGGAGAAGGTCTGGCTTTTTCTGGACTGCAAAACGAGAGAGTACACCTTGGAACGATATTGTCTGTTTCTTATGAATGAAGAAAGCATCTCTCAGGCCCGGCCCCTCATGTAGGCGATCATCTTGAATCGGCCCGTTCTCTGCCCTTTCCATTCTTCTGGTCCAGTGCCAACGCCAGTTGACGTTTTTTCACCTTAATCGCCCCTCTGAGATGGAGATTTTCCCGTTTTTTCAGGGAGACGAGGCCGGCTCCATGACGATGGCCCGTTTCTTGAGGCCATTCTCCCGTCATGGCGGGAGTGTATCGTCCCCGACATCCCGAGCGGACTGTTTTTTAGCGGAGCGAATTCTCTCCTGGCCGCACACCGGCTTCAATGTCCACAGCCTGGTCCGGGCCAAGACGAAGCCGGAGGCCGAGCGGGTGGGTCAAGCAGACCTTTGTCGCGGAGAGACCCCCACCGCCTATCGCCTATCAGGAAGTCCTGATCGCCGCTGAGTCATCATCTGAATATTTTTCGTGATTCTCTTCTTGACCGGGAGGAGAGCTCCGGCTGATTTTCGGCACTTTT
>CAYGXD010000178.1:0-6397 GCA_964353705.1 uncultured Eubacteriales bacterium | reverse complement strand
TGGGGCTGAAAACCCGGCTGGCGGCCTTCATCTGCAGCGGCGAGATGGCCGTGGCCTACTTTCAGGCCCACTGGAAGCTCCAAATCGGCTCTCAGTTCTTCCCGATCGTAAATCAAGGCGAGCTGGCCCTGCTCTACTGCTTTGTGTTCCTTCTTATCGCCTGCCGAGGCGGAGTTAAATGGAGCCTGGGTAAATAGACCCAACCCCAGCGCCCCGGGTGTTTTCCTGGGCCGCTTTCTTCGATATGTCATTGCCAATGACCGCCTCGGCCCGCTCTTTGGAGAAAGAAGGGCCCAGGCAGCCTGGGCATTATCGTCCTTGACACTATTCTGAATCCTGATTTAAAATCCCTGAGGATGGTTGAATGGGGAAATGAAAGAGTGCCCCCAGTGCGGCCGGTGCGAGGATGACCAACTGGGGAATTGCCCTAAAGATCACTCTCTCCTGCAGGCATCGCTCAGCGGCCTCCGCCTTATAGACAACAAGTATCTCCTGCTGCTCTGTCTGGGGAAAGGGGGCATGGGTTCGGTGTACCTCGCCCGGCATGTGGAGCTCCAGAAAAATTTCGCCCTCAAGCTTATCCAGCATTCCGCCCTCTCCGACCCTCAATATCTTGTCCGTTTTCGGAATGAAGCGAAAGCCCTGGGCAAGCTCCAGCATCCCAATATCATCCAGGTAACCGATTATGGCATTGACAGCCGGGACGGCGGTCTGCCCTATCTGGTGATGGAATACTTAAAAGGAAAGACACTGCGCCAGTTCTTGGGCGAAAACGGCCCTCTCGATATCGAGCAGGCGGCTCCCCTTCTCCATTCTATCGCTATTGCCCTCGATTATGCCCACGCCTGTGGAGTCCTTCACCGGGACTTGAATCCCAAAAATATTTTTCTCGTCCGGGGAGAAAAGACTGAGGCACAGGCCAGGATCCTGGATTTCGGCCTGGCCAGGATTATCGGCGAGCGTTATCCTGGAAAAGAAATAATTCCATCCCCCCCTGTCATCAACTCGCCGCCTGTCCCATCCATGGATGTCACTCGGACGCTTGTATCGGCAGAGAAATCGGCGGAGCCGGGTGAGTCGCCCATAGAAGAAAGGGAGAGGTTAACCGAGGTCGGCGTCATTATGGGGACCCCGGGCTATATCGCTCCTGAGATCATTCACGGGCGTGCGGCCACAGCCGCCTCGGATGTCTATTCCTTCGGCGTCATTATGTACGAGCTGGTTGTCGGAAAACGGCCGGACCCGGCAAGCACCCCTTCTTCCACAAACCCTTCGATTCCGCAAGAACTCGACCGGGCTCTGCTCACCCCCCTAAAGGAGGAGCCTGCCGAGCGGCCCCAAAAGGCGGTGGATGCGCTCAAGATGCTTCAAAATGCCTATGCCGGATTTCGATACCGGGTGTGGCAGCGCACGGAAGTGCCCAAGAGGATCGGAGTCGCTCTCGGCCTGACTCTCGTCCTTGCCCTGCTTTTTTTTAGCCTGAAAGGATTGCCGGTATTCGCCAATTTTGAGAATTTTCTCTTCGACCTCCGTCTCCGGGCGCTCCCGCAGCGCGCTCCGACGGATTCCATAATCCTGGTTTCCATCGATGAAGCCACGCTGCAGGCTGATCCCACTCTTCTTGTCGACAAGGCGGACGAGATGGGATTTTTGCTCCAGCGTGTGCTTGATGCAGGGGCCCAGGGCGTCGCCTTTGACTTTATTCTGCCGGCAATCTGGGGCGAGTCGGAGAGCTTCGCCAAGCTCATCCTCAATAACCTGGATCGGGTGGTTCTGGCGAGCTATATCAAAGAGGATGGCAGCCTGCTGGGAATGGAGTGTTTGCAGGGACTGACTATGGCCGCCATCGGCTCCGAGGCCCAAGCCGAGCGGCTTTTTGGGTTCTTGAACATGCAGCCGGACCCGGACGGCCGCATCCGCCGGGCGCTCGCCGGCTTCAAATCCCGAGATGAGCGAACCTTCCTTTCCCTGCCTGCCAAAGCGTACCGCATGTTAACCCAGAAAGACCTGACCGGGAAACAGATGGAGAAGCCGGCCTGGATCGACTATTCGGCGGATTGGACGAAGTTCCAGAAAATCTCCTGGAAGGACCTCCCGGGTGTCTTGGCCGAGAGGCCGGAGGCGTTTGAACAGAAGATAGTGCTTGTCGGCGGCGAGTATGAAGCCGCGCAGGATTTTCACAGGATCCCTCAGAGACGGGGAGCGCCAAGCGAGGTATCGGGGCTCCTCATCCAAGCCCTGACCCTGAACACCTGGCTGCAGGACAGGCCTTTCCATGAGGTCAACAGGTTTGTGGCATTCCTCCCCGCCGCCCTCATTTTCCTGCTTTTTTCGATCCTTTTCCTAACGCGGGCAAAAACCTCATCGCCCGTCATTATTCTTTTTTCCCTTTTGGGCGGGTACGTCTTCTTATCAGTCCTCTTGTTCAGACGGAGCCGACAGCTGGTTTTCTTTGGGACACCTCTTCTCGTTTTGCTGGTCGCCATTATCGCCGTCTTTTTTATACGCCGCAGGCTGGCATTTATGGAAGAACCGGCGGCCGAAGGGAGACCTAAGTGAGAAGAAAGGCAAGACTCTTTGTCCTCTTTATTTTGTTCGGGGTGGCGGCGGGGCATTTCTCCCTGAGCCGGGGACTGGACTCAGAGGGAAAAGTCGCCATCGTCTGCTTCCTTCAGGGGAGAGCCTCGATTCAGGAGCCTGGGCAATTCGGGCGAAAGGGCCTCGGCCTTTATGACTGGCTCAGCTCCGGCTCGGCAGTCGAGACAGGCCCAGGCGCAAAAATGGTCATCGCCTTTTCCGACGGCAGCCGCTACGAGCTCGGGGAAAAGGCGAGTGTCGTCCTGGGAAAGGCTGAGTTGAGTTCCCAGAGCGGCTCCGTCAGAAAGCTGGAGGCCGTTTCGGTGATGCCGCAGATGATATCCCTGGCCGGAGATACCAAACCGGGGAGCCGCCTTGGCGGTATCCGCCTGCGGTCCTCCAAAAAGACGATCTCCAATCTCTATCCGAATGAAGGCGATGCCGCGCTTGCCGACCAGGCCGTACTCACCTTCGATCCCCTGCCGGATGTGGAAAGATACAGGGTGGAGATTGAAGACGAGCAAGGCCGGGACCTTCTCTCCGTTGAGACCTCCGTCCCCCGGGTTGTCGTATCTCCGGGGATCATCAAGCCGGGCGCCCCTTATTACTGGCAGGTCAGGGCCGTGGAGAAAGACGAGCTCTCCACCATGTCTTATGCCGCTTTCGTCACGGCAACCGAGGAGCAGGCCGGATTGCGAAACTCATTCCGGGCTCAGGTGGGCCAGTCCAGGGATACGGCCAATCTGCTCCTCCTGGCGAGGATCGAAATGGCCATCGGGCTGCGAAGGGAATCCTGCGAGACTTTGAAAGAAGCTCTGGCCATTTCCCCGGGTAATGAAGAGATCAAGGAGACCATGGCCCAGGTCGGCTGCGAACAGAAGCCATAATCTCTGAGGAGAAAAAAATGAGCGCTAAAATCCTTCGCTCCTGCGTTTTGTTCTTTATTCTCCTGAATGCTTTCAGCGCGGGCCTTCCAGGGTACGGGCAGAAACCGCCGGATGAATTTTATCGAGACGCCCTCAAACTCATCGGGCAGGCCCGTTATGATGAGGCCCTGGGGGCGATGAAAGATATCGCCGGGAGAAACCCCACATATGCCCCGGCCTACAGGAAAATCATAGAGATTTCTTCTTATCAGAACAACCTGGATTCGGCCAAAGGCTTCTTCGAGCAGCTTCTCCGGGAAAATGAGCAAAACCCCGGCGCTTATTACGGGCTCGGGCTCTGGCATGCCAAAAAACAGGATTTTCCCCAGGCCGTTGAAAATTCCAAGAAAGCCATCGCGCTATTCTCCGAGTCTCCCATCTTTTTTCATCTTTTCATCGATTCCTCGGAACAGCTGAAGCAATTGGACGACGCCGAAGCCCATATTTTGAGCTTATCAAAGAGCGAGCCCGATAATTTTGCGGCTCTCTATGGGCTGGCCTACTTGCGTTTCAAGCAAAGGAAGTGGGATGAGTCCATGGAACTGCTAGATAAAGCCATAAATCTCGATCCCGGTAACCCTGTCTCCGACCGGCTGAAATGCAAAATCTACGAGGATACGGGCCGGAACAAAGAGAGGCTGGCTCTGGCTTTGGACAAAATGACGGCGGCCGGAAAGCTGGACCCTGACCTCGAGATTGACTTCTGCACACAAATCAGCTCCGCCTACAACGTCCTTGGCCAGTACCGGGAGTCATTCGAGTATGATGAAAAAACACTCAACTTGGCCAGAGAGATCGGCAACAAGAAAAGCGAAGGCATCGCTCTTGGAAACATGGGCGTGTATTACGCCAACGTGGGCAATTTCCCGGAAGCGATGAAGCTTTTTTACAGCAAACTGGCGGTGATGAAAGAAGTGAACGACTGGGCAGAGCAGGTGTCCGCCCTGTCGAATATCGGGGCGCTCAATGACTGGCAGGGCAATGTCCAGAAATCCCTGGAGAGTTACAGGGAAGCCCTGAAACTGCTGGAGGGGCAAGAGGACAAAAAGAGACTGGGCCTTATCCTGGGGAACATGGGAGCGGCCTACGAAAAGCAGTCGGACTATCCGAAATCCCTCGACTTTTATCATCGAGCCCTGGAGGCCTTCCAAGAGACCGGGGACAAGGGCCGCACAGCCTGGATCCTGGGAAATCTGGGAGCCATCGCCTCGAAGTTGGGGAATGACAGGGAGGCCCTCGGGTATTTCGAAAAAGCTCTGACGCTCCTTCAGGAAGTCGGCGACAGAAAATACGAGGGGTGGGTGCTGGGCACCATGGGAACGATCTACAAAGGACAGGGCGAGACGGAAAAGTCCTTCCAGTTCCTCAATCGGGCCCTGGAGATCGCCAGAGAGATAGGAGACAAAAGGATCGAGGTTGAGCATCTCGGGAACATCGGGTCCGGTTACCAGGAGACGGGCGATTACGAAAAGTCGGCCGAATACCTGAAGAAGGGACTTGAGATCGCCGAGCAGCTTGGGGACAAGGTGTCCATCTCTGATATCCACATCCTGCTGGGTATCGTTAACCGTGATCTTAACGACGGCGATCAATCCATCCATGACTTCCAGGTGGCTCTGATGATCGGCCAGGAGCTCGGGATACCCAGGACTATCTGGAATTCCGAATGGGGCCTGGCAATTTCCTACGACAGGAAAGAGCAATACGAGGAAGCCCTCCGGCATTTTAGAAACGCCATCAATATGGTGGACAGCATTAGGGGAAAGTTGCTCACCCAGGAACAAAAAGTGGGATTCCTGGGTGAGACGATCGACATCTACGAGGGCTTGATCGAGCTCCTCTTCAGACTCCGGGAAAAGGAAGCCCGGCCCGATTATATCGCCGAGTCTTTTCACCTGGCCGAGAGGGCCAAGTCCAGGGCTTTCTTGGAACTCATGGCCGAGGCCAACATCAATCTTGCTTCAGGAATTTCTCAAGAATTGGAGACCGAGGAGAAAAACCTCCAGGTCTTGCTCACTGAACTCCAGCAGAAGCTCCTGGATCCCGAACTCAAGGCAGAGGAAAAGGAAAATCTGTACAAGGAGCTTCAGTCCGCCGAATCCCGATACAACGATTTTATCCTTGAACTCCGCGAGAAAATCCCCGAATACGCTTCTGCGGCCTATCCCGAGCCCTATACTCTGGACAAGGCGCAGAACCGGCTTCTCGACAAAAACACCTATCTTGTTGAATTCTTCTGGGGCAAGGATAATGTCTTCTTGTGGGTCATCTCGAAGGACAAAGTCCTCTGGAGCCAGTCATTTCCCAAAGACCACGAGAGCTTCAAGAAAATCCTGGAATATCAAACCCAGATCGCCCAGCGAAAAATCAACCTCGATTTCCGGCTGGGCAAAGAAATCTATGATGTCCTTCTGAAGGACGCCCTCAAGCCGATCGGGGCGGCATCTCATCTCCTCATCATTCCCGACGGCCTTCTCCTGCGATTCCCTTTCGAAGCCTTGGTCACAGAGATGAAAGAGCCCACGCTTAAATACCTTTTAGAGGATTACATCATTTCCTATGCGCCGTCGGCATCGGTGCTTGGGGAGATTGAGGGGCGAAAAAGGCAGGCGCCGTCCTGGCCGCTTGACCTTTTGGCCCTCGGAAATCCCGTGTTTGAGAGCAAGGAGAACGCGGCCCAGGCGGATGTGGAATATCTCCGGGCAGGAGCTCGCCTCCTGCCTCTTCCGTACGCAGAGGAAGAGGTGCTTTCCATCAGCCGGATCTATCAACAGACCGGCGGGAAAACGGAGTCTTACGTGAAGGACAAGGCGCTCGAAGAAGTCATAAAATCCAAAGACTGCAGCAAATTCAAGAATCTCCATTTCGCGACCCATGGATTCGTCGACGACCGG
>CAYGXD010000177.1:0-6413 GCA_964353705.1 uncultured Eubacteriales bacterium | reverse complement strand
TCTGACCATGGTCGTCTTGCTGGCCTTCGGCGTGGATTTCGCCGTGCTGTTCGGTTTCTTGACGTTCCTGCTGAATTACATACCGAGCCTGGGCTCCATCACCAGTATGGGGCTGGCATCGGTCATCGCGGCCTTTCAATTCGGGAGCGTTTTTCCCGCCCTCTGGATCCTCCTAATTCTGGTGGGTCTGGACGCTGTCATTTCCAATCTCTTGGAGCCCAGGGTGATGGGACGCGGACTCGGGTTGAGTCCTCTGGCAGTCCTTTTTTCTCTGTTTTTCTGGGGGTGGCTCTGGGGGATCCCGGGTATGATCCTGTCCGTGCCGCTCCTGGCCGTCATCAAGATCGTCTGCGCGAACGTGCCGGCCCTGGGCCCGGTCGCCGAGCTCATGAGCAAGTAGGGGAGAGAGTCAGGGCTGGGTGAGGAGTTTTTTTTGGCTTGATAATTCCCTAGCCCGGTCCATCCGCCGGGCCAGATCTTGAAGATAAGCCCGTCCCCCCAGGTTGTCGCGGGCCATGTGCGTGACACCCAGGATGACGTTTTCTAAGCACTTGAGTTTCTCTTCCGTGGTGAATTTTTCGACGTCCTGAAGCAGGATGATCTTTCTCTCGAACCGGCATTGGTCGAGGCTCATCAGGACGGCCTCTCCGGCTTCGTTCTTGACTCGGGCCTCCTCCCGGGGAAGCAGCAACCGGGAACGTTTTTTTTCAATCCTTTCCTTGGCGTATTCAAGCGCCAGGACGGCGTCCCTGTCGCTGAAAGTGGGATTCCGCCCGGCATATCCCAGGAGTGGGGCCTCTATATTCAGGGCCAGCCAGTTCAGCCGCTCATCCTGGAGCGCGTCCTCTGAAAACGTCCTCTTCCTCCGGATGATTTTGTTTTCCTGGTAGGGCCGATGTTGAGTGAGAAACCGGCAGCCGGTCGGACAGTGCAGCTCTTTCTCCCGGAGACGCCCGCAGCAGAGGGGGCAGAGGTCCGAACCCAGGGAGGGACACTTTCTCTTGGCTTTTCTCTGCCGGCAGTGTGAGCAAATGACCATGATCCGCACGCGCCCCTTTCAACGGTCGGAAGATCCCCCGTCCAATGACAGGGGCTTTCGGGCACTGGACTCAATCATTTTTTATGCACAAACATCTCGGACCAGAGGCCCTTCATTTTTATGCCCACAAGGTTCTTCAGAGCCTTCTGGGCCGCCTTTTGTTCGGCGTTTTTTTTGGAATAGCCTTTGGCTTTGGCCAAAGGATAATGCCCCTGATAAACCTCCACAAAGAAAATCTTGCAGTGGTCGGGCCCGACGGAGGTCACCGTCCGGTACGAGGGCGCCGGAAGATTCTCTTTCTGGAAATATTCTTGAAGGGCGGACTTGTAGTTATTGATAACGAGATGGCCGGGGTCGGTTTTCCGGAACGATTTTTGGAGCATGGGACGGAGGAATTTCTGGGCCTCTTCATAGCCCTTGTCTAAATAGACGGCGCCCAGCAGCGCTTCGAAAGTCCCGGCCAATATGGTCCTTTTTTTGCGGCCGCCGCTCTTCTCTTCGCCTTTCCCGAGGAAAACGTACTTATGGAGTTTTTTCTCGCGGGCGAACTCGGAAAGGGCCTCTGTTCCGGCCGCGACCGACTTGTACTTGGACAAGTCTCCCTCGGTGAGGCCGGCAAAAGCCGCATAGAAGAAATCCGCCGTGATCAGCCCGACGACGGAATCTCCCAGGAACTCCAGAACCTCGTTGTCGGATGGCCCGTTTTCGGTGTGTTCATACGCGTAGGAGGAGTGGATAAGCGCCTGGAGGAGAAGATCCTTGTTGGTAAATTCGATGCCGATGGCCTTCTCGACCTGGGATAGGTTGGTTTTCATGTCCGTGGGGAATAATCAAACGGATAAACGACCCGTCCGCCTCGGATCGTCAGATGCGGCCCCCCTCTGAGCTTCCAGCCGTCGAAGGGATTGTTGCGGCTCTTGGAGGCCAATTTCCGGACATCCACCGTGACTTCCTGATGAAGATTGAGGATGGTCAGATCGGCGTCGGCGCCCGGGGAAACCCGGCCCTTGCCGCGCAGGCCCAGGATTTGCGCCGGGCGCGTCGAGAACATTTCAATGAGTCGTAGGAGCGGCATGATCTCTCGCGAAACGAGTCTATCCAGAAGAAGGGAAACGGCGGTTTCCAAGCCGTTGATTCCGAAAGGAGCCTGCAGAAATCCCGCTTCCTTCTGCTCGGGCGAATGAGGCGCGTGGTCAGTGGCAAAAACATCTACGACCCCTTCGCCGACGGCTTCTTGCAGGGCCTGGACGTCCTCGGCGCCCCGCACCGGCGGGTTGACTTTGAGGTTCGGGTCGCGCTTTTCGAGGGCGGTGTCCGAAATAAGAAGGTGATGAGGGGTGGCTTCCGCAGTCACGGCGATTTTATTTCTCTTAGCTTCCCTGACGAGATCGACGGCTCCCCGGGTGCTGAGGTGAGCGATGTGGATTCGAGCTCCCGCCGCCCCGGCAAGTATGATATCCCGGGCCACCATGATGTCCTCCGCTACGGCTGGAATACCCGGGAGGCCCAAACGGGAAGAGGTCGGACCCTCGTTCATTACCCCGCCCCGGCTCAAATTGAAGTCTTCGCAATGGGCGATGACGAGAGCGTTCAGTCTTTTGGCTTGCTCAAGGGCTTGCCTCATAATCCGGCTGTTCTGGACACAGCGGCCATCGTCGGAGAAGGCCACTGCTCCGGAGGCAGCCAGGTCGGCCATGTCCGCTAATTCATCTCCGGCCAGTCCCGTGGTGATCGCGGCGATCGGGAGAATGTTAATAATTGCTCTTTTCCGGGATTCGGCGATGATGTACTCGGTCACCCTGCGGCTGTCATTGACGGGGTTCGTGTTGGGCATGGAGCAAATGGTCGTAAACCCCCCTTTGGCCGCCGCCCGGGAAACCGACAATATATCCTCTTTTTTTTCCTGGCCGGGCTCCCGGACGTGGGTGTGCATGTCGATGAAACCGGGGGCCACGACGAGACGGGAGGCATCGATAATAGGAACGCCGGCCGCTTGAATCCGGGCTTCGACCGCTAGGATCCTTCCGCCGTCTATGAGGACGTCCAGAGTATCGTCGGTTCCGGATGAAGGATCGACAACTCGGCCGTTCTTAATCAGGAGTCTCACGCCCTCTCCGTTTCGGGCGTCGGGCGCCCTTCCTGCCGGCCGGTTCGGTGATGAGGACTTCGTCGCATTCATCCACCTCCGTCAACCTGACCTGGACAATTTCTCGCTTGGACGTCGGAAGGACCTTGCCCACGTAATCAGCCCGGATCGGCAATTCCCGGTGTCCCCGGTCGATCAGGACGAGGAGCTGAATCGTCTGCGGCCGCCCTAAATCAAAAAGCCCTCCCATGGCCGCCCGGATCGTCCTCCCGGTGTTGAGGACGTCGTCAACCAGCAAGATGTCCCTTTTGGCGATAGGGAAGGCGATTTCGGTACTTTGGACCATTGGGGAGGTCCCGGTTTCGGTCATGTCGTCTCGGTAGGGTGTAATGTCCAATGCTCCTACCGGCACCTCGACCTTCTCCAACTCATAGATCAACTGGGAGATGCGCTTACCGACATAGATTCCCCTGGTCCGGATACCGACAATGACGAGGTTCTTGAGGCTGCGGTTTCGCTCCAGAATCTCGGTTGTCATCCGGATGAGAGCCCTCCTGATCTTGCCGGCATCCATAACTTTGGCTTTAATCTTTTCTTCCATGGTTCGTCTCCTGGAGTACCAGGCCTCCATGAAAATGCCTTAAGATGAGGAAAAAGTCAACTCGGAGGGGAAGTCAACTTTCCCGGTCCGGGGTGGTCACTTGGAAACCTTACCTCTCCTTTCAAAATAGGTCCGGGCGGCGGCGATGTCCTTCTGGACCTGACTGACCAGCTGAGCGGGGTCAGGATATTTATTTTCGCTCCTTATCTTGCGGAGAAAGCGCAGACCGAGAGGCCGGCGATATACCGCGTTTTGAAGGTCAAAGACGTGGGTTTCCACCTCCAGACGACCGCTGCCGAACGTGGGCCGGCGACCGATATTTGTGATGGACGGATATGTCCGGCCGCAGACATCGGCCTCGGTCAGAAAAACGCCGGGGGGGAGGATCTCATTGGCGGTCCGCATATTGGCCGTAGGGAAGCCCAAAGCCTGGCCGCGGCCGGAGCCCCGGACAACCCTGCCTTCAATCTCATAGGGACGCCCCAGCAGGGCATTGGCCTTAGCCACCCTTCCTTCTTCGAGCAGGCGGCGGATCAGGCTCGAACTGACGACCTGCCCGTTCCTTATAACCGATGGAATGCGGCTGACGACAAAGCCAAGTTGTTTCCCCAGCCGCCGGAGGTCGTCGACATCTCCCTGACGAGACCGCCCGAAGCGGAAATTTTCCCCGACCACAATCTCCTTGGACCTCAGATGGGAGACGATGATCCGGTCGACGAATTCGGCCGTGGTCAGGCCGGCAAAGCCCTGATCGAAGGAGGCAACGAGGACAGCCCGGACTCCGGAGGCTTGGATCGCTTCGAGCCGCTGCGCCAGGGTTTGGATCATGGCGATTCGACCGCCTTCAAGGACTCTTTCCGGATGCGGGGAAAAGGTCAAAACGAGGGAAACCAGCCCCTTTTCTCCGGCCGTCTTCACGAGATAGCGCAGGATCCTCTGATGCCCGAGGTGGAGACCGTCGAAGTTCCCAATGGCGACGGCCGCCTCGCGGGCGAAAGCCGGCCGCTCCGTGAACCCGCGCAACACTATCATTAGGATTCAGACGGCGATGACCTTGGACTTCTGCAGGTAGGCCAGCCGGAGCTGCTGAAGGCAGGAATCAAGGAATTTTTCCTCGTCGGGCGGCAGATTTCCCTTGGTCCGGTCTTTGAGGAGGTTGAGGATATCAATGAGTCTGTGGGCCAAGTCCAGGTTCACTTCCGGCTCGGCCTTGACCTGGTCGCCTAAAAGACCGAGCTGGAGAAGGGCCTGGGAGTAAAAAGGGAAGACGATCGAGGTGAAATCGAGGGGAGGAAGGAAGTCCTGCCCGGAATGGTCGCCCGGCGAAGCGGGCTTCGCGGAGTTGGGAGAGTCATTTTCCTTCATGGTCGTCCTCGCTCTGGGTCAGCCAACTCCCTTCATCGGGAGCGGCGGATTTTCGGCGCCTCGTACTTACCCCGAAATTTTATGCTACCGTTTTTTTTGAAGCAATTCAAGATAAGAGAGGAAAGGTGCGCTAGGATACCGGCGCCGTCATTTTCCTGAGCACCAGGCTGGCCTTGACAAATTGGTCAAGATCGCCGTCCAGCACCCGGTCGACATCACCGGTCTCAACCCTGGTGCGCAGGTCTTTGATCATCCGGTAAGGATGGAGGACATAAGAGCGGATCTGGCTTCCCCAGGCAATATCGGATTTCGCTTCTTCCATCTTTTCCATCTTTTCCATCTGCTTCTTTTTTTCCCGTTCATACAGGCGCGCTTTCAGAACCTTCAAGGCCGACGCTTTGTTTTTGTGCTGGGACCTTTCGTTCTGGCATTGGACGACGATGCCGGTCGGAAGATGGGTGATCCGAACGGCCGAATCGGTGACGTTGACGTGCTGGCCGCCCTTGCCGCCCGCCCGGTAGGTGTCAATCTTCAAGTCGTCCGGGGCGATGTCCACTTCGATATCTTCCTCAACCTCCGGGAAGACGAAGACGGCGGCAAACGAGGTATGCCGCCGCTTATTTGAGTCAAAGGGAGAGATCCGGACGAGCCGGTGGACTCCGGATTCCTGGCTGAGATGACCGAAGGCGTAGTCTCCGACAACCCGCACGGTGACGCTCTTGATCCCGGCTTCTTCCCCCGGCATGGAATCGAGAACTTCGGCTTTGTATCCTTTACGCTCGGCGTATCTCAGATACATTCGCAGGAGCATTTGGGCCCAGTCCTGAGATTCCGTCCCTCCCGCGCCGGGGTGGATGGTGAACAGGGCATTGCGGCCGTCGTCCTCCTCAAAGAAAAGGCTCTGCAGTTCGGCTTCTTCGAGGCCGTCGGCCAGCGCGGACAAGGCGTGGTCGAGCTCGCCGCCGACATCTTCCCCTTCTGCGGCCAGTTCGGCCATGACTTCGACTTCTTCTTTTTTCTCCTGAAGCCGGGAGAACACGGCGAGATCGCGCTCCAGCTTTTTTCTTTGCTGTTGGAGCGTCCGGGATTTCTTCTGGTCCTGCCAGGTCTCGGGCGCCGAAAGCTCGTTCGTGATGGAGGCGAGTTCGGTCCCCTTCCGGTCTAGGTCAAAGAAAACCTCGGATCACTTCGAATTTCTGGAGGTGCTCTTTGATCCTGGTCTGAAACTCAGCCAGGCTGTCGGCGGGGTTGGCTTTTTTTTCGCTCATTAGGGTTTTTCTCAAGGCCAGAATAAAGAACAGGCCGCCCAAAGTCAACTCGGA
>CAYGXD010000176.1:0-6452 GCA_964353705.1 uncultured Eubacteriales bacterium | reverse complement strand
TGTCCGGCCGTTTATGAACACAAGGCGGCCCTCATAGGCGTGAACCCTTCGGAAATGGTCCGCGACGCGGGGCTCTTCGAAAAAGGGGTCATCCGGGAAGCGGAAGTCTATGAGCCGGACATGCTGGTCATAGGCTGTGACGTCTACAACGTCGAGGCCGAAGCGGCCGGATGCACGGTCCATTTTCCAGACTCCACGGACGTACCGGCGGTCAGGGAGCCCATCATCCGAGCGGGAGACGATATCTCCCGGCTGCACCTGCCCGATCCGGAAAAGTCCGGCCGGATGCCGCTCCATCTCGAAGTCGGACGCCGCATCCAGAAGAAGCTTGGCCGGGAGAGGATCATCCGCGGAGCCCTGAGCGCGCCGTTCTCGCTCGCCTGTGGTCTTGCGGGTCCGGGCGAGATCCTGATGGGCCTGCTCGACCGGCCCGCTTGGGTGCAAAAGCTCTTGCTGTACTGCGCGGAGATCACAAAATCCTACGGCCGGGCCTTCGTGGAGCGCGGCCTTGGCCTCATCCTCTTCGATTCCCATGCCTCGCCGCCGCTCACACATCCGGAAATTTACAGAAAAATCATCCTGGGACCCACCCGCGAGGTGATCGCCTATTTTCGCGGGCGGTTGGGGGTTCCGCTCGTTCCCTATATCGTGGGCGGCGATACGGCCTCGCTCCTGGAGGAAGTTCTGGAAACGGGGACCAACAATATTTTATGCGATTTTAAAGCCGACCTGTCCTTTTTCGTCGAGAGGCTGAGAGAAGAGCCCGTCCTGCTCCGGTCCAACCTCGATCCCCTTTTCTTGATGAAGGCGACGCGTGAGGAAATCCAAAAAAGGACACGCGAAGTCTTGTCCGTGGGCCGCCGGCACCCCCGCTTCCTGATGGGTACGGGGATCCTTCCCTATGACATCGCGCCGGCCAAGGTCATCGCTGTTCGCGAGGCCGTGGAAGCGGCCGGCGGCCTTTAAGCGCTCCCTTCTGCGAAATTTCCGGCGGGCCGTTCGTCCAATCATTGGCGAACACATGGTCAATAAGAAAGACAGCCGGGAGATACCGGTGGACCTGCAGGGCCACCGCTACCGCCTCAGGGAGAAATTTATAAAGGGCGGGCTGGGCGGTTTCCTGGACTACGAGATCATCGAGCTCCTGCTGACCATCGGAACCCCGCGAAGGGACTGCAAGGAGCCGGCCAAAATCGCTCTCCGCGAGTTCAAGACTCTGGGCGGGGTTCTGGAGGCCAGTCCCCTCGACCTCCAAAAGATCAGGGGGATCGGCCCGCATAACGTCTTCGGCCTGAAGTTCGTCCACGAGGTCTCCCGCCGCTTCCTGCGCGACCGGATGATGAGCCGGCCCTATTGCCGATCCTCCCGGGAGGTCTTTGAGTATCTCTACCATGCCCTCCGCGACCTCAAGCGGGAGAATTTCAAGGTCCTGTTCCTGGACGCCAAGAACCAGATCCTCGAGGAGAAGACGCTTTTCGAGGGGACGGTCGACTCCAGCGCGGTTTACCCGCGGGAGATCATCAAAGACGCCCTCCGGTACGAAGCCTCATCCCTGATCTTCGTTCACAACCATCCCTCCGGAGACCCGGAGCCCTCGCCCTGCGACAAGGAGATCACCCGGGACCTCGTCTTTGCGGCCAAGGTCATGCAGCTCAAGGTCCTCGACCATATCATCATCGGCAACAATTGTTTTTACAGTTTCTCCGACCAGGGGCTGATCGAGGAATATGAGTTCGCCTTTTTGCACTCCGGTTGATGGGCAACCTGGGAATGCCGGCGCTTCGCCATTCTCAAGTTGCCCATTGCTGGGAAGGGGATTTTCATAGTATGGGTGTCGCTTTCAAGATAATCAAAATCTGCGGAACTCATGATGGGGACTATAGCAACCTCAAGACAAGGCCCGCTATAGCCAAGACGAGCGCCAGGTTGACCGATACGACACAGGGGTAATAGAGGGGACCGATCTTTCCGGTCTCTTTCCAGGTGATCTGCTTGTACTGAGAGATATATCTTATGAGGAGAAGTCTCAGCAGAAAGTAGTTGATTTTAACTCCCCGCTTGGAGAGTTCGTGAACGATCATCATGGAGAAGACAACGTACAGGCTGACAAACACAAGTGCCGAAATCAAGAGTGCGTTAGCCATTTTGCTGCTCCATCTCGATGATGAGAATACAATTATCACACCATGACGATAAAAGAAAGGAGGCATCTCAAAGAAAGAGGAAATTGATATTGTGTCCCCGATTCACTAAACTCGTAGTGCGGAGGTGGCTATGCCGGACGACAGAGAAATCGCCAAAGGGTACTCCATGAAAACCGTCGAGGAAATTGCGGAGCGGGCGGGGATCCCCGTCCAATACCTCGAAAAGTACGGTCCTTATAAGGCCAAAGTCCTTTGGCCCCAGCCGGTCAAGGACCTGCCCGTCAAAGGCAAGCTCATCATGGTCACGGCCATGACGCCGACGCCGGCCGGAGAAGGGAAGACGACGACGTCCATCGGCCTGGCCGACGCTTTCGGGCTTCTCCAAAAGAAGGCCATCGCCGCCGTCCGCGAACCTTCCCTCGGCCCGGTTTTCGGCCTCAAAGGAGGCGCCACGGGCGGGGGACACGCTCAAATCGCTCCGCGAGACGAAATCAACCTCCACTTCACGGGAGACATGCACGCCATCACTGCGGCCCACAACCTCCTGGCGGCCATGGTCGACAACCGGCTCCATTTTGACGGCGTCTGCGGCCTGATCGACTGCCGGACGATAACCTGGAAAAGGGTAATGGACATGGATGACCGGGTGCTGCGCGAGATCGTGGTCGGCATCGGCGGCCCCCTCAGAGGAATCGCCCGGGAGACCGGGTTCGACATCACGGCGGCCTCCGAGGTCATGGCCATCCTCTGTCTCTCGGCCGACCTGAAGGAGCTCAAAGAGAGACTCGGAAACATCGTCATCGGCTACGGCCAGGACGGGAAACCCGTCTTTGCCCGCCAGATCAAGGCGGAGGGCGCCATGGCCGCCCTACTCAAAGACGCCCTGAAGCCCAACCTGGTCCAGACGCTCGGGGGGACGCCGGCGCTCGTCCACGGCGGGCCGTTCGCCAACATCGCCCACGGCACGAATTCTGTGATCGCCACCCGGCTCGCCCTGAGCCTGGCCGACTTCGTGGTGACAGAGACCGGGTTCGCCTCCGACCTGGGCGCCGAAAAGTTTTTCGACATCGTCGTCCGGACCGGACATATCCCTCCGCCCGACGCGTGCGTCCTGGTGGCCACGCTCCGGGCGCTCAAGCTCCACGGCGGAGTGAAGTTGAAGGACGTCAAAGCCGAGAACCCCGAGGCGGTCGCAAAGGGATTCGCCAACCTGGAAAAACACATGGAGAACATAGCTCTCTACGGGGTTCCGTTCGTGGTCGCTCTCAACAAGTTTCCCGGCGACGCCGCCGCAGAAGTAGACAGGTTCCTCGACCTCTGCCGGGGCAGAAAGGTCCGCACGGCCTTGAGCGATGTCTATGGACAGGGCGGCAGGGGAGGAGTGGAACTCGCCCAGGAGGTTCTGAAGGCCATTGATGAGGACACCCGGCATTTCCAATTCCTCTATCCTTCCGAACTGCCGCTTGTCGGCAAGATCGAGACGATCGCGAAAAAGATCTACGGGGCCGCCGGCATCGCCATGGAAGGCAAAGTCAGGCGGAAGATCCAGCGTCTGGAAGAGGGCGGGTTCGGGAATCTCCCCGTCTGCATCGCCAAAACCCAGTACTCGCTGTCCGACGATGAAGAGGCGCTAGGGAGGCCCCGCGACTTTACGCTGATCGTGACCGATGCCTCGCTGAGCGCGGGCGCCGGGTTCGTCGTCGTCTATTGCGGCGACATCATGACCATGCCGGGGCTTCCGACCGTCCCCGCCGCGGAAAGAGTGGATGTGACCGACGACGGGGAAATCGTCGGCCTCTCCTGATGAAGAGAAAGGAGTCGATCATGAAAAAAGCATTCTTGGTTTTCGGGATCCTCCTGCTTCTGGGCACAGCCCAGGCGGCTGAGAAGACAGGGCCCAAGGTTTACATCTCCGTGGACATGGAGGGAATATGGGGGATCGTCCACGGGAACCAGACCTCATCCGACTCGCCGGAGTACGGCCCGGCCAGGAAATGGATGGCCGAGGATGTCAACGCCGTCGTCGCCGGCCTGTTCGAGGCGGGAGCCGCGGAGGTCGTGGTCAACGATTCTCATGGGAGCATGCGCAATATCATAGCCGATGCGCTCGACCCGAGGGCGAGTCTCATCTCCGGAAGTCCCAAGCCGCTTTCGATGATGCAGGGGATAGACGGCACATTCGACGCCTGCATTTTCGTCGGCTATCACGCCCGCGCCGGGACGGCCCCGGCGATCCTTGACCACACCATCTCGGGCGGGGTTGTCCGCGCCGTCCGCGTCAACGGCCAGGAGATGCCCGAGCTCGGGCTCAACGCGGCCATCGCCGGCTACTTCAATGTGCCGGTCATTATGTTGACCGGGGACACCGAGACCTGCGCCCAGGCGAAATCCATCCTGGGCGATACCCTGACCACGGTCGCCGTCAAGGAAGCCCAGGGCCGGTACGCGGCCAGGAACTTCCCTGCCGACGAGGCCAGACGGCTGCTCAAGGAGGGGGCTAAAGAAGCTCTCCAAAAAAGGGGCCAGGTCGCCGCCTTCCGGCTCAAGGCTCCGTTCAAGTTTGAGCTCGAGCTCAACACCAGCGCCCAGGCGGAGATGCCCACGCTTATCTACTTGATCAAGAGGACGAGCCCCCGGACTTTGGAATTCTCCGCGGATGACTATTTGGTAGGGTTTAAACTGCTGCGCGCCGCGATTAACTTGGCCGGGATTTCTTAGGACCCCGGAGGGATTTTTCCTGTCCTTCAGCGGGGTGAGGCCGCGAGGCGATCCATCAGCCGGACGGCGGCTTCGGCATCTATGAGCCCCCGGCCGACCACGTCATTCGGCTCCACAACATCCAGGACATCGAGGCGGGCGGTTTCCCGAAGGCTGCGCGAAACCAGGCGGCAGTAGGCGGCCGGCGTTTTTAGGATTTCGGCCGAAGGGGGAACGGCGCTCCGGAGGAGGGCGACGACCCCCGCCGCGATGGGAGCGGCGAGCGATGTCCCGGCCACGTATTCGTCCTTGAACTCTGGAAGATAAGAGGGCGCGAGAACAAAGATCCCGGCCGACGGCGCGGCCACATCAACCAGGGGATTCGGCAGGGAGTGAGGCCATGGCCGGAAGTCCGGGCCCCGTTTTTCGACGCCGCCGACGAGGAGAACCTCGGCGTCAAAGGCTCTGTAGAAAGCGTCCTCCGGATCCAGCCCGAACTGGCTCCGGGAGATGTTCCCGGCCGAGGTGCAGATGACAACGTTATTCTTATAGGCATAACGGACCGCTTCGGCCACGACGGGCTGCGAAGCCTGCAGGGAGGCACTGACGGAGATGATGTGAGCGCCGTGGTTGACCGCGTAATAGATGCCGGCCGCCTCGAACTCGTGCGGCCAGTAGTCGAAAGCCGGGTCGTTCATGGTGTCGGAGTCCATGGCCCGGACCGGCATGATACGGCAGTCCGGGGCGATCGCCAGGAGCACGGAAGCGACGCCGGTGCCGTGAAGTCCGTAGTCGATGACCGGCGCCTCTTCGCCTTTCCAGGGAGCTTTCGTCCGCTTCAGGAAGTTGAACCCGGGGACGAGCCGGTCTTTGAAAAGAGCGTTGTAGGGGTCGATACCCGAGTCTATGAGAGCCACGACGACACCGGAGCCTTTTGTTCTCGGCCAGCACTCGCGGGCCCGGACGGCGTCGACCGCCCACTGGGCGGCGAGGTCAGGTTTTATGGGATTGGAGTACCATTTCTCGCGGGGGATATCGGGGAGTTCGTTCCTGGCGTTGAACCCGATCGACTGGAGCACGAGCTCCAGCCGGGATTTTCCCTTGTTGTGAGGGAGGGCCATTTCAAATTCGAAGAGCCGCGTTTTGCGGAACAGCGAGCCGACAAAGCGGGCGGCGTAATCCTCCGAAAGGGACAAGAAGTTCTCCCCGAAACGCTGGAGAGAGGCGTCACCTCCGCGCGCGGCCAGCGACTGGAAAGTGGGAGCGTCTTTCTGAAAGGCGAAGACCATCAGGCGTTCGTAGAGGAAGGGGATCTCTTCCCGCGCTTTGAGAAGCCTCGCGAGATCGGCCTCGCTCAACTCCGGTTTCCGGAAATGGTTCTTGAGCAGGTCGGCGACGCTCGCATAGAAAGCATCCTTGCCTTTTTCAAAGATGAGGTCGAGCTTCTTTTCTGTCTCCGGCGCCATCTGGCCGGCGCAGAGGACGGAAAAGCAGAGGAAGGCCGGCATGAGGAGAGCCAGGGCGGATCGTTTTTTCATGGAGAGCCTTCCCTTCAATATATCACCCGGTCCTTTTTCCGGGTCCATTCCTGGAACGGCTTCAGGCATTCCC
>CAYGXD010000175.1:0-6551 GCA_964353705.1 uncultured Eubacteriales bacterium | reverse complement strand
CGCCCCAGCTTTCGCAAGCTCGCCGCCCTGAGCTCGCTGGGCCTGATGCTGCCCTCCTCCATCGCCGTGGGCCTGTTCATGGGCTATTTCCTGGACAAGTTGCTGGGGACGGATCCGTGGCTCCTGATCGTGTTCACGCTCTTCGGAGTCGCCTCCGGCTTCCTCAGCCTCTTCCGGGGGCTCAAGAAACTCGGAGTGGAGAACGACTCGGAGGAAACGCCAAATGATTGATCGCCAGCAGGCCGGCTCCGATCCAGCCGCCGAAGTCCGTATTCTGCGCCGGATTCCCCTCGAAGTCGCCGTAATCGCGCTCGTCCTGGCGGCCGGCGCCCTCCTCTTCTTCAGTCCCCTCACCTCCCTTTTTATCCTGGCGGGAGGTGTTTTTTCCGCCCTGAGCTTTGTCTGGCTGAAGAAAGCTCTCCTCCGCTTCATCGGTCCGGACAGGCGCCGGGCCGTCCGCTCCGGCCTGGCCTTTTACCTCCTCCGGCTTCTCTTGCTATTGGCCGTTTTTTTGATTATAATCCTCCTACTTCCGAGGATGATTCTGGCTTTTGTGGCCGGGTTTTCAAGCCTTATCCTGGCTATTTTGATAGAGGCCGTGACGGCCCTCTCGCAGATGAAAAAATGGAAGGACTAGAGCACAGCGTTTACATTGCCGACCTCTTCAATAGGCTCCTCGGCAAGCCCGTCCTCGCCCTCCTCGGGCTTCTGGGAATAGAGCCCAAGAACCCTCAGAGCCCGGTCCCCGATTATATCGTCATGGTGATCATCGTCGCCATCCTCCTCATCGTCCTGCTCGGACTGGGCGCCCGGAAGCTCTCCCTCGTTCCGTCCAGCCGGCAAAGCTTCTTGGAAACGATCCTCCAGACCTTCGAGGGCGTCCTCACGGACATCATCGGCGAGAGCGGCAAGAGATACCTGCCCATGATCGGCACGATCGGGCTCTTCATCTTCACCTCCAACATGATCGGCCTCGTTCCCGGGTTCATGTCCCCCACCAGCAAGCTGAACGTCACCGCCGGCTGCGCCCTGGCGGTCTTCGTCTATTATCATTGGCAGGGGATGAAGGCGCAGGGCCCCCTGAGATACCTCAAGCATTTCACCGGCCCCATCCCGGCTCTGGCCCCTCTGCTCCTGCCGATCGAGGTCATCAGCCATTTCTCCCGGCCGGTGTCCCTGTCCCTGCGGCTCTTCGGCAACATCTTCGCCGAGGAACTGCTCATCGTCATCATCGCCTCCATCGTCCCCTTCATTCTTCCTCTCCCTTTCATGGCCGTGGCCATCTTCACGGCCGTCATCCAATCGTTCGTCTTCGTCCTCCTCGCCTGCATCTACATCGCCGGCGCGGTGGCCCATGAGGAAGAACACTAAATATGGAAAGGAGTTAACGCCATGAAGAAAATGCGAGCCCTCGGCCTCCTGCTGTTTTTCGTCCTCCTGGCCGGATCCCCCCTCCTCGCCCAGGAAGCGGGCGCGGCGGCGGACAGAGCCCCCCTCTACAAGCTCTCGATCATCGTCGGCGGAGCGGTCATCACCCTGGCCGCGGCGGCCGGGGCGTTCTGCCAGGCCAAGGCCATTTCCAGCGCCTGCGAAGGGATCTCCCGGAACCCCGGCTCCGCTCCCCACATCCGCTTTCTCATGATCTTCGGCCTGGTCCTGATCGAGACTCTGGTCATCTATGCTCTCCTCGTGACCATCATCATCCTGATGATCCAATGGGGAAAATACACCTGAGGAAAGCCGTTCCTCATTAGGACGGGCGGATGAGCCTGGCCATTTTTACGATCCTCCGGGACACGTTCAAGAGGTTCAACGGCGATAAGTGCTGGAATTCGGCCATCATCATTTCCTACTTCGCCTTCCTCTGCGCCGTTCCCGTGGTCGCCCTGTTCATCTACGTCACCACCAAGCTCATCGGCAGCTCCGAGTTCGCCCTGCGCAGCCTGAACGTGTTTACGGACGAGTTCTTCGCCAAGCTCGACCCGAGTTTTTTCGTGAGGCTCCAGGATATCTCCAAGAACATCAATAACCTCGGCTGGTTCGGCCTGATCGGGTCGTTCGTCTCGGCCAGCTTTCTTTTCTCCAACCTCATCTACACGATCAACCTGATCTTCCGGGCCAAGTATGAGCGGTCGTTCGTCTACAACCGGCTGATCGAATACAGCATCATGTTCGCCATGGGCATCATCCTTTTCATTTCCCTGGCCATCACCGCTTTTTGGGCGGCCCTGCACCGGGCCGTCCAAACAAGCGACTTCGTCTCCGCCCACCTCAACCCGCGGGCCGTGGCGCTCGTTGACAACTTCCTCATCCAGTACTTCGTTCCACTGGCCCTGACCTTCCTGGTCTTTTTCACCTTTTACAAGTTCATCCCGGAAGTCAAGGTCTTCACCCGCAGCGCGGTGGTGGCGGCGGTCATCAGCGCCGTTCTATGGGAGACCTTTAAAAGGATATTCGCCTTCTATGTAGCGAACTTCTCGGCCATCGGCATCGTGCTTTCCAAGCTGGTCCAGGGAACGCTGACCTCGATCATCTTTTTCCTGCTCTGGATCACTTTCTCGCTGGTCATCCTGCTCTGGGGAGCCGAGCTGGCGGCCGTCCTGAACGAGAGGCGACATGCCAAAAAAGCCTGATTCCTTCGCGGCCGGCCTCCCGGGCCTGACCGTCGAAGAGCTGGCCCGGCTTCTCGGCTGCCCTTTCGAGGGCGACGGGAGCCTGCGGATCACGGGTGTCGCCGGCCTGGAGAACGCCCGGCCGGGAGACCTCGTCTTCCTGGCTTCTCCCAAGCTCAGGAAGCGGCTCGAAGGGTCGCCGGCGGCGGCCGCCATCGTCCCTCCGGAAGAGTCTTTCCGCGGGATTCCGGTCATCCTTTCCGAGACCCCGCAGCTGACATTTATCCGGGCGGTGGAGCTCTTTTTCCAGCCTTACCGGCCGGAGCCGGGGATACATCCCACCACCGTTGTCTCACCCTCCGCCAGGATCGGCCAGCGTGTCGCCGTCGGGGCCTTTAGCGTCGTCGGGGACGAGGCCGAAATTGGGGATGGGACGGTCCTCTTCCCGTTGGTTTCGGTCTATCCGCGGGTGAAAATCGGAAGGGATTGCGTCATCCATTCGCACGTCTCCATCCGCGAGGACGTCCGGATCGGGGCCCGGGTTATTCTCCACTGCGGCGCGGTCATCGGAGCGGACGGTTTCGGCTATCTCAAGATGGAGGACGGGACCCATAAGAAAATCCCCCAGAGAGGCACTGTCATCATCGAAGACGATGTGGAAATCGGCGCCGGAAGCGCGGTCGACCGGGCGGCCCTCGGGGAGACGGTCATCCGGCGCGGCGCCAAGATCGACAACCTCGTCCAGGTCGCCCACAACGTCGAGATCGGAGAGAACGCCGTCCTGGCCGGACAGGTGGGAATCGCCGGAAGCTCCAGGATCGGGAAAAATACCGTCCTGGCCGGCCAGGTCGGGGTGGCCGATCACCTGAAAGTGGGTGACAACGTCATCGCCATCGCCCAAACGGGGATTGCCCAGGACGTTCCGGACGGAACGGTTGTGGCCGGGACACCCCAGTTGGATGTCCGCGATTGGCGGAAGGCCTCGGTCCTGCTGCCGCGGCTCCATGACCTGTTCAAGGACCTGAAAAGGCTCAAGGCCCGCGTCGAAGAGCTCGAAAGACTCCTTAAGAAAAATTAGGGGATTGTTTCCAGGTACTCGTTCACCGCTAGCGCTGCGCTGACACCGGCCCCGACCGCCGTGGCCACCTGCTTGGGGCAGGCAGCGGCCACATCCCCCGCGGCATAGATTCCGGGCTGTGAGGTTGCCATCCGCGGATCCACCTTGATCTCGCCCCACTCGTTGAGCTCGACGACTCCCCTGACAAACCCGGTGTGCGGGTCCATTCCGATGGAGACGAACAGCCCTTCAAGGGGAAGCGCATAAATTCTATTCTCTTTGACGTTCCGGACGATAACCCGCTCGAGATTGTTCTCGCCCTCGGCCGCATCCACGACACTATTCCAGAGGACATCGATCTTGGGATTGGCGAGCACCCGCTCCCGGAGGATCTTGATGGCCCGGAACTGGTCACGCCGGTGGATAAGATACAGCTTCCGGCAGAACTTCGTCAGCAAAACCGCCTCGGTCAGGGCGTTGTCTCCTCCGCCCACGACCGCGACCACGGCGTCCCGGAAGAAGGGACCGTCGCAGGTGGCGCAATAGGAGACCCCTTTCCCCGTCAGCCGCGTCTCGTTCGGGATCCCCAGCCTCCGGTAGGCGGCGCCGCTGGCGATGATCACAGCCCTCCCTTTGTACTCCCGGCCCTGGCCGTTGACCACCCAATATTCTTCCTCACGCCGGATGGCCTTGGCCTCGTCGGTTTCGATCAGCGCCCCGAATCTTTCGGCCTGTTTCCGGAAGCTGTCCATGAGATCAATCGGAGCGACGCCGTCCGGGAACCCGGGGTAGTTTTCCACCCAATCGGTGAGCAGGATCTGCCCGCCGGGGATCGCCTTCTCCAGGACGACCGTCTGAAGGCGGGCTCGGCCGGTGTAGACCGCGGCGGCCAGGCCGGCTGGCCCGGCCCCGATGATTACGACATCATAGGCCGTCCCTGCGCTCATAAATGCTTGGTTATGATCTCGATGATTTTGTCTTTCGACTGTACGCCCACCATGGTCTCTTTCAGTTCACCCCCCTTGAAGAGGAGGAGCGTGGGGATGCCGCGGATGCCGTACTTGCCGGGGGTTTTCATGTTCTCATCGACGTTCATCTTGGCCACCTTGAGCTTGTCCTTGTGGATCTCGGCGATCTGCTCGACGGTGGGCGCTATCATCCTGCAGGGAACGCACCAGGCGGCCCAAAAATCAATCAACACGGGAAGCGAAGACTTCAGCACTTGTTCGTCGAAATCGGCGTCGGTCACATTGAGAATATCCATGGGCGATTCAGCCTCCTCTCTTTAATTTCAGGGCTTTTTTATAGAGATCCGCATACCCGCGGGCCGTGTCTTCCCAGGAGAATTCCTGGCGCATCCCCTCCTCCATCAGCCTTCGCCAGCGGGCCGGATTCCCGGTGCAGCAGTCGACCGCCTGCTTGACGGCCCGGATCAGGGCTTCGGCCGAATAGCCGCTGAAGACAAATCCGTTGCCGGACCCTGTTCTTGAGTTGTACGCCCGGACGGCCTCCTTTAAGCCTCCGGTGGCCCGGACGACCGGGACCGTCCCGTAACGGAAAGCGGCGAATTGATTGAGCCCGCTGGGCTCGATGAGCGAAGGGATGAGCAGGATGTCGGCTCCGGCCATGATCTTATGGGTCAGAACCGGGCCCGATTCGAACCGGAAGGCGACCCTGCCGGGAAAACGGCGGGCGGCGGTCTCAAACTCTTTCTCGAAGCGCTCCTCGCCCTCTCCGAAGATGATCACCCCGGCATTGAGATTGACGATCGCCTCCAAAGACTGGGCCAGGATATCGGCTCCTTTGGGACGCGACAGATGGGAGACATAAGCCAGGAGAGGCCTCTCCGCGGACTGGGTGAGACCCAGCGCAGCGACCAGGTCCTGTTTGCATCTGGCCTTTCCATCGGCCCGGCCCGGGCCGAAGCTGGCGGCGATGTAAGGGTCTCTCTCTGGATCCCAGGATTCCCGGTCGAGGCCGTTGCGAACGCTGGTGAATGAGTTCCTTCTTTTCCTCAGGATACCGCCCAGCCCGGACGTGTTCCCCTTGGATAGCAGCTCCTTTTCGTAGGCGCGGCTCACGGTATTGACCAGGTCGGCGCAGACGGCTCCGGCCTGGAGGAAATTGAATTTTCCGTTCAGGGACAGCTGGCGCGGACTGAAGAAGTCCCAATTCAAATCGGTCAGGGCCAGGCTCTCGGCGGGGAACTCGCCCTGATAGACGGTGTTATGGAGCGTCAGGACGGTGGCGACGGACCCTAAGCCGGGATCCTCCCGGTAATGGGATTGCAGGAACAAGGGGATGAGGGCGGTCGGCCAGTTCTGGCAGTGGATGACGTCTGGGGACAAACCGGCCTGCCGCAGGAACTCCAGGACGGCCCGGCTGAAGAAGACAAAGCGCTCGTCGTTGTCCAGGTAATTCCCGGTGGGGGGGCCATAGATGTTCTCGCGCAGGAAATACTTCGGGTTATCAACGAGGTATATATCATAGCCTTTCTGCTCCGCCCTGAGGATCGAGGCCTTGACTCTCTCACCGTTCAAAGGCACGGAGATTTCTGGAAAAACGACGGCCGCATCCAGCGAGGCGATCTGGGGGGGCCTGTACTTGGGCATGATCAGCGAGACCTTGAACCCGAGGGAGGTCAGATACCGGGGGAGCGAGGAGCAGAATTCCGCCAGCTCACCGGACTTGGCAAATGGTGCCGCCTCCGGAGTAACCAGGACAACGCGAAGCTCGTTTGTCATCGGGAGAGTCAATATTAATGGCCGAACCTCCGGTTGTCAAACCGACACGCGGCCTTGCCGCTTTCATGTTACCCAGGCGAGGGGCAGTGGACGAGAAACCCGTATGAGGAGTGAGCGGGCACGGTTTCTCGACCGAAG
>CAYGXD010000174.1:0-6583 GCA_964353705.1 uncultured Eubacteriales bacterium | reverse complement strand
GGTCAAGCTCCTGGAGAAGATCTGCGACGGCCGGGGCGAGCTCGCCGACCTCGAGAAGCTGGAGAAGCTCGGCCGGACGATCAAAAACGGCTCGCTGTGCCAGCTGGGAGGCACCGCTCCGAACCCGGCCCTGACTTCCCTCAAGTACTTCCGCTCGGAGTTCATTTCCCACGTCAAGGACAAGCGCTGTCCCGCGGTCGTCTGTAAGAGCCTGGTGAACTACCGGGTCGTCGCCGGCAAGTGCACCGGCTGCCAGCGCTGCGTGAGCGTCTGTCCGACGGGGGCGATCACGGGTCCGCGGTCGGAGCCGCACAACCTGGACCGGACGAAGTGCGTCAAGTGCCGGTCCTGCTACGAGATCTGCCGCTTTGACGCCATCGCCGGAGACGCGATCATCATCGAATCCTAGGGTGAAAAATGGCCCGAAAAGAACCTCGCACGCTGACCATGGAGATCAATCACCAGTCCGTGACCTTTCCCGAAGGTATCACCCTCCACCGGGCGGCCGAGCTCAACGGCATCGACATCCCCTCGCTCTGCTCCCACAAGGACCTTTCCCCGTTCGGCGGCTGCCGGTTGTGCATGGTCGAGATCGAAGGAATGCGAGGGTACCCGCTCTCCTGCAGCACGATCGCTCAGCAGGGGATGAAAGTCCTGACCGACACGGCGACGCTCCGGGACCTCCGGAAGGAAATCCTAAAGCTCATCCTCAGCGAGCATCCCTCGAGCTGCCTGGTCTGTGAGGAGCGGGTGGAATGCCAGGAATATCAGGGCACTATCCGCAAGGCGGGCGTGACCACGGGCTGCCGCTTCTGCCCCAACGACCGGCAGTGCGAGCTTCAGGACCTGGTGGAAAAAATCGGCGTCACCGAGATCGACTTTCCGATCGACTACCACGGCTATGACCCGGAGCACGACGACCCGTTCTACGACCGGGACTACAACGTCTGTATCCTCTGTGGCCGCTGCGTCCGGATGTGCCAGGAGGTCCGAGGCACGAGTGTCCTGGCCTTCACCTACCGCGGCCCTAAGGCCAAGATCAGCCCGGCCTTCGGCCGGAGCCATGCCGAGGCCGGCTGCGAATTCTGCGGAGCGTGCGTCGACGTCTGCCCCACGGGCGCCCTGGCGGATAAAGCCTCCAAATGGGAAGGGAAGCCCGATGGAAGTCTCGTCTCGACCTGTCCCTTCTGCGCGATCGGCTGCCAGATCGAGCTCTATCACAAGAACGGCCGGCTGACCGGAGCCAGAGCCCACCTCGATCCTGAAGTCAACGACGGGCAGCTGTGCGTCAAAGGCCGGTTCTGCCTCCCCGAGGTGACCCATCACTTCGAACGGGCCAGGCGGCCGATGCTTCGAAAAGGACGGTATTTTCGCGAGGTGTCCTGGAAAGAAGCGCTGGAGAGAACCGCCGGCGAGCTCAAAGGGATCGCGCCGGAAGACTTCGTCATGCTGATCTCGCCCGATCTGTCGAACGAGAGTCTCTTTGCGGCCCAAAAATTTGCCCGGGAATGCATCGGGACCGAAAACATAGATTCCACGGCACGGTGGGAACTCGGGGGGGGGCTGGCGCTCTGGTCAAAGCTTTTTTCACTTCCGATCTCCATCAAGGACATCGCCCGGGCGGATGTGATCCTGGCGGTGGGGCTTGACAGCCGGTTCAATTTCTCGGTGGTCGGAACCAAAATCCGGAAAGCGCTCGATGCCGGAGCCAAGCTCGTGACCTTAGACCCCTGCGACAGCAACCTGGCCGGATACACGGATGACTGGCTGAGTCCGACGCCGGGAAAAGAAGGAGCGCTGCTGAGGCTCTTTGCCGACCGTCTGGCGGGCCGGAAGGCCGACACTTCCTCTGCGGCGGCCGACGCGGGCGTCGACGGGGATAGGCTCAACAAGGCGCTGGCGGTTATCTCCTCGGGCCATGAGCCGACGGTCATCGTCGGGCCGCGCGTTTTTCGCTATGACGACGCCGCCGATCTGGTGGACGGCCTGATGACTCTGGCCGGGGAAAAGAAGATCAACATCATCCCTCTCTATTTCGGCGCCAACGCCCGGGGGGCGCTGGAGATGGGGGTTTTCGCCGAGGTGGGTCCGGGCGGCGTTTCCCGGAACGGAAATGGTTTTGGCTGGGCGGAACTCCGGGACGGTTCCCGGCGGCCCAAGGTGATTTATTGCCTCGGCGATCTCGCTTTTAAGAAGCGGCCGGACTGCGATTTCCTGATCGTCCAGGACACCTATCTTCCGCCCTTTGAAGTCGACGCTTTCCTGCCGGCGTCGAGTTTCGCCGAGGCGGGCGGCACCCTGATCAACATGGAAGGCCGGGTCCAGGAGGTCGTCCGGGTAGAGAATCCCCCGGAAGGAGCTGTCTTTGGGTTCATGCGGCCCGACTGGAAAATCCTGGCCGATATCGCCGCGGCTCTGGAATGCCGGGCCTTGAATTATCAATCGGATGGGGATGTCCGCAAAGAGATCACGGCCGCGGTGCCCGGTTTTCCCGACGGAGCCGACCGGATGCCGAGACGCCTGAAACCTCTCGATCAACCGCTTCGCGCCGCCGGGTCCGGAGCTCAATCGGTGGATGGGGACTTCTGGCTCGTGGCCGAGCCGGGCGGCTACCGGCACCGCGGGATCGATATCGCCTCCAAGGTCGGCGGGCTCTGCGAACTGGCTGTGGAGGAAGGGCTCCGGATGCATCCCGAGGACGTGGAATCGCTCGGGCTTGCGGACGGAGACAGCATCCGGGTGGTGTGGGACGGCGGGAAAGCGAGCGCCACGGCCTCTGTCAAGGCCGACCCCGAATGTTCCCGGGGAGCGGTCTATTTTACCCGGCGGATTATCCAAGGAGGGCTGAAGCAGGTCAAGGAGATGGAAGCGCTGCAGGGGCTCCTTCAGAATCCGGTCCGGGTCCGGATCAGCCGGGCGGAGGGTTGAGGAGAATTGCGCGGCCAGGGAGAAGCAAATGTCGTATAAAATCATAGAGAGGCGGATGATCGTCCCGAACCTGCACGAATTCACGGTCGAGGCGCCGGCCGTCGCCGAGTCGGTGAAACCGGGGAATTTTGTCATCGTCCGCCCCGACGACTACGGCGAACGCATCCCTCTGTCCGTCGCCGACTGGGACCGGAACGCCGGCACGGTGACGTCCGTCTTCATGCAGGTGGGAGGCTCCACCGCCAAGTTGGCCCGTCTCAAACCGGGGAACACGATCCCGACCTATGTCGGTCCACTCGGCAAAGAGACCGTGATCGATAATTTCGGCGCCGTCCTGTGTCTGGGAGGGTGCTACGGCATCGGTTCCATTTACCCGATCGCCCGGGCCCTCAAAGAGGCCGGAAACAAAGTCTATTCGATCCTGGAGGCCCGGAGTTCTTTTCTCCTTTACTGGGAAGAAAGATTCCACAAAGTCTCCGACAAGGTGTTCGTCATCACCCGGGATGGGACCAAGGGCAAGAAGGGCCACATCGGCCAGATCCCGGAGCTTCTGCAGCAGGCCGGGATCAGCCCCAACCTGACCATCGTCAACGGCTGCACGTTTCAGATGATGAGAATGTCCCAGATCACCAAGCCGTTGGGCTGGAAGACTATCGTCAACATGAACCCGATCATGATCGACGGCACCGGCATGTGCGGCGTCTGCCGGCTGTCCGTAGCGGGGAAGATGAAGTTCGCCTGTGTGGACGGACCGGACTTCGACGGCCATGAGATCGACTGGGAGGAGTTCCTGGCAAGACGCAAGAGCTACAACCCGGAGGAGGTCGATCCGTTGCGCCATTCGAGCTGCCGGTCGCATTTTTAAGAGGTTTCGAGCGTGAGCGAAGAGAAGCCGGAAAAGAAGAAACTGGACCCGAAGCGCCGGTCCATGCCCAAGCAGACCCCCTGGGAACGGGTCAAGAATTTCGAGGAGGTAGCTCTCGGCTTTCCTGTCGAGACGGCGGTCGAGGAAGCGTCGCGGTGCCTGCAGTGCAAGAAGCCGTTCTGCAACCAGGGATGCCCCGTCGGGATCGATATCCCCGGCTTTATCAAGTGCATCGTCGGAGGGGACATCGCCGCCGGAGTCAGGAAGATCAAGGAGACCAACGCCCTGCCGGCCATCTGCGGCCGGGTCTGCCCCCAGGAAGAGCAGTGCGAGAAGATGTGCGTCGTGGGCAAGAAGGGCGAACCCGTGTCGATCGGCCGGCTGGAGCGGTTCGTGGCCGACTGGGAGGCGGCGCAGGGGAAGATCGAGGTTCCGGATATGGCTCCGAAGACCGGGAAGAAAGTCGCCATCGCCGGGGCGGGGCCCGCCGGCGTCACCGTAGCCAACGACCTCGTCATCCTGGGACACGATGTGACCATTTTCGAAGCCCTTCACGAATGCGGCGGCGTGCTGATGTACGGCATCCCGGAGTTCCGGCTGCCCAAAAGGATCGTCAATCGCGAAGTGGAATACGTCAGGAGCCTCGGAGTCAAGATCTACACGGATTTCGTCGTCGGGAAAACCCGGACCGTGGATCAGCTTCTCAAAGAGTTTGACGCCATTTTCGTCGGCTCTGGCGCCGGACTGCCCTGGTTCATGGAGATCCCCGGTGAAAACCTCAACGGCGTCTTTTCGGCCAACGAGTACCTGACCCGGGTCAATCTGATGAAGGGATTCCGGTTCCCGGAGTACGACACGCCGGTCAAACGGCCGTCCCGCGTCGCCGTCGTCGGCGGCGGAAATGTGGCCATGGACTCGGCCCGGACCGCGGTCCGGCTGGGCGCCGATGAGGTCCATCTGGTTTACCGGAGGAGCCGGACAGAGCTTCCCGCCCGGATCGAGGAAGTGGAGAACGCGGAGGAAGAGGGGGTCATATTCGACCTTCTGACCTTGCCGGTGCGGCTTATCGGCGATGAACGCGGTTGGATCAAGGAGATGGAATGCCTGCGGATGGAGCTCGGAGAGCCGGATTCTTCGGGACGGCGTAAGCCGATCCCCGTCCAGGGGTCCAATTTCATCGTGCCTTTCGACGCCGCCGTGATCGCCATCGGCAACAGCCCCAACCCTCTCATCCCGATGACGACTCCGGGCCTGGAGATCAGCAAGAAAGGCGGCATTGTGACAAGCGCCGAAACAGGCCAGACCTCGCGGCCCAATATCTGGGCCGGAGGGGATATCGTCAGGGGAGCGGCCACGGTCATAAGCGCCATGGGTGACGGAAGGATCGCGGCGGCCTCCATCCATAAGTACCTGATGAACAGAGAGTGACCGCGGAGTCGGAGGATCTAGTATGAAGTTGGCGGAGATCAAAGACCTGCTCAGGTGTGAAGTCCTGGCCGGCGAGGAGGACCTGTCGATCGACATTTCTCACGTCGTGGCCTCGGACGGGATGAGCGAGATCCTGGCCTTCGCCAAATCCAAGGAGCTGATGATCACCGGTCTCACCAACATCCAGTCCATCCGCACGGCGGACATCGCCGGCGTCAGCGCCGTCCTTTACTGCCGCGGCAAGCGTCCGGACAAGAAGGTGGTCGAGTTTGCCAAACTGAAGAGAATCCCGGTGCTCGTGACCGGAATGGTCATGTTCGATATCTGCGGCATTCTGTATAATAGGGGGCTCAAGGGCGTGTCTTGATGGCGATGGAGCTTCTGCGGGAGAATTTCCAGATCCAGGGAAGAAACTTTGACAAGGCGGGCGAGATCTCGAGCGAGATCAAAGTGATCCTCAAGGACCTGGAGATTGACGCCGCCTGCCTCCGGCGCTGCGTCATCGTAGCCTTCGAAGCGGAGATGAACGTGGTCATGTACGCCGACCGCGGAACACTGGCCCTCATCCTGACCGACAAGGATATTACCCTGGAAGTCAAGGACGAAGGGCCCGGCATTCCGGACATCGACCTGGCCATGAAAGAGGGCTATTCGACGGCTTCCGACGAGATGCGGGAAATGGGGTTTGGGTTCGGCATGGGCCTGCCCAACATGAAGAAGAACTCCGACGAGTTCTGCGTCGAATCGGAGGTGGGGAAGGGAACCTCGGTGTTCGCCCGGATCCGGCTGGACGCGCATGCCTGAGCTGAAGCACGGTTTCAAGATTGACACCGCCAAGTGCGAAGGACGGATGTACTGCATGCGGGCTTGTCCGACCCACGCCATCCGGGTTAAAAACGGCAAGGCCCATCTGATCCCCGAACTGTGCATCGATTGCGGGTCCTGTCTCGGGGTCTGCCCTTCCAAGGCCATATCGGCGACCACCATCACCCTGGCCGACCTGAACCGGTTCAAGTTCAAGGTCGCGGTGGCCTCTCCGGCACTGTTTATGCAGTTCGGTCTGAATGATACTCCGGCCCAGGTGGGCCGTGCCCTTCACGACCTCGGGTTCGACGCGGTCTGGGAATACGCCGTCGATATCGAGCTGGTGGACCGGGCGATCACGGCCTGCGTCAAGGGATGGCCGGGGCCGTTTCCCCTGATATCCGATTCCTGCCCGGTCGTCGTCCGACTGATCCAAGTCGCCTATCCCAGCCTCATCGACCAGCTTCTCCCGACTGAGGTCCCCCGCGAAATCGCCGGACGCGAGGTGAAGCGCAGGTACTCCCGAGAGCTGGGATTGAGGCCGGAGGAGATCGCCGC
>CAYGXD010000173.1:0-6789 GCA_964353705.1 uncultured Eubacteriales bacterium | reverse complement strand
GAACGTCTCGATGCCTAAAAGCTTATCGGCTTTCTTGTCCTGGCCGCTCAGGAGATGAGAAAAAATAAAGACCAGGCCAAGAGCCAAACCGGTGACCTTCCGCTTTTCCATAATTCACTCCTTTCCGTCTTTGGCTCCGCAGGGCTTGATATGTCGGTTGCCGTGACGAATTGAGGACGCGCCGCCTCAGCGCAGGACGTCTTCCAAGGCCTCCACAAATACTTTAACTTCGTCCAGGCTGATATAGTGGGCGAAGCTGGCCCGGCAAACGCTGTCCTTCCTCAAGTGCCGGAAAAAGACGGCTGAGTAGTGGTTGCCGTCCGCCACCTGGATTCCCGCCTTGTCCCAGAGGAATCGCTTGGTTTCCGCGGCGGGTCGTCCGGCGACCTCGAACGCGAACGTCGGATCCCGGCGTCCGCAGTCGTCTGGGTCCGCGAGGCCAAAGCCGGTCCATTTGGCTTGGTCGAAACCGGAAAAGCCCTGCAGGACGGTCCGGGTTATCTCTCTTTCATAGGCGGCGATCGCGGTCATGACCCCTCTGAACCTGGCCGGACGGTTTTCCGGCGGGGCCTCCGGTTCGATCTCGTCGGCCAGCCAGAGCAAGTACTTGAGAGCCGCTCCCAACGAAGCGAGGGCCGGGTTGCTCAGGCTTCCCTGCTCGAACTTGAACGGGGTCTCGTTCTTGTTGGTCTCGACGCGGAACGGGATGAGGCGATCAAGAACGGTTTTCTTACCCCAGAGGACGCCCAGCACCGGTCCGAAAACTTTGTATCCGGAGAAAGCCAGAAGATCGCAGTCCAAGGCTTGAACGTCGATCGGCCCGTGGAGGGCATGGTGGACGGCGTCCACCACGATCAGACATGAAGGGGCTTTTCTCCTCACCTCGGGGACAAGGATTTGTAGAGGCACGACCGTGCCAACGCTGTTGGAGGCCAGGGTGAGGGCCACGACACTTGTTTGAGGGTCGACCAGAGACAAAAGATGGTCCGCATCGAGACAGCAGTCGTCTGTGAGCCGGACCCTTCTGATCCCGGCTCCCCACCATTTCCCACCGACGGCTTCCCAGGGTGAGACATTGGCCATGTGGTCGAGGTCGGTGACGACCAGGTTGTTTTTTCCCCGGATGAGTCCCCGCATGGAGAGAGCGAGGTTGAGAAGAGCCTGAGAAGTCGAAGCATGAAAGCTGATCTCCTCGGCGCTCGGGGCGTTCAGGAAGTCGGCGGCGATCTGTCTTATCTGCCAATGGAAATTCTTGGTCGTTATTTCGGCAGGATAGACATCTCCGGGAAGAGAGTTGAGCCAGGTTGCCGATTCACCCATGGCCTGGGCGGCTGCATCTACAATCAGGGTGCCGGCCCCGCAGTTGAGGTGTATGCGCTTATTGCCATGGATGTCTTTTTCGAGCTGAGGGAAACGCTTACGTATCCGAGGATGGACGGCTTTAAATCGTTCGACGAGGGCGTCGGTGGACATGGGATGAAGCATATATCACAGGCCACCACCGGTTGTCAAAAATCGAACGCCTTACATAAGCATCTTTTCGTGTGATGAGTTGATAGCCCACTTGGGGATGTCGGCGCTCCCGCTCAGGTTTTTTACGCCGTTGTCTCGGCGTTTTTCTTGGCGGTGCGGAACTCCGCATGTTCGTTCTCCCCTTTCTTCGCTTGTTGGCTCCATTCTTGCCCCTCTCCCTATGATGGTTTCATGCTCAAACAGTCCTCCCGCCGCCAGAGCGGTATCCCTCGAAAAGCGCCTCGCCAAGGCTAAACCTTCGAGGTCGCTTCTCCATCCCCAAGTTGTCTATCACACGAAACGAGATGCTTCCACGCTTTACCAGGCGAGGCCGTAGTCCTCGCCGTAGTTCGAGGAGCCGCCCCAGAACGTCCCGTGTTTTCGGTCAAAAAAGATGGCATTGATGGGCCCCGAGGTGTATTTCCTTACGGTAAGCTTATAGCCCATGGCGGCCAGCTTTTCCCTGACCTCAGGCGTGACCTTTTCGTTGATGTCCAGCCGGCCGGGCAGTGTATCATGCTCGTCGAAGGAGTTGCGCATCTGGTAGCTCGTGATGTTCGGCGCCTCGCAGGCCTGCTGGACGTTCATTCCGAACTCGACGACATTGAGGAAAAACTGGAGCAGGTTCTGATCCTGGGTGTCTCCGCCCTGGACAGCGAAGGAAAGATAAGGCTTTCCGTCCTTGAGCGCCAACCCCGGCGTGAGCGTCGCCCGCGGTCTTTTGCCCGGTTCGACGACGTTGAACGGGTTCTCCTTCTCGTCCAAAACGAAGCTCTGCATGCGCTGGCTCATTCCGATGCCGGTGCGACCGGCGATCGTGGCCGGTATCCAGCCGCCGCTCGGCGTCACGGAAACGACCCAACCCTGTTCGTCGGCCGCCTGGATGGAGGTGGTTCCGGAAAAGAAGCTCGACGTATCCTCGCGTCCCGGCGGAGGCTCATTTTTCCAGCCCTCAAGGTAACGGAGATAGGGATTCTTTTTGCCTTCGAAAGGATAGGGATCACCCGGTTTGATATCCGGATCATTGGCCTCCCAATTTACCTGTTTTAGCCGTTCCGCCGCGTACTCTTTGGAGAGAAGCCCTGGGAGCGGCTCCTGCGGCGGGAAATAGGGATCGCCGTAGTAAAAATCCCGGTCGGCAAAAGCCAGGTTCATGACCTGGTAGAGGGCATGGATGTACTGAGCGGTATTGAAGCCCATGGCTTTGAGGTCAAGCTTTTCCAGCATATTGAGAGCCTGGAGCATGACCGGGCCCTGGACCCAGGAGGTGAGCTTGTAGACATCGAAGCCTCTGTAATTCGTGACCACCGGCTCTTCGAGATGAACCCGCCAATTGGCCAGGTCTTCGGGCGTTATGAGCCCTCCCTGTTCCTGGCAGCCGCGGGCGAATTCGGCGGCGATATCGCCCTTGTAAAAACGATCATAGGCGGCCAGGATAGCTTCCCTGCGGCTTTTACCTGATGCCAGCGCCTGCGCCTCCGTTTCCACCAGCATCCGGAGTGTTGCGGCAAGTTCTGCCTGATGGAATATCTCTCCCGGCTCCGGTGCTTCCCATTTTTCTCCCAGATGGGGCAGGAGTATTTTTTGCGAAAAGGGCCATTGTTTGATCCGCTCTTTTTCCCGTTCGATGCTTCGACTCAGCTCTTCTTCGATAGGATACCCATCGGCCATATCGATAGCCGGCTGGAGGACTTCCTTGAGGCCCATCGTGCCGAACTCGGCCAGCATGACCATCAGCCCGCCGGGAGTTCCGGGTGTGACCGCAGCAAGGGGCCCGTAGGCGGGAGGGTATTTCAATCCTTTGTTCCTGAAAAAGCCGGCCGTCGCTCCTGTCGGGGCAACGCCCAAGGCGTTGACTCCGATGACTTTTCCGGTCTTGGGATTATAGATCAGCGCCTGGGTCTCCCCTCCCCAGCTCAGGACATCGTACATCGTGCAGACCGCGCCCAGCATGGCACAGGCGGCATCGACGGCATTCCCGCCCTTGAGGAAGGTCATGGCGCCGGCCGTTGCCCCCAGCGGCTTACCCGTTATGGCGACCCAGTGCCGGCCGTGCAAGACCGGTTTCTCAGTGCGGTCAAAAGGATTTCCCCACGCCGCGGCGGCGAGCCCTAATACGAACAAGACGGATATCGTCTTCATGTTCTCTCCTCTTTTTCAGGTCTCTTTAGGATACGACAGATCGAGGCGTTGAATCTAGCGCTTTTGAGCTAGGCGCTTGATAGTCACGATGATCCCGGCTAATTCCTCTCCGGCTTCGGGCAGGTCCAAATCGCCGCTAATAAAAACGATATAGTCTTCCTCAACCTGGGCGAAAAAGGAGCCGCCTTTTTCATCCCAGGCGATCAAGGCCGGTCCGGTGACGCCGGGATCCTTGGCCGGCCGAGCAGCGGAGAATCCGGCTTTTGCCTCGGCCAGTTTTCTCTCCGCCAAGTCCTTATCGGGATAGTGGAAAACACAGATTGTCCGGCCGGACCCGTAATCGACCCGGACGCCGTCTTTGATCCCCACGGCAGTCTTGGCCAGGAGGGGGAAACTGTTTGAAACTCCAAGAGGACCCCGGAAATATTTGACAGACGAAGACAGAAGGCCCTCCACCGGAAGGAGCCCGACCAGCCCCGGTCGGGCCGCCGTTTCCTTGAGACGCGACTCCACGAAGCGGCCGATGGCGAGCAGGCCCTCTCCGGCTGTTTCCGTTTGGTCGAGGCTGGTGATGGTCACCAAGTAGAGTCCTTTGCAGAAGTTCAGGTAGTAATCGTCGAGCTGGCCTTCATCGCCCAGGCCGATTGTCTCGCCTCGCGGGCCTTTCTTGAATGTGAACATCCCATAAGCGCTGTCGGAGGAGCCCATCTCGAAGATCTCGAGAGAGAGGCGGCTGCCGGCATCATTTTTATAATCCTGGACTATCACCCGGGCAAAACCGTACTCCAGATAGATTTCCGCTCCGCCGTCGATATAGATAAAAAGATCTTCCCCTTCGAAAAGCTGATGGTCGCCGTCTTTTATCCAGCCTCCCGGCGCCTTTGTGTCAAGGAGAAGGAGTCGAAGGGGGTTCTCTTTGACCGGGGCCGCCGCTTGTCCCCAGGACGGCGGACAGACAGAACCCAGGCAGAATAGCGCAGCCAGGGCCAGTGTCCGCTTGATCAGACGCCCGTCTCCTTGATCTTGACCTTCTTGAGGTCATACCGGCCCAGGCCGTGTTCCTGTCCCCGTCTGATCATGACGATGTCTTCGCCCTTGAGGCCCCACAACGCGGCGCAGTAGGCGTCGATGGCCACGCGGTCGATACCGGCGACGACCTTCTTGGGCTTGATGATCTCGCCCGGACCGAACGGGCCGTTGGTGGTGATGAATTCAGTGGCGTCGACCACGTTGAGGGCCGGCTTGACGACGGTGTTGAGGTCCGCGATCGACTGGTCGAGATGCTCTATCGCCAGGCTGTCGGTCTGCCAGTCCGGCTTGTGGAAGGTGCGGTTGTTCGCCGGCGAGTTGAGGCCCATCAGGTTCTTCATCGTGCCGGTGAATTTGTTGCCGGCATGGTCTTTTGTGACCGGCATATTGATGAAAATGTCATGGTCATAGAAGACGTTCAGAATCCGGGCCTCGGTGAGGGCCTTTCCGGCCGGGATCGGCACCGGCTTGAATTGGGCTTCGTCACGCTCTATGAGCTTCAGGGCGGCGCCCTCGTCGGCGGCGACCTTGGCCAACCCGGCGGATTCCCAATTCTTGAGCGCCTGCCAACTCACCAGGTTGACCTCCCTGGCGCCGGCTTGCCGGCACAGACGGAGGACGGACTTGAGGACGGCCGGGCCGGTGAATGTCCCGGGATGGCTGCTCTGGACGTTGGCCAGAACGGCCACCCGCGAACCCCTGGGGACGAAACGTTCGATCCCCCCGAGTAGTTCTATCGCTTTGACAACGTTCTGGCCGTAGTCGTCTCCCGAAGCGACGGCGAGGTCGGGCTCCTCCTTGGCCAGGCCGAAAAGCGGGCTGCCGGCGAATCGGCCGAGGAGCGGGCCTCCCACAACCGCCGCCAACCCGGTCTTCAGGCTTTTCCTCAGGAACTCGCGACGTTCGATATTTCTTGTCATGCGAAGACTCCTTTGTCCGCCCAGGGACAGGCGATTCAGCCTCTTTTCCTGTAAGTGTGTTCGAGAAGGAGCATCTTCTCATCGGGGGAGATCTGGGTGAACTCGATTCCGATCTCGAACATCTCCTCTCCGTAGACACCGCGCGTCCAGCGGACAATTCCCATGGCGCTGACCAAACGGCGGCGCCGGGAGAGAACGATTTCTATCTTAAGCAGCGCGTCAACGGGCAGGAGTATATCAGTCATCACCCGTACTCCGCCGGGCGAAATGTCCTTGGTCAGGGCATTGATGATCGTCTTTTCCGCGGTCGTCCGGCCGTCGGTCAAGAGCTCAATTGCGACCTTGTTCTCTTCGCTGAGCCGGCTGTCCTTGCGCCTCTCCCGAGGCTGCCCGGCCGGTTCGATTTTGGGGCGCACGTGATCCTCCGGAGATTTTAGTCGGGCTGGCTCGAGCGGGGACGGAGGTTTTTTACGGTCTTTCTTAGTCAATCTCGGCATAGGCTGAGAATATAACAAGAGGGAGCCGGAATATCAACTGGAATTTTCTTTCGCCAGCGCCTCGAGAAAGCGCTCTATAGTCAGGGGTGCGCTTCCCTCGAGGTGATTGTTGATGTTGACAAAGGAGAGCACCCCGCGGCGGGAATTGGCCCGGACGATCCGGGCCGCCGCCGCCAGGGCGTCGGGTTTTGGGGAGACGAGGCGGTCCCAAACTTCGCCCGACAGGTCCTCGATCTTCTGCCTGTCGCCGCCGTGGAGGCGGAGGATTGAGAAGTCGGCGGATTCGGGAGCGAACTTCTCGAAAATGCGGCCGATAGGGGGCATGTAATAGCCCTCGATGTAGACATATCCGAGGCCTCCTTCTTTGAGGAATTGGAAAAACGGGGCCGAAAGGTAATTGGGGTTGCGGGTTTCCACGGCATAGCGGAAGCCCCGGGGTGCCTTAGAAATAAAGGCCTGGAATTTATCCAGGAAGTGGTTGAGGGAGGGCATCTTGACCCTGTTGAGGTATTCGAACTGGAACATGACAGGCCCGAGTTTCCGGCCGAGCGGCGAAAGGCGCTCGAGGAATCGCTCGAGAAGGGCCGTGTCGAGAAAATGGGGATTAGGGGAGCCGGCTCTGCCGGCATAGGCCGCCGGCTGCTTCGAGTAGAAATGGGTCAAAGTCAGGGAATTGGGGGCCTTGACCG
>CAYGXD010000172.1:0-6809 GCA_964353705.1 uncultured Eubacteriales bacterium | reverse complement strand
ATCGCCCGCGACGCGACGAGGACGAGCGTCACGAGCGAGATCGTGCTTTCAAGCATCATCAGCAGCTTGGCGCGAGACGTCATCGGCGCGACCTCGGTGGCGCTGAACGCCGTCGCGGTCGAGTAGCCAAGGGACAGGTAGTCGACGAACCTCGGTCGCCAGCCGGGCGGCGCGCTCTCGGGAGCTCCCACTTGTGGAAAGAGCCAGTCCGGCAGCGCGCTCGCGCGGTCTCCCCGAGCCCCGGGGCCGCCGCGATCGATCTGCCAGTACAACAGCGAGAAGACGAGCACGTTGGTGACCCACACCGCGATGCCCGACGTGAGCAGCTGCAGGCCGGTGACTTCCGTCGGCCGGAACACCATGGCACGAACCAGAAATGCCAGGGTTGCAAGCATTGAAGCCCCCGTGAACACGACGAACAGCAGCGTGATCCAGCGTTCGATGAGCAGCCACCGTGGTCTCGCATGCGTCAGCGCGGCGGCGGTCATCGACCCGAGCACCACGATCCCGACGGCGAAGGGAACCCAACTCGGGAACATCTTGATCCGCCCGGGCAATGCCGCCAGCAGGAACAGCGCCGCCAGGATCGTGAGTGCGATGGGCCAGCGCCGCTCAAAAGAGGGGGCCTGTGCTTGTTCCTTGATGGCCATTAATGGACCTCCCCATAGAAACGTCATGCCGATCGCTCACATTCTCTCCCAGACCCCTTCCCGTTTGACCGCCAGGCCCACTCCAATCCCCAACGCGATGGTCAGGGACACGGTAAAGACTCTGCCCGTGCTGGCAATCAACCCAACCGCTATGCTTTCGATACCGAGCGCATCACCGAGCCGGCCGTGATCATAATCAGGCCGACAAAGAATAGTTTGATGCCCAACAGGATACCAATGGCCCAGATGCCCGACAACGGGAACTGCCTCCAGATGAGAACGCCAAGCAGGATCGATACGATCCCCGCGACAATCATCCAGATCCATCCCAGGCCCGGTCTCCGCTTGATCCCGGCGACGATCTCGGCGATACCGTCAAGGACGAAGTATATCGCCAGCACGATCGTCAAGAGGCCCGAGGCGAACAGGGGATTGGCGAGGATGGCGATGCCGCAGAGCAACGTCAACACGCCGAGAGCAAACATCAGCAGACCCTTGCCGACGCTGCCCGAGCCGAAGGCCCAGATGATCCGGACGATGCCGGCCACCAGGACGAGCACGCCCACAACAAGCAGGACCGAAGTCCCGGCCGCGGCCGGCGTCAGCATGGCGAGAATCCCGAGAATGATGGCGATGACACCGAAGACGGTCATCCGCTTCCCTCCGGCTTTCGCGGCCGCTGCTAACTCGTTCATGATGTCCTCCTTTCTGAAGGTCTAATGCTTTATCTATCCATCAAACGTTTAACCACCTTCCCAAACCTTCTCCCGTCTGAAGAGCCGGGCGATCACTACACCCGCCGTGAGCCCCAAAGCGATGGCCAGGGACGTTACAAAGACTTTGCCGGTATTGGCGATCAACGCGACCGCTGCTTCGTTGAGCGCCTCTCCTTTAAGGGTAGAGACCCTCATCAGTGCGATGATCGCGTTGAACATGGCCACGGCGGCGCCGAGCGGAAGGACGCCGCTGACCATGACGACGGGGTTTACCGCATGCCGCCGGGTGATGGCCACGGCAACCAAGACGACCGCGGTTGCGGCAACCGCGGTGGACCAGTTTTGAGTCAGCCCCCAGCCCATGAGCATATCACGGGCGAAACGCCCGGCGAAACCGCAGAAAAACGAAGCGGCGATGCTTCGAGGACCTGCCGTGAGAATTATCCCCAGGCCGCCGGCGAAGAGGCCCGACCACAGACTGCCGGTAAGAATTGCCGCAAGGTCCATTATCCTGTATTCGCTCCTTACATGATGACGGCGGAGGCGAGCGCAATGGCGACCGCCATGATGAGAAACAAATAGGCGGCGTTGGCGATCCTTTCGAGCCCCAGGATCAGATGTTTGTGGGATACCAGGTCAACAAATCCATTGATCAACGGGAGACCGGGGACCATGTAGATGACCGACGCAATCGCCGCCGCCGGCGCCGTCTGGCTCAAACCTAGGCGCAGCCCGAGAGCGGCGATAAACGTCGAAATCAGGCTGCAGAAGAGAGTCACGGGAGCGACCGGGAGCTTCCTGGCCTGGAGCAGCGAGCGGACGAATTGCCCTATCCCCGCGGCGATAAAGGCAGTAACGAGGGCCCCCCAATCCCCCCCTGCGATCCGGGAGAAACTTGCCGCGGCGAGGGCGGCGGCCGCCGTCATCACCCAGCGGTTAAACGGAGGGGAAAGCGCGTTGATGCGTTCGATTTCGGAGTCAAGCGCGGCGCCATCGACCTCTCCCCGGGCCACCCGTTCGCCCAGGACCGACGCCCGGGAGGCGCGGACCAGGTTGACTCCGATCGGGCCGACCGGCCGGAGGACCGTCGAAGTCCGGCCTTCCGCGACACGGCTCACCGCCACGAGGTCCAGCCGCCAGGCCGCGGTAACTTCGTCCTGCTTGTATCCCTTGAGGATATTCCTGAAGGTCCGGTCCGCCATCACCGTGGAGCCGCCGTTCCTCATGACGATCAAGGCGACATCCAACGCCCTCTCAACGGATTGCACGGGAAGAACCCTCGTTTCGCAAAGTGACCACGGCGCTCAGTGAGCTTGTCCATACCACGATCCTTGCGCTTATGTCAAGTTGGCGGGGGCTCTATGACGAATAGCGTGGGGGAAGTCAAAGGGGGGCGTCATAGAGCCGCGAATCTGTTGACAGGCTGATCATATTTTCATATTATTCAATTCTCTAAGATTCTAGGGGTAATTAGGGAATTTTTTTTAGTCTTTCATTTCAGAAGGAGGACGTTATCATGACCGGTAAAAAGACGATCGGCGCAATCATTATCCTGGCTCTGGGAGGACTCACTGCCGCCTTGCCGGTGAGGGCGCAGTCGGCCGACACACCGGAAAAATGGCAGTTTGAGATCACCCCATACTTCTGGATGTCGGGCCTCAAGACTGATATCAAACAAGGCCTTCTTCCTGAGCAGAGCAGCGATGTGAGCTTCTCCGACCTCTCGAAGTTGGTTGACTTTGGCCTGGCGGGCATGTTCGAAGGCCGCAAGGGCCGTTTGGGATTTCTGATTGACGGGATGTACGTCGACCTCGGGACGACCGTAACCACACCCCTCGGCGAAGTGGACCTCGGGATGAAACAGAGCAACTTTTCCTTGGCTATGTTTTACCGGGTCGCCGAAGGCAAAGCGGCCCTGGATCTCCTCGGCGGAGGGCGCTATAACAATATGACTAATGACCTGGAGCTGACTTCAGGAATCTTGGCCGGCCGCCAAACCTCCTCCACTGATTTTTGGGTGGACGTGTTCGGCGGAGCGCGTCTTCGGGTTTTTCTGGCCAAATGGCTGGCCTTCGTGGGGTACGCGGATATCGGCGCCGGCGGAGCCAAGATCTCCTGGCAGGCTTATGCCGGGCTGGATGTGAGATTCTCCAAAGTCTTCACCGGCAAGGTGGGCTATCGCTACTCTTACCTGGACCGCGAAAATGACGATGGGTTCGTGAAAATCACCAAAGCCGGAATTTACGCCGGTCTGGGCATCAGGTTCTGAGCGACCTTGTTTACAGAACTTCTGGCCTGGAGTGTTCTCGCCGCGGGCCTGGCGGCCGCGACATCGGCGCAGACAGCCGACCCCCTGCCCTCGTGGAATGACACGGCAGCGAAAAAAGCCATTATCGAGTTTGTCGCGAAAGTCACCCAGGAAGGCTCGCCGGAATTCGTTCCGGCGGCCGAGCGCATCGCCGTGTTCGACAACGACGGCACGCTCTGGTCGGAGCAGCCGTTGTATTTTCAGCTGGCCTTCGTACTCGACCGCGTCAAGGCGCTTGCGCCGGGGCATCCGGAGTGGAAAGAGAAGGAGCCTTTCGCCTCCTTGCTCAAGGGCGACCTCAAGGCCGCCCTGGCGGGTGGTGAGCCGGCCGCTTTCGAGATCGTCATGGCCACACACGCGGGCATGACGACGGAGGAGTTCGCGAAGATCGTCGGGGATTGGATCGCGACGGCCAGGCATCCGAAAACCGGCCGGCTCTACACGGAGATGGTCTATCAGCCGATGCAGGAACTCCTCTCCTACCTGCGCGCCAGCGGCTTCAAGACCTTCATCGTATCCGGCGGCGGCATCGAGTTCATGCGGCCCTGGGCAGAGAAGGTTTACGGCATCCCTCCCGAGCAGGTCGTCGGCAGCAGCATCAAGACGAGGTACGAACTCCGGGACGGAAATCCCGTGCTTGTCCGTCTGCCGGAGATGAGCTTCTTTGACGAAAAAGCGGGAAAGCCGGTCGGCATCCACTCGCATATCGGACGACGCCCCATCGCCGCCTTCGGCAACTCCGACGGCGACCAGCAGATGCTCCAGTGGACGGCGGCGGGAAGCGGTGTCCGCTTTATGGGGCTTGTCCACCACACCGATGCCGAGCGCGAGTGGGCTTATGACCGGGCATCCTTCATCGGCCGCCTGGACAAGGCGCTCGACGAGGCGAAGGAAAAAGGCTGGACGGTCATCAGTATGAAGGACGATTGGAGGCGGATCTTCCCTTTTGACTCAAAATAGACCCCGCACTTCTTTTTTGAACTTGATATCTTTTTTTTCCTATTTTATACTTCGTTAAGTTTCACCTCCCAAGGAGACAATCGACGCCTCAACCTGAAGTCCCGCAGGCATTTCATGTCATGGCCAAGCCTACGGGGTCGGCCTGCAATCTCCACTGCGATTACTGTTTTTTCCTGAAGAAAGAAGGACTCTACCCGGGAAGCCGATTCCGGATGCCGGATGAGGTCCACGAGGCCTATATCCGGCAGTTGCTTGAGGCCCACCAGGTCCCTCAGGTGACGGTCGCCTGGCAGGGCGGAGAGCCGACGCTCATGGGGCTCGATTTCTTCAAGCGGTCGGTCGAGCTCCAAAAGAAATATCAGAAGCCCGGCACCCGGATCGAAAACACTTTCCAAACGAACGGCATCCTCCTTGACGACGAGTGGTGCCGGTTCTTTCACGAGAACAACTTTCTTATCGGGCTGAGCATGGATGGCCCAGGGGAACTTCACGACGTCTACCGTAAGGACAAGGGGGGCCAGGGGACTTTCGATAGAGTTGTAGCGGCTGCTTGTTTGCTCCAGGCCAATAAGGTGGAATTCAACATCTTATGCACGGTGAACTCGAAAAACGCCGATCGTCCTCTGGATGTCTACCGGTTTTTCAGGGACGAGCTCGGGGCCCACTACATCCAGTTCATCCCCATCGTCGAGCGCGACAATGACACGGGCTACCAGGAAGGCAACAAAGTCACCGACCGGTCCGTCGAACCCGCCCAGTTCGGCCGTTTTCTGATCGCCATCTTCGACGAGTGGCTGAAAAAGGATGTGGGAACGACTTTCGTCCTCAACTTTGACGGCGCCCTGGCCGGGTGGCTCGACATGGCGGGGACGGTTTGCATCTTCGGGCCCACCTGCGGCCTGGGCTTGGCCCTCGAGCACAACGGAGACCTCTATTCCTGCGATCACTTTGTCGAACCGAACTACTTACTCGGGAACATCCTCGAGACGCCTCTGGTCGAACTCGTGGCGTCGGAGAAGCAGCAGAAGTTCGGGCGGGACAAGATAGACACGCTGCCCCGGACCTGCCGGGAATGCGAATTCTTCCGGATCTGTCACGGCGAATGCCCCAAGAACCGTTTTCTCGACTCGTCCGACGGAGAGCCCGGACTGAACTATCTCTGCGCCGGGTATAGAGCCTTTTTCAAGCATGCGGATAAACCCATGCGGATCATGGCCGACCTGCTGCGCCAAAACCGGCCGGCATCGGAAGTCATGTCCATCCTGGCCAGAGAGGAAGAGGACTTCAAAAAAAGATTGGCCCAGGCAGGGCGAAACGACCCCTGCCCCTGCGGCAGCGGAAAGAAGGTCAAGAAATGTCACGGCAAATAAAAAAATCAAATAATAAAGGAGGTTTTAATGGCACTCAAAGAGTATAAGCCGGGGACTGCGTTTACAGGGGTCATCGGGCGTACGGTCGACGTTTCACAGCCCGCCTGGCCACAGCCGCTTCGCGCCAAAGAGGGCGCTCCGAACGTCCTGTTCATCGTCCAGGACGACACCGGCTTCGGCCAGATGGGGTCCTACGGCAGCCCCATCGACACGCCGAACATCGACAGCCTGGCCAAGAACGGCTTGCTGTTCAACAACATGCACACCACGGCGCTCTGCTCGCCGACCCGCTCGTGCATCATCACCGGCCGGAACCACCACTCCAACGCCATGTCCTGCATCACCGAAGGTTCGACCGGCTTTCCCGGCAGCAACGGTTATATCCCGTTCGAGAACGGGTTCCTGTCGGAGATTTTGCTCCAGCACGGCTACAACACGTACGCCCTGGGCAAGTGGCATCTCACCCCGGCCACCGAGTCTACCGGGGCGGGGCCGTACGACCGCTGGCCGCTGGGCCGCGGGTTCGAGCGGTTCTACGGGTTTCTCGGCGCCGACACGCACCAGTACTACCCGGACCTGACTTACGACAACCACTCCGTCGACCCGCCCAAGACGCCCGAGGAGGGCTATCATTTCACGGAGGATATTACAGACAAGGCGATCAGCTTCATCGCCGACGCCAAGCAGAATGCGCCGAACAAGCCGTTCTTCATGTACTTCTGCCCGGGCGCCGGGCATGCGCCCCACCATGTGCCCAAGGAGTGGGCGGACAAGTACAAGGGCAAGTTCGACATGGGCTGGGACA
>CAYGXD010000171.1:0-6851 GCA_964353705.1 uncultured Eubacteriales bacterium | reverse complement strand
GGATCTGTGAAGGGAATAACCATGACGGCGATCCGGGAGGGGCCGGTCCGGTAGCCGAGCTGGAGTTTCAGGGCAACGCTTTCCGAAGTATCTCCCCGTGCAGGCCCGGAGATCAAAAACCTCCGGACCACTCCCGCCCCGACGGTGAGGCGGCCGACCCGGAGATCGATCAAGGCCCCGGGAACGACATAATAGGTCCGGTATCCGAAATTGGTGCCCCAGATGGCCACTTCGGGATTGATGGACAATCTTGTCCCGAGCGGGATCACGATCTCAGGGCCGATCGTCAGCCACTGTATGTAGAGCGCTTCTCTGGTCATGAATCCCAGGTTGACGAGGACACCGATCCGCGAACCTCCGGCCGGCTGAGCATAAAGCGTCCCTGACCCCAGGATGCCGGCAGCGAGTATGAACAAAAAGAGGCGTTTCATCCGGATCTTCTAAAGCGAGCCGTAAACACTCCTATCGTCCTAAAAACATAGGGCTGAATTATAGAACCGAACCGCCTCCAAATCAATACCGAGGACCAGCCGCGCCCTGAACTTGAATCCTTCGGCGATCTGTTGTAAGAGGAGGATGGATGCAATTATCGGTTCGGCCGGAAAAGCGTCCAGAAACCTATACCCAAAAAATGGGATTATTGAATTCGAAACGAAACCCGGCCAAACCTATCAGCTGAAGACGGAGGCCGGGGTCTTAGGGATGGCCAAAAAATGATCAAAGAAGAGAAGATCGGTCCCTAAAGCAGAGGAGGATCATATATGCCCAAGCTGAGATATCACCATGTCGGCATCCCCACAGACCGGCCTCTCCCCAAGGAAGACTACATCGCCGCATTCAAGGCGTATGCTTCGGGCTATTCTCAGAGTCCCTACGGGATCGAGTGGATGAAATTCGACCCGGATTGCCCCCTGCCGGAGTTGGTCAAGAAAGTCGCTCATGTCGCTTTTGTTGTCGACGATCTCCGCGCGGCCATCGCTGGAAAGGAGATCCTGATCGCGCCCAACAGCCCCTCGCCGGGCCTCACGGTCGCTTTCATCGTGGACAACGGGGCGCCCGTCGAATTTTTGCAGTTCGACTGTCCGGAAGACGAGGTCTGGCCGGACGGGGCCCAATTCAAATAAGGACAACGGAGGAGCTTATGAAAAACGGAGCTATGAATCGTCAGTCGTTTTTGAAATCGCTCGGGAAGGCCGGTGCGTGCGCTTGTGCGGCGGCAGGCGGGTTGAGGACCGCCTTGGCCCTGGCACCCGGTCAGGCCAAGCCGGGAGACAAGACGCCGGAGCGGGCGGTCAAGCGGATGGAATTCGCCGATCATTGGGTCAAGCGCCTTTTCGACGTCATGGATCAGACGCTCGACGAGGCGAACCGAAGGAAGCTGATGATGGCGAACGGGAAGACCTGCTTCCGGGAATGGATCCGGGAGAGCAAGCAGGAGATCAAACCGGTCAACTTCGAGCAATGGGCCGAGAAAGCCGCCAAGGACCCAAAAAAGAAAGGGCTCAGGGTCGAGGGAAATGTCGTCTATTTCCAGTATGACAGCAGCGCGGAGACCGGCCAGGAGTCAGCCGAGGGAATCTGCCTCTGCCCGATGGCCGAATCCCAGCCGGCGGGGATATCGCCGACCTATTGTCTCTGCTCCGTCGGATACGTCAAGGAGATGCACGAGCTCCGTTTCGGCCGGAAAGCCGAAGTCGAACTTCTCGACTCCGTCCTCAGGGGCGGCCAACGCTGCCGGTTCAAAATCACCATGCTCTGAGCCAAGCCCTCTGCTTAATCTGAACAAAGGGCACTTCAGATGTGTATAATTGTTTCCTGATGTCTTTTAAGCAGGTTGGAGAAGTTGGGGCCCGTTCCGGTCAGGGGGGAGGAGAGTCGTAATGAGATGGAAGAGCGCCGCCGCTCTCTTCGGTTTCATCCTGATTATGTTTTCTCCGGCCTCCGCCCTAACCTGGGGATATAGGGGCCTGATCTCCATCTGGTTTTTCGACAGCTTTGAGCAGTCCTCGGACACCCAGTTCGGCGGCCGCTTCATACCCGAGTTTTCCCTCAGCCAGCCGATGTCCGATTCTCTTACTCTGGATGCCGAGCTCTCGCTCAACGGCTTCGGATCCGCCCGTTTCCGCTCCGGCGAGGATATCCTGAAGGAAGGAGAGATCAAGCCCTACCGGTTTTGGCTGCGATTGTCCAGTTCCCGGTTCGAAGCCCGGCTCGGCCTTCAAAAGATCAATTTCGGATCGGCCACGCTCCTCCGGCCGTTGATGTGGTTCGACAGCCTGGACCCTCGGGATCCACTTCAGTTGACCGACGGCGTCAATGCCCTGCTCGTCCGCTATTATTTCCAGAACAACGCCAACATCTGGGTTTGGGGACTGCTTGGGAACGATTCGCCCAAGGGATGGGAGTCCGTCGGCACGGCCCAAAACACGGCCGAATACGGAGGACGAGTCCAGCTCCCGATCTTGACCGGAGAACTGGCCTTGACCTATCACCGCCGGCAGATCGATCTCCTCACGGGGCCGGCAGCGTCCTTGTCTCTTCCCACGGAGCGCGTCCCTGAATCCAGAATCGGGCTGGACGGGAAGTGGGACCTGGGAGTCGGCCTCTGGTTTGAAGGGACGCTGACGCATCTGGAGAGCGACCTGCTGCCCCAACCCTGGCAGCGGGCTTCCACCCTGGGCGCCGACACCACTTTCAGCTGGGGAAACGGGCTCAACGTTATGGCCGAACACCTTCGGCTGGCCCGCAGCGAAGGGGCATTCGGCCGGGGAGATGCGGCGGATCTCTCGGCGCTCTTTCTCCGCTATCCGGCGAGTGTTTTCGTTGATCTGACTGCCATATTTTATTATGATTGGAAGGAAAAAGAGTTCTACCGGTTTCTCAGCTGGCAGCGGACCTATGACCGCTGGCGCTTCAACATCATCGCTTTTTGGAATCCGGACGCATTCCGGATCTATCCGGCGCAGCCGGGAGGGAATCCGTTTTCCGGCAAGGGGATCCAGCTGATGGTTGTCTTCAATTACTAGGACGGACGAGGATGGAATGGAAAACTCCTATCTGATCGAAACTCGCGACCTGGTTAAGACCTATTCCCTGGGTGAGCATACGATCAAGGCCTTGGATAAGGTGAATCTCAAGTTTGAGAAAGCAGAATTCACCGGTCTCGTGGGGCCGAGCGGTTCGGGAAAAACGACACTGCTTAATATTGTCGGCTCTCTGGACTCACCAACGTCCGGGAGCGCCGTGGTCATGGGCCGGAAGGTGGAGGAACTGTCCCACAAACAGGCGGCCGCGCTCCGCAACCGCCACATCGGATTCATTTTCCAGACCTTCAACCTCCTCCCGGTCTATACGGTTTTTGAGAACGTCGAATTTCCCCTGCTGCTTCTGGACTATTCCTCGGGCGAGCGGCGAAAAATGACCATGGACGCGCTGGAATGGGTCGGGCTCGCCGACCGAGCCAAGTCCAAGCCCGCCCAGCTTTCCGGAGGCCAGAGCCAGAGGGTGGCGATCGCCCGGGCGGTCGTCAAGAAGCCGGCCCTCATCCTGGCGGACGAGCCCACGGCCAACCTGGACGCGGAGAATTCCCACCACATTCTCCAGACAATGGAGCGCCTCAACAGGGAGCTCGAAACCACTTTCATCTTCGCCACCCATGACGAAAAGGTGATCGGCTATCTCCGGCGCAAGATCACCTTGTTCGACGGGTCCGTGGCCAAAGACGAGAGACCGGAGCCGAGGCGGACCGTGGGGGAGGGGAAATGATCATCCCCAAGCTGGCCCTTCGCAATATCGTCGGGGCGGGGCTCCGAACCTGGCTGAACGTGGTGGTCTTATCCTTCGCGTTCGTGCTTATCGTCTGGACCCAGGGCCTTTTTGAGGGGATGAATGCGCAGGCCGAGCGGGCTTCGGTCGACGCGATCCTGGGCGGAGGCCAGTACTGGCAGGAGAAGTATGACCCGCTCGACGTCTTTTCTCTCGAGGAGGCTCATACCGTCGTTCCGGACCCGCTGCAGGCCATGATCGCCGAAAACAGAGCCGCGGCGATCCTCGTGGTCCAGGGCACGCTCTACCCGAGGGGACGCATCCATCCGGTCCTCATCAAGGGCATCGACCCGGAGCAGAAGCTCCTCTCTCTGCCCACTCAATTCCTGAAGACCGGAGAGGACCGCTTCCCGGCCCTGATCGGAACCCGCATGGCCAAGAGCACGGGCCTGAGCGTCGGGGACACAGTGACCCTTCGCTGGCGCGACGCCCGCGGCATGTTCGATGCGCGGGATGTCGAGATCGTCCAGGTGATCAAAACCGTCGTACAAACCGTCGACCAGGGACAGGTCTGGATCCCCCTGGACAGGCTCCGCGCCCTGGCCGGGATGGAGGATGAGGCCAGCTTGGTGGTCGTGGCGCCGGGCGTTCCGGAACGCCCGGCGGTCTCGGGGTGGATCTTCCGCGACCTCGACTTCCTGCTCAGCGATATCAGACAATTGGTCCACATGAAAACCGCTGGATCCATGATCCTTTACGTGGTGCTGATCCTTCTGGCGATGCTGGCGATCTTCGACACCCAGGTTCTCTCCATCTTCCGGCGCAGAAAAGAGATGGGAACACTCATGGCCCTGGGTTTCACCCGGGGTCGGGTGATCCGGCTTTTCACGCTGGAAGGGGCCTTGCACGGTGTCCTGGCCGCGGTCGTCGCCGCCTTCTATGGAATTCCGTTGCTGACCTGGTACACCCGCCAGGGCTGGGCAATGCCCGAGGGGATGGACAGCTACGGCTTCGCCATAGGGGAGAAGCTCTTTCCGGTTTACAGCGCCGGGCTCGTGATCGCGACCACCCTCCTGGTCCTGGTGATCACGACCATTGTCAGTTTCCTGCCGACCCGAAGGATCGCGAAGCTGAAGCCCACGGACGCCCTCCGGGGACGGATGTCATGATCAAGTTTCTCTTCAAGGGGCTGCTGCGGGACCGCTCCCGGAGCCTTTTTCCCGTCCTGACCGTCGTCATCGGGGTCATGCTCACGGTCTTTATGTACAACTGGATCAATGGCGCCGAGTTCAACTTCATCGACTCAGGGGCCCGGTTCGGCACCGGCCACGTCCGGCTCATGTCACGCGCCTATGCCCGGGAAGCCGACCAGGTTCCCAATGACCTCGCCCTGGTGGGAGTAAAGCCGCTGCTGGAGAAGCTCCGGAGTGAGCATCCGGACATGATCTGGGTTTCGCGCATCCGCTTCGGAGGGCTTTTGGACATCCCGGACGCCGCGGGAGAAACACGTGAGCAGGGGCCGGTCATGGGTCTGGCCGTCGATCTTCTCTCGGCCGGAAGCGCCGAGCCGGGCATTTTCAGATTGGAGGCTGCCCTGGTGCGCGGCCGGACGCCACAAAAGGCCGGCGAGATCCTGATCAGCGAGGATTTCGCCCAGCGCTTGAATGTTGAGCCGGGCGACACCGCGACTCTGATCAGCGGCACCATGACGGGCAGCATGGCGGTGGCCAATTTTAAGGTGGCCGGCATGCTTCGGTTCGGGATGGAGGCCATGGACCGGGGGGCGATGGTTGCCGATATCGCCGATATCCAGGCCGCCCTGGACATGGAAGACGCGGCCGGAGAGATCCTCGGCTTTTTTGGCGATTTTGTGTACCGGGACCGCCGGGCCAGTGATATCTCGGCCCGGTTCAATTCGGCGCTGATCGGTGATGCCGATGTATTCGCGCCTGTCATGGACACGCTCTCCCAGGCGGGAATGGCTGATCTCCTCGCCATGATGCGGATGTTCTCGGGACTGGTCCTGGTCGTCTTCATCGGCGTCATGTCCATCGTCCTCTGGAACGCCGGTCTGATGGGCAGCCTGCGGCGCTACGGGGAGATCGGAGTACGGCTGGCCACGGGAGAAACCCAAACCCATATCTATGTGACTTTGATCGGGGAAGCCCTGATGATCGGGGTGTTGGGGACGGTCATCGGCACGGCTGTTGGTCTGGCCTTGTCCTATTATCTTCAGGCGCATGGACTCAACATCGGTTTCATGATGAAGAACGCCTCTCTTTTCATCTCCAACGTGATGAAGGCGAAGGTATCTCCGGTCAGCTACGGGATCGGGTTTATTCCGGGTCTGGCGGCGACGTTTCTCGGGGCCGCTATTTCGGGACTGGGTATCTATCGGCGACAAACCGCCCGGTTGATGAAGGAATTGGAATAATGAGAAAACAGGCCCTTTTTGGGATCTCGCTGGTGCTCATCGGGGCGCTGGCCGGCGCCCAGGCGCCCACCGGAGACTGGATCCTCCAGAAGGTTGATGAGAACATCGGCTCGGACAACAAGGTCTCCCAGTCCCGGATGATCATCCGTGGACGCCGGGCGAGCCGCACGGTCGAATCGCGGTCCTGGGTCCAGGGGGAGGAGAAGTCGTTCACCGAGTACCTCGCCCCGCCGCGGGAAGCGGGGACCAAGATGCTCAAGCTCGAGGACCAGCTCTGGACCTATTCCCCCTCCACCGACAGGACGATCCTGATCTCGGGGCACATGCTGCGCCAGTCGGTGATGGGCTCCGATCTTTCCTATGAGGATTTCATGGAGGACCGCAAGCTGAGGGACCTGTATGCCGCAGAGGTCCTGGGCGAAGAGGAACTTGGCGGCCGCCCCTGCTGGGTCCTGGAGCTGTCGGCCAAGGAAAAGGATGTCGCCTATTACTCCCGGAAGGCGTGGGTGGATCGCGAACGGTTCGTCGTAATCAAGGAAGACCGCTTTGCCAAGGGAGCGAAACTTCTAAAGAGGACCGAGGTCCAGGAGGTTCAGAGGCTGGAGGGCCGGTGGGTGCCCAAGAAGATCGTTTTCAAAGACATGCTCAAGAC
>CAYGXD010000170.1:0-6879 GCA_964353705.1 uncultured Eubacteriales bacterium | reverse complement strand
TGAAAGCGGCGGACGGCGTTTTGGTGCTCGACAAAGGTCCGGCTGAAGTAATGGCTGCCGTCGTTCCGGGAAACAAAATACAGATAGGCCTCTTCCGCCGGGTAGAGGGCTGCCTCGAGGGCCGCCCGGCCGGGGTTGCAGATAGGGCCCGGCGGAAGGCCGGGATACCGGTATGTGTTGTAAGGGGAATCGAGGGCCATATCCTTCTTTGTCAGGTTCCCGTTATAGCGGCCTTTCTCTTTGAGGGCGTAAATGATGGTCGGGTCGCAGTCGAGCTTCATCCCGATCCTCAAGCGGTTGTGGAAGACGGCTGAGACCAGTTTCATTTCCTCGGAGACAGAGGTCTCTTTTTCGATGAGCGAGGCCAGGGTTACGACCTTCCGGACGCTCATCCGGAGGGATTGAGCCCTGTCGCTCCAGGCCTCGTTGAAGGTTGCCCGGAACTGGTCGACCATGGCCGCGACCGCGTCCGCGGAGGAGATGCCCTTGGCGAAGGAATACGTTTCGGGAAAGAGATATCCCTCCAGGTTGTCCGCCTCGCGGTCGAGCGAGCGGATCATGTCCACATCGCGGATCGCCGCCAGGAAAGCTTCCCGGCCGTCATCCAGGAGCGGAAACAGGATCGGAGCGATCTCGCGGGCCGTCAGTCCCTCCGGGACCGTGACGGAATGAAGATAGACCTTCCCCTTGATCAGGATATCCAGGACCCCTTTTGTTCTCAGGGGGGAAGTCAGGGCATACTCACCCGCCCTGATCGTCCGGGGATGATAGAAAAGCCGGTAGCTGATCAGGAAAACCTGCCGGTATCCGATGATCCCCCTTTTCTCAAGAAGCCGGGCGACAGTCCCCACTCCCATACCCTTCTCGACGTCGACAATCACCTCGCCGGGGGAGAAGACGCGCAGATCATAGAGTGAGACGGCCAGCCAGACGAGGAGGGCGAAAAGGAAGAGGCAGGCGATGGCCAGGCTATTCCTGATGATCTTGAGGAACATGGCTGTGGGTGCGGCGCGAATCGAGGTAGGCCTGCAGGATAAGAGCGGCCGAAATCTGGTGTTCGATCGTTCGCTTGTCCTTGGTCCGGATTTTTTGCTCGCGCATGATACCGCCCGCCTGCTGAGTGGTCAATCGCTCATCCCACAGGACGACCGGAAGCCCGTAGGCTTTTTCCATCCAGGCGGCGAACACACGAGTCTTTTCCGCCCGCGTGCCCGAGGTCCCGTCCATGCGAAGCGGGAAGCCGACCACGATCTCACCCACTCCTTGTCGGCGGATGAGTTCCCCGAAGTAAGCTTTGTCCCTGGACATTCCACAGAGTCGGTACTGGCCGAGGGGCTGGGCGGTCAGCTCCAGGGGGTCGCTCAGGGCCAGGCCCACATGGACATCGCCGAAGTCGATTCCCAGGATCCTCAAAGGGCCAGCCTTTCCAAACAGCGCTTTTTCCGGCGGTGTCTTTCCAGACCCAGCCGGATGAGCTCTTCGACGAGCCGGCCGAAGGGGATTCCGCTTACGCCCCAGAGCTTCGGGTACATGCTGATCTCGGTGAAACCCGGAATGGTGTTGATCTCGTTGACGTAGATCTTTCCCGTGCCGTCCTCCAGGAAAAAATCGAGTCGGGCCATCCCTGAACATTCCACTGCCCGATAGGCTTCGACGGCCAATCGCCGGACTTCGCGGACAGCGGAGGTGGAAAGGTCGGCCGGGATCCGGAAACGAGTTTTGCCTTCCAGGTACTTATCTCGATAATCGTAGAATTCCCGGTAGGGGATGACCTCGCCGGGCAGAGACGCCCGCGGCTCGTCGTTCCCGAGGACGCTGCATTCGATCTCCCGGCCTTTGATCCCTTCCTCGACGACGACCTTCCGGTCGTAACGGAAGGCGCGGGCAAGGGCCCTCTCGGTTTCACCCCGTTTTTTCACTTTGCTGATGCCGACGCTCGACCCGAGGTTGGCGGGCTTGACGAAGATCGGAAGGGCGAGCTTCTTCCTGATCGAGCCGAGAACCGTCCGGCGGGACTTCTTCCACTCGGCCTCACCGAAAACCAGGTGTCTGACTATGGGCAGGCCCCGATCGGCGAAGAGCACCTTCATCACGGCCTTATCCATCCCCGCCGCCGAGGAAAGCACACCCGCGCCGACGTAGGGGACGTCGGCCATCTCGAGGAGGCCCTGAACGGTTCCATCCTCCCCGTAAGGCCCGTGGAGGACCGGAAAATAGACATCGGCCCGGACCCGCCGCGGCAGGGCGGGGAGCGCTTCCCAGGGAAGAAAGGAAGAAAAGGGCCCGTTCCGGAGCTTCTCTAGCGGCAGGAGCGGCGAGGCGACGCGCCGCCATCGGCCGGTTTTATCAATAAAGATGGAAGTCACGGTGTAGCGGGTTTTGTCGATGTTCTTATAAATGGCGGAGGCCGAAGACAGGGAGACCTCGTGCTCGGCCGACCGGCCGCCGAAAATCAGGGCGATCTTGACTTTTTGGCGCTTCAACGGTTTGAGAAAGAAGCTATTTTAGAGGAATTGACCCCGCTTGTCCACTAGAGAGAGGCCGGTCAGAGAGAATTCTTAAAGCTCTTGCTCGGGTTGAACTTGATCCTGTTTTTGGGCGGGATGGCGACTTCGGCGCCGGTCTTGGGGTTCCGGCCTCTGCGGGCTTTTCTTTTCTTGACCTCGAAGCTTCCGAACCCGGAAAAAGTGACCTTTCCCCCTTTTTTCAGGGTGTCCTTGACCCCTTCGAACAGCGAGGAGAATGCCTTGGCCGCCTGGAGGGCCGTGATCCCCGCATCCTTGGACATCCGGACGATGGTTTCTTTCTTATTCATTTCATACCTCCTTCTCCCTCGTGCGACTAAATCATCGGGACAGCTGACTTTTATGTTAAAGAGAAGAGAGGAGGCTGTCAAGTCATTGAAAATTAATTTATTGACAGCCCGAAAACCGCTGTTTATAATGAAAAAAATTAAGATGACCGTGAGGTAAAGGAGCCGAGATGAGACAAACTCCCCCTAACCGGGCTCTTTTCGCTCTCTTAATGGCGACTTTGGTGGCGGCCTTTTTTGTGCCCGCGGCCGCTCAGGTCGTTTCCGACGACCAGGCCCAGGTCCAGGACGAGATCGAACGGGCCAAGATTTTCCGGGAGGCCTATCCCATCATCGCCGAAGTTGACGTCTATTGCTCGCCCTTTGTGCATGAAGGTGATCTTCCGGAACTGATGATCACAGCGGCCGAGAAGGGCTATGAAAAGATCATGTTCTCCGACGGCGACATCGTATTTTTGAACAAAGGGAGCCAGGACGGCCTCGAGATCGGCCAGGTTTTCCTGGTCATCGAAATCGGCGACGAGATCGGCGGTTTCGGACATCTGGCGGAAAAGCGGGGACGGGCTCGTGTCATTTCCCTGGAAGACAAGCGGGCCGTGGCCAGGATAGAAAAAGCCTGCGGACGACTCATGATCGGGAACTATCTTCTGCCTTTTGAAGAGAAAGAAACCCTGTTGGGGAAAGACATCGGATATGAGGTTTACGGTGAGAAAGGGACGGGGCCGATAGGCAACTTCGTCTACTTGGAGAGAGGTTATATCCAGATCGGCTACGGATCCTGGGCGATCATCGACATCGGGGAAGAGGCCGGAGCACAGGTCGGCCAGCAGATGACGATCTATAAGAAGATCCGGAATCCCAAGACGCTCCAATTCCGGGAGGACCTGCCGGAGACCGGCATCGGAAACTGTGTCGTCATCGACGTGGGAAAGAAGACGGCGACCGTCAAGGTCCTTTCCACCTGGGAAATCGTAATGATGGGACAGTGGGTCCAAGGCAAATAACTTCCGTCCGCTCTCACGTCTTCCCGTCGTATTGACACAAACTCCGCTTTCTGTTAGTTTTACAGAGCTAAACGTGGATAACTCCCTAAGCGGGCGTAGTTCAGTGGTAGAACGTCTGCTTGCCATGCAGAAGGTCGTGGGTTCAAGTCCCATCGCCCGCTCCAATGATGTTTCATGAAAGCAAAGGCGCGGTACCCAAGTGGCTAAGGGAGAGGTCTGCAAAACCTCGATGCGGCGGTTCGAATCCGCCCCGCGCCTCCATTTCCCTCTCAGGTCCCCGGGGCTTTTAAAATTTCCATTGACTGGACAGGCGATGCATACTATAGTTTTTCAACTATCAATAAAGGAGGCGCTTTATGAATCTAGTCGCTAGAGTTCAGGCCATTCTCCTCAAACCCAAAGAAGAATGGGTCAAGATCAAGGATGAACCGACCACCATCCAGCAGCTCTTTGTCCCGTATGTCGTTATCCTGGCCGCCATTCCGGCCGTTGCCCAGTTCCTCGGTACAGCTCTCTTCTTAGGGTTCCGCATTCCCGGGGGCGGGGGGACTTGGATGGCGAGGGCATTTTTCGGTGCCATATTTTCCTATATTTTAAGCCTGGTCGTCGTCTATGCGCTCGGGTTTATCATCAATGCTTTGGCGCCGACCTTCGGATCGACCCAGAACCTTACGCTCGCCATGAAGCTGGCAGTCTACTCCATGACGCCCGTCTGGATCATGGGCATTTTCAACCTCATCCCTGTTCTGTGGGCCCTGGGCATCCTGGGCTCCCTCTACGGGCTTTATCTCCTTTATCTGGGGTTTTCGACACCCCTCATGGGGACTCCCAAAGAGAAGATAATGGGCTACGTCGTGGTGAGCATCGTGGTCGTCATCGTGCTGATGGCCGTCGTCGGTGGCATCCTCGGAGCGGCCTTTGCCGTCCGCGGAGCGATGGCCTTCTTCTGATGAAAAAGGGGTCAGGTCTCAACATTCAACAAATGGGATGTGGGCCCAGTATAAAGGGGCTTACATAATTATTTTGTTAAATGTTGAGACCTGACCCCATGATTTCGGCCAGTACTTTTAGGAAAGCCTCGTGGGGCGAAGGCGCCCCTGTTATGGGCCGCCCGATCACCAGATAGTCTGCCCCTTTGCCGATCGCTTCGGCGGGGGTCATGATGCGCTTCTGATCTTGGGCCGCTGCCCAGGCGGGCCGGATCCCCGGAGTGACGACCAGGAATTCGCCGCCGCATTCCCTCTTGATGATCTCGATTTCGTGGGGCGAACAGACGACCCCGTCCAGCCCTGAGTCTTTAGCCAGCACGGCCAGCCTGAGGACCTGATCGGCCACGGTGTGGACGATGCCGACCCGGTGGAGATCTTCTTCCTTGAGGCTCGTCAGGACTGTGACACCGAGGAGAAGAGGCCTGTCTTTTCCCGCCCGGGCGGATTCCTCCCGCGCGGCCTGGGCGGCCGCGGCCATCATCTCCCGTCCCCCCGAAGTGTGAAGGGTGAGCATGGAAACACCGCTCCGCGTGGCCGACCGGACCGCCCCGGCAACGGTGTTGGGAATGTCGTGATACTTGAGGTCGAGGAACGGCCTTTTCCCCAGCCGGACGGTTTCCTCTAGAAGCGCAGGTCCCTCAGCCGTGAAAAGCTCCATCCCGATCTTGAAGACGCGCGCTTCGGGGAGCTCTCCGGCCAGGGCCAGGGCTTCCCGCTTTGTTCCGACGTCAAGGGCGATGATGATCTTTTCTTTCATTGGCTACTCGTCTATTTCGAGCGTCCCGATTAATTCATCGATTCTCCGGATCTTCTTCTCCCGGCAGAACTCGTCGATTTCCCTGACGATCCTCAAAGAGGCGGCGGGGTCGATAAAATTGGCTGTGCCGACCTCGACGGCCCTGGCTCCGACGATGAGGAACTCGATAACGTCGCGTCCGGTCATGATGCCGCCCATCCCGATCACCGGAACCCGGACCCTTGACGCCACCTGGTAAACCATCCGCAGGGCGATGGGCTTGACGGCCGGCCCGCTCAGCCCGCCGAAGGTGTTGCCCAGGCGCGGGCGGCGCGTTTCGACGTCGACGGCCATGGCCAGGAGCGTGTTGATCAGCGAGATAGCATCCGCTCCGCCTTCTTCGGCAGCCTTGGCCACGCTCACGATGTCCGTCACGTTCGGCGAGAGCTTGACGATGAGCGGGCGCCGGCTCGTCTCCTTGGCGAGCTTGACCAGCGAGAAGGTGTGGTCCGGACTGAGGGCCGGGCAGCGTCCCTCTTTCTTCACGTTGGGGCAAGAGATGTTGAGCTCATAAGCGGCGATCCTCCCGTCCTTGTTCAGGAAATCGATGACGGCCGCGTATTCTTCGTCCGTTTCGCCGCACACATTGACCAGGATGGGCGTTTGAAGGCCCTCGAGCTGCGGCATGACCTTTTCGCAAAACGCCCGGACTCCGATTCCCTGTAATCCGATCGAGTTGATCAATCCGCTCGGAGCCTCGGCCAGGCGCGGCGGAGGGTTGCCCGGCCGCGGATCGAAGTAGAGTCCCTTGACGACAATGCCGCCCAGCTTGTTGAGGTCGACAAAGGGCTTGAACTCGAAGCCGTAGCCGAATGTGCCGCTGGCCGCGAGCACCGGGTTGCGGAGCTTCAGGAATCCCAGGTCGGTCGATAGATCCACCCTTTCGCTTCTTCCTTGCCGCGCTCTTTTTTCCATTATTATCTATCTATCTATCTATCTATCTATCTATCTATCTATCTATCGCTATGGGTGATCTACACAAGAATCTAAGACGTATTTAAATTCCCTCGTTACCCTCCTCTTTTTCCCAGACAACCTCGCCTGCCCGAAACACCGGTCCCTCCTCGCAGACCTTGACCCACTCGGCGGCATCGCCTCTCCGGATCCTCCGGACGCAGCCCCAGCAGGCCCCGATGCCGCAGCCCATGATCGATTCGAGCGAGAGCTGCGCCGGGATCCTGAACTCCGCAGCGATCTCTCCGATCCGCTTCAACATCGGATCAGGACCGCAGGCAAAGATCAAAGCCGGCCGGGCCGACCGGGCCAGCTCTTTTTCGA
>CAYGXD010000169.1:0-6959 GCA_964353705.1 uncultured Eubacteriales bacterium | reverse complement strand
CGGCCTTCGGAGGGTACACGTATTTCAACCGCTATTTCTATGCCCAGGTCGGACGTGACGTTCTCATCGTGGACGAGCGTTTCAACGGCTGAGGCATGCTGGCCACGGACATCATCGAGCGCTTCAGCCGCAAGCTGATGAGCCTCGTCGCCACCCGCGACGGAGAGGACGAGGTCCAGCCTCAGGGCGCCATCTTCGGACCCAAGGTCATGCTCATCAACGAGTTCGCCGGGTCGGGCGGGGATGCCATGCCCTGGTATTTCCAGCGGGCCAAGGTGGGGCCTTTGGTGGGCAAGCGCACCTGGGGAGGCCTGGTCGGCCGGGCCGGAGCTCCGCAGCTTATGGATGGAGGCTTCGTGACGGCTCCGAGTTCGGGCGTCTGGAGCCCGGACGGCCATTGGATCGCGGAGAACGTCGGTGTCAGCCCGGACGTGGAAGTGGAGCTTGATCCGGCGCTTGTGCGGCAGGGAAAAGACCCCCAGCTGGACAAAGCGATCGAGATCGTTATGGATGCTCTGGCCAAGAATCCGCTGCCGAAGCCGAAGCGTCCGGCCTACCCCGATTATCATAAGAAATAAGGGACGAATGGACGCCGCGTGCGCAGAAAGATATTTTTATTCCTGAGCGTCCCGGCTCTCCTCGGTCTGTCTTTTCTGCAATGCCGGCAGAAAGAGAGCGCGGATCTGGCGCTTGTCAACGGCAAGATATTTTCCGTCGACGGCTCCGGCGCTTACATTGAAGCGGCCGCCGTCAAGGCCGGGAAGATCATCGCCCTTGGGCCAACTGAAACGATCCGCAAACAGATAGGCCCCTCCACCCGGGTCATAGACCTTTCCGGAAAGCTCGCGCTCCCAGGTTTCATCGATGCCCACTGCCATTTCGCCTCGGGAGGAAAATCATTGGCCGGCCTGACGCTCAGAGAGGCGAAGTCGGTGGAGGCCGTTCAAATGCTGGTTGCCGCAAAAATCCAGGAGCTCCCGGAAGGAGCGCCGGTCTTCGGAAGCGAGTTTGACCACACACTTTTTCCCGGAGCCGCGTGGCCCACAAAAGAAGACCTGGACAAGGTTTCCCCTCATAATCCCGTCATCCTGGAGAGAGTCGACGGGCACTCCTTATGGGTGAACTCGCTGGCTCTAAGCCTTTCAGGGATATCGGGGAAGACGCCGGATCCCTTCGGAGGGGAGATATCCAGGGACCCTGCGACCGGCGAGCCCAGCGGCATTCTCAAAGAAGCGGCCACGCGTTTGATAAAGATCCAGCCGCCTGAATCAAACACGGAAGAGGATATCAAGAGGGCGCTCGGCCTGGCGGCCCGGCTCGGGCTTACGGGGATCCACACGTCTTCGACCCTGGAGGAGATAGAGATCTACCACAAGCTCGAAAAAGCGGGCCAATTGACACTCCGAGTTTACGCCTGGCTCCCCATCCAGGAAATCGATGATTACATCAGGAACAATATCAAAAGCGGACAAGGAGACGAGATGGTCCGGGTCGGCTTCCTGAAGATCTTCGTCGATGGGACGGTGAGTTCGTCGACCGCCCTCCTTTTTGAGCCGTTCTCCGATGAGCCGGACAAAAGCGGCGAAGCCCAATACCGGGAAGAGGAGTTCACCAGCCTGGTAGGCAAAGCTCATCGCAGCGGCGATCAAGTCGGTATCCATGCCATCGGAGACAAGGGGATCCACTGGGCGCTCGATGCGATCGAGAAAGCCCTGAAAGATTATGGGAATAAGGGGGCCCGCCATCGCATCGAGCACGGCTCGCTCATCCATCCGGACGATGTCAGAAGGTTCGCCGGATTGGGGGTCATCGCCTCGATGCAGCCGACGCACTGCACCACGGACCTCATCTATTGCGAACGAAGATTCGGAAAAGAGCGGTGCCGGGGCGCCTACATCTGGAAGACCCTGGCCGACGAAGGCACCGTTCTGGCCTTCGGAACGGATTGGCCGGTTGAACCGTTGGATCCGATGAGGGGGCTCTACTCGTGTGTGACCCGGCAGAACATCGACTCCGGCGATCCCCCCGGGGGATGGTTCCCTGAACAAAGATTGTCCATCCGCGAGGCGATCCGGTATTACACCTATGGACCGGCTTATGCGTCATATGAGGAAGGCATAAAGGGCTCCCTCCGGGTAGGGAATCTTGCTGATTTCGTTGTTCTTTCAGACAATATCCTGGAAATCGAAGCGCCGAAGATTCTGACCACCAAAGTGCTTTACACCATCATGGGAGGGAAAATCGTCTTCCAGAGCAACTGACTCCTAAAAGCCCGAGGGCGGGTATCCGGAGGATTATCGAAGGCGACCTTAAGTTCATTGCCCTGGCGACCTCCGGCTTGAATATCTTGCTCTGCAGGAGATACGCTAGTCGCCGGGAAGCCAGAAAAGGAGCAAGAAATTGCCAAGACGAAGGACTAGCCGGATGGCATCGCGGCGTTTTCCCCTTGCCGGGCTGGGATTGGCTTTTTACCTATCCGGCGTGGCATCGCCGGGCGCCCAAGAGGTGAGGGCTCCGGAAACATGGTCAACTCTGGACGCAGAGACCCGGACCTCCGTCCAAGCCGAGGGTCTCATGCTCGGTCTTTTGAAAAGATCGGCGCCAACGGCTCTGTCCGTGGCGGTTGTCCAGGATGGCCGCGTCGTCTTCGACCGCACCCTGGGCATCGTAGAGCGGAAGACCCGGAAACCAGCCGATTCCGGGACGGTCCTGCGCGCAGCTTCACTCAGCAAACCGGTTTTTTCCTACTTGGTCATGAAATTGATAGACGAGGGGCTGCTCGGCCTCGACCAACCCCTTTCGTCATTCATCGATCCCCCTTTCATAGACTATCCCGAATATGCCTCCCTCAAGAAAGATGCCAGGCACCGGGCACTGACGGCGGGAATCCTCCTCTCCCACTCGGCAGGGTTTCCCAACTGGAGACGGCCCCGCTGGACCGGACCTCTGGAAATCCAGTTCAATCCCGGCCAGGATTTCAGCTATTCGGGCGAGGGCTATTATCTTCTGCAGTTTCTCCTAGAAAAAAAGACCGGCCGGTCACTCGAGGTCCTGGCGCGGGAAAAAGTTTTCGAGCCCCTGGGCATGGCCCGGAGCTCGTTCCTTTGGGAGGCCCGCTTCGACGGCGATTTCGCCGTCGACCTCGACTCCGGGCTCGGTCCTCTGATCCAGCGGACTCGAACAGAAGCCAACGCCGCCGGCTCGCTCCTGACCAACGCATCGGATTATGCCAAGTTCATGCTGGCGACGCTCAATGGGTTGGGCCTAAAACCGGAAACGGCGGCCGCCTGGCGGAAGCCCAGAGTCAGGGTGGCGGGAAAAACTCTGCACAGCCGGGAAACGCCGGATTCCAGCTTGAATGTCGACATCCAATTATCGTGGACGCTGGGGTGGGGCTGGTTCCGGAGCCCGGCGGGCGAGGCTCTGTTCCATGTCGGAATGGAAGAAGGCTGTGAAAATTACCTGGTCCTGTTCCCAGAGAAAAAGACGGGTATTGTGATCCAGAGCGTCTCCGACCTGTCCTTTGGCGTGTCACCCCAGATCGTCAAAGAGCTGATCGGTGACGTCTATTCCCCGTTTTCCTGGATGCGTTATTGAGGAATCGCCATTCGTCCATGACAGGATTCTCTTTATTCCTCAAGATGACGGATTCACGGTCCGGCCCTCTTCTTGACACTTTCTTTGGTCATAGTCTATAGTCCCAGGACGATGCCCAAACGGAAAGATTAAGGAGTCCTTATGAAAACGATCCGTATGGAAGAGATGAATTGGCCGGATATCAGAGCGGCCATGGAGCGCGGCTTCACGACCGTCGTCGTCGCGGTGGGTTCAACCGAACAGCACGGGCCCCACCTTCCAACCATGACCGACACCCGGATCGGCGACGCCCTCGCCAACGCCGTGGCGCTTAAGATGGGCCGGACCCTGCAGGCGAGGACCATCCCCGTCGGCTGTTCGGACCACCATCTCGCCTTCGGGGGGACCATATCCATGAAGCCCGAAACGCTCCGGATGATCATTCGTGATTACGCCGATAGTCTTGTCCGGGATGGCTTCAAGAAGATCATTTTTCTCCCCAGCCACGGTGGTAACTTCGCGTCCGTGCGCCAGGCGATCGAGGAGGCGCGCCGGGCCCATCCCGACATCGATATCGTGGGTTATACCGACCTGCATGGCTTTATGAACGTTCTCTATGCCGCCTCGGCGGAATTCGGAATCGGCGAGGACGAGTCCGGGGCCCACGCAGGCGAGAACGAAACCTCTTTCATCATGGCCCTGGAGGGCGGTCTCGTCGCCGCCGAGCGGATGGCCCCCGGGTATCTCGGCCCGCTGGGCGACCCGGAGCTCGCGATCATCTTCGAAAAAGGCATGCCGGCGCTGACCCACAACGGCGTGCTGGGCGACCCCCGCCGGGCCTCCGCCGAAAAAGGCTCGCGCTACCTCGAGAAGCTCGCGGAGTTCCTGGTCAAAGCTCTCACCTGACCGAAGCGCGGCAGCGTTCGCAATCATAACTGCTCTTTGCCCGAGTAGAGACGTTGTTCGGATTTCGGGCGTTTCGAACTCCGCGGACGGTGGTCCCTCAGCGGACGGGTTTGACGAAGACCTTGCTTTCCATCGGTCCCCGGAAGGCCAGGACCTGGGGGACGGATGGCCTTGTCCGCCCGAGGAAATCCTCGACCTCGTCGTCCCTGATGTGCATCAGGATGACGGCCGAGGGACGGATTCTCTCCAAGACGATCCGTTTGGTCTCCTCGTTCTGAAAGAAGAACGGGTCAAAGAAGGCGATGTCGATATTTTCCTTTTCCCAGGCAATAGACGCAAGGAACGGCAGGTTGGAATCCGGAAAGATGTCGCCCTGGTGATAGATTCTGAATTCCCCCAGCTGCATTATGTAGCCGAGCGTCAGATAAGGACGGTCCGCCGCGCCGTGGTTGACACCGAGGACGGTCAGGGGAATGCCGTTGACGACCAGGTCGGTCCGCTCGCCCATCTTGGTGTCCATCGTTTTGACCCGGGGACTCAGGGCCTTGAACGCGTCCCGCCCCGTCTCCTGAAGCTCTCCCGTAACAAGACTGTCTCCTACCAGGACGGCTTGCGGCTGTGAGGATAAAACATCTAAGGCCATGTTGGGTTCGAAGTGGTCGCGGTGGGCATGCGAAAAGAGAAGGAGGTCGATCCGCCCGAAGGGAGGCTGGGCGGCTTTCATCAGCGTCAGCGCCCGCTCCGGCGTATTGGTGTAGCCCCAGGGATTACTGACAAGGCCATCGACCAGCACGGTCCTGGCACCGGCCTCGATCAGAAAGCCGTCCGTGCCGATGTACCGGATGACGGCGGATTCGCCCTTCGCGCCGGCCGGCGGAGCGGCGATCGCGAACGATCCCTTATTGAGGACATGGATCTTGGGCTGGGTCGCCCGCGCGCCCTTCGCAGTCAGTCCGGCGGCCAGGGACTGGTAGCCCCAGTCTCTAGCGATATCGAACGGCGTCAGGCCGTTCCCGTCGGCCGCGTTCGGATCCGCTCCTTTTTCGAGGAGCGCCGAAACGGCCTCTTCCAGCCCTTTTTCGACGGCCAGATGAAGGGCGGTCCTCCCGGTGCTGTCCTTGGCCTTGACGTCGGCACCGCCGGCGATCGATTGAAGGGCCCGGGCGGCCAAGCCGCCCCGAAGATAGCTGAGCAGGACGGTATCCCCGTTCGGGCTCGGACGGCCCGGGTCGGCCCCCTGCTCAAGCAGCTTCCTGACCATATCGTCGTGTCCCTGCGAAGCCGCCACGTGGAGAAGCGTCGAACCCTCCGGCCCCTTAATGTCGTAATGAACCTGTCTCATCAGGGTTTCCACTACAGCCGTCTTGTTCCGCAGGACGGCGTACTCGAGAGGCGTCCGGTTCTGGTTATCTCTCAAGGACGGATTCGCACCGTTCTTGAGCAGCACTTCAACGGCCTCGGGATGCCCCTCCCGCGCGGCGTAGTGGAGCGGGGACCGGCCGTTGGTGTCTTGATATTGCGCCGCGGCGCCTTTGGCGATAAAGAGCTCGACAACCCGCTTGAAGCCACCGTAGGCGGCATAGAGAAGCGGCGTCTGGTTGCTCGTATTCCGGGCTTCCAAAGCCGCGCCGCTCTCCAAAAGCAATCGAACCATGGGCAGCGCGGCCTCTTCGCCCTGGCGGCATCCGGCTGCCAGGTGGAGCGCCGAATCGCCCTCCGAATTTTGCGCCTCGACAAGCTTCGAGTGCGCCTTGAGGAGCCGGGTCACGGCCTCGAGGTCGCCGGCTTCGGCGGCGTCTAAAAATGACTGTTGTGTGGACGCATCTGCCGAGGTTGTCTTTTCCGTCCCGAGAACAAATCCCAAGGCGCGGTCGAACTGGGACTCGAAGTCTTCGGGATACCAATGGCCGATGGACGGCGTCACATGAAAATTGACCGCCATTCCGGTTTTTTCCAGGCGGCCCATCAAAGCCCGTTGCTTCTCCACCCGGTAATCCGCCTGCGTTGTCAAAAGCACCCCGCGAAGGCCGCGGGCTTTGGCGGACTGGATGTCCTCATCGCTGATCATCGTTGGGACCTCCGGGCAGAGGACGATGAATCCCCGGACGGGGAAGAAATCCTTCAGGGCGGCGGCGAGAGAGCCGAATCCACCCGAGGAAAACCCACCGATGATCACCCGGCCTTTGTCCACAGGGTATTGCTCAAGAATCTGTTTGTAGGCGGCCTCGAGGTCCCTCCTGGTGACGGCGACATCCTGCCAATGGAATCCCTTCATGCTGGCCACCTGGGAGGATTGGACATAGGCCGTGATAAACTCCCCGCGAAGCCAGGGCGAGGTCCAGGTAGGCCTGAAATCGGCCGTGGATTCGCCGCCGCCGTGCAGGGCGATGAATAGGGGATACTTTCCAGCCGAATCGAAATCCGCGGGCATTGCCGCCTCGACCTTCAGGGAAGCTTTTTTCTGGGCTTCTCCGATT
>CAYGXD010000168.1:0-6969 GCA_964353705.1 uncultured Eubacteriales bacterium | reverse complement strand
GTGTCCCGTCCAAACAGAGGACTTTGGCAAGGAATTTACGAGACGGGACACTAGGCGGCCGGTGTTGACAAATCCTTAGCGCCCCATTTGGGGATATCAGTGGGCTTTATGAGGAGGGGATATCTCTATCTGAATCGTCACCGGACCGAGGAGGCCCGAAGGAACAAGAGGCGAGTCTTTCGTATAGTGCTTCCAGGTCGCGAAGGTGAATCGGTCCGGAGATGGACGGGGATCGCCATTCAAGAGCCAGGCCGGCTAGCGGACAAGGTTGCCGTCCGCACCATACTCGCAGTCGGGCGCCTGCTGTTCGTCCCCGATGAGCCGGTTGACCCAAAGGTTGGCCACGGTGATCTCCAGCCGGTTGCCGGATGCCTTGACAGCTCCGGTCATATCCACCCGCCAGGGAGCGCACCAGACAACACCTAAGTCCCGGCGGTGCGCGTACCGATTGCCACGCCCAAGGGGCTGTGGTAAAGTCGTTGCCCTATGGGCGCAGACGGCGAAATCGCGGTTCCCCGCTATAACCTCCGCTATGTCTGGCTCATTTCCCTCGTCGCCGCCATGGGCGGCCTCCTTTTCGGCTATGACTGGGTCGTCATCGGCGGGGCCAAGCCTTTCTTCGAGCCGTTCTTCAACCTGACCCGAGAATCCCTGCGCGGCTGGGCCAACAGCTGCGCTCTCCTGGGCTGCTTGGCCGGAGCGGTCCTTTCGGGCGGGCTGAGCGACCGGTTCGGCCGCAAGCGCCTGCTCATCGCCTCCGCGCTGCTGTTCGCGGTATCGTCTGTCCTGACCGGCTGGGCTTCGAGCTTTGACTGGTTTGTTGTCTTCCGGGTCCTCGGGGGCGTCGCCATCGGGATGGCCTCCAACCTGTCGCCGATGTACATAGCGGAGGTGGCCCCGGCTCATATCCGGGGCCGATTGGTATCGACCAACCAGCTGACCATCGTCATCGGCATCCTGTCGGCCCAGGTCGTGAACTGGCTTATCGCCAGAGCGGTCCCGAACGGGGCGACCGCGGAGTTCATCCGCCAGTCCTGGTTCGGACTGTACGCCTGGAGATGGATGTTCACCGCGGTGGCGGTCCCATCACTCCTTTTCTTCGCCGGTTCCCTCCTCATCCCGGAGAGCCCGCGTTGGCTTGTGAAGAACGGCCGGCCGGAAAGGGCCCGGCGCATCCTGGCCAAGATCGGCGGCGCCGCTTTCGCCGATGCCGAGGTGCGCAATATCCAAAGTACGGTTTCCCGGCAAGAAATCCGGCGAGTTCGTTTCCGGGATTTGCTCGAGCCCAAAATGGCCCGGATCCTTTCCGTCGGGGTCACCCTGGCCGTCCTCCAGCAATGGAGCGGGATCAACGTCATCTTCAACTATGCCGAGGAGATTTTCCGTGAGGCCGGGTACGGTGTGAGCTCGATCATGTTCAACATCGTCATCACGGGCGCGGTCAATCTCCTGTTCACGCTGATCGCGATCCAGACGGTGGACCGGTTCGGCCGCCGGGCCTTGATGCTCGTGGGCTGCGCGGGGATCGGCTTTTTTCATGCGCTCATCGGCCTGGGCTACATGCTTCATCTAAAAGGTCCCGCGGTCGTGGGCCCGGTTCTGGCCACCTTGGCCTGCTACGGTTTCTCCCTGGCGCCCATCACCTGGGTGCTGATATCCGAGATCTTTCCCAACCGGATCCGCGGGGCCGCCGTCTCCGTAGCGACCTCGGCCCTCTGGATCGCCTGCTTCATCCTGACCTACACGTTTCCGCTGCTCAACGGGGCGCTCGGGCCGGCCAAAACATTCTGGCTCTATGCCCTGATCTGCGCCGCCGGCTGCGTGTTCATTTTCCTGCGCGTGCCCGAGACCAAGGGCAAGACGCTGGAGGAGATCGAGCGCGATCTGGTGGATTAGGTTCGGGGCAGTGGCATCGAAACCACGCCCGTTTTCCTGCTTTGCTTCGCAAATCAGGAAAACGGGCTCGATTCGTCGCTCACTCTTCTCTCCCTTTGGTCGAGAAACCGTGCCCGTTCGCTCCTCATACGGGTTTCTCCTCCACTATCCCTCGCCTAAGGATAAGAGGAAGACAACTGAGGGTTAGTTGCCGTGGGGGCGTATCTCCGGTAGAATAGAGCGTTGAAATGCTGCCATTTAGTCGAGGGCTGAGATGAGAAAAATAACTCCTTTTATAATGGGCTTTCTCCTAGCATTTTTTGTGGGGAGCCAGACACTGGCGCAAAAGGTCAAGACGGTGGATGGCGTCGCCGTCGTGTCGAACGGCAAGAAACCTGTTTCCGTCAAAGGGCAGCCGGTCAAGATCGCGCTGGTCGAAGAATTGAGTATCGGGGGCGGGGGCAACCCGGAGGAATCCCTCTCCCAAGTCAGCACGTTTGTTGTCGACGGAGAGGGCAGCATTTTCGTTCTCGATTTCAAGGAGCAGAAGATCAAGGTGTTCGATAAGACGGGAAAACTCCTTCGCCAGATCGGCAAACCCGGCCAGGGCCCCGGCGAGCTCGGGATGGCCTCGGGGATCCAGCTCATGGCCGACGGGACTCTTGTCATCGAGGACGCCACCAACCGCCGGCTGGCCTATTTCAAGCCGGACGGGGAGTTCATCCGGAATATCTCTACATCCGGCATGCTGGCACTCGTCAATATCCTCATGGACGGCCGGGGCAATTTCATCGGTCGGGCGATGGGGATTACCGAGGGCAACGCCAAGATGTTCTTCGAAATCAAGAAATTCGATGCCGACCTCAAGCCGCTCTTCACCCTCGACAAGATCGAGTTTCCGGTCCCCATCCCGGGCTCCGGCACCAAGATCAATATCCTGGATATGATCTCGGCCTATCAGTTCAGTCCGGCCGGCACCATCTACTATGGCCGCAACGCCGACTATGAGATCAAAGTGTACAGCCCGGAGGGGAAGCTCGTCCGGAGGATCCTCAAAGAGTACGACCGGGTGAAAGTCACTCCGGCGGATATCGATGAAATGTTGGAAAGGATGCCGAACCTGGCGACGGGTGTCAACGTCAAGGACATGTTCACTTTCCCTGAGTATTTTCCTCCGTTCCAATTCATGCTCCTCGACGAGCAGGGACGGCTTTACGTCCGGACCTTCACCAAGGGAAAAGCCAAGGGCGAGTATATATTCGATGTCTTCGACGCGGACGGGGTATTCTTCGCCCAGTTCGTCACTAAGTCTGATCTCCGGCTCTTTAAAGCGGGCAAGGCTTACGGGATCGAGGAAAGTGATGAAGGCTACCAGGTGATAAAGAGATACTCGGTCTCGACAGAATAGCCGGGATTCCCTTCGGCTTCCAACTCCAGTTCAGGAGGCCAGTTTTCCAAGTTGTCCAAAAATCTCATACCTTTGGACTAAACCTAGCCGCGCCCCAGGCCCTTTACCCGCTTGGCTATCTTCTTCTTAATCTTCTCGTAAGAAGGGGGCGGACCCATCCGGATCTGTTTTTGATCAACGAACAGGACGTCTGAAACGTGCCACTCGTCCATGGCTTCCTCGTCCAACCCATCCACCAGCTTGAAGTCGACGCGGTCGCCCAGTTCGAGGGCCGCCCGCCTGGCCCGCTCCGTGGTCATGTTCATCGCCGGGCACCAGCCATTGAGCCGGGCTGTAACGGTGACTTTTCCCGGGGTTGTCTCCGGAGTCCACTCTGTCCGGATCCATCGGGGCGGTTGGGCGTCCTCATGGAAGGGCTTCCAGAGGAGTACCTGCATCCCCACTTTATCCACCGGTTTATATCCATGCTTCTTAAACCAGGATGCCCTCATGAAAACGGGGATGGCCATCCCCCAGGCGGCCATGCCCTTGGCGCCTCTCTCTTTGGCATCCTCTTCCGCGGCGCGAAGAAGCGCTTTTCCCATCCCCCTTTTTTGGAAATTTCCCCGCCCCCTTTTATGGCCGTGAACCCAAACGCAGAGGATATAATAGAGGTCTTTTCCTTCGGCTCCGGGTGAGAGCTCGATCGGCACATACTGGATCATCCCGCCGACTTCACCCCTGTCGTCAAGCGCCAGTTTAACGCCAAGGCCCCGGTCCTTCATTTTCTCGTACCATTTGGCCTTGTGGTCCCCCGCCTCCCGGATTTCATCCGACCAGTCTTCCAGGCAGGCGAAGTAGAGAGGTTTATGCTCGTCCCTTAGATCGATAATTTCCATGTCCGCCCTCCTGTTCATTATCTTAGGGAGAAGCGGCGGCGATTGCAAACCGAAGGAGCCAACAGGGGTCAGGTCTCAACAATCAACAAATCCGAAGCGACATCGCCAATTGTTGAATGTTGAGACCTGACCCCATACATTTCGCTTGCATCTTTTTTATCACCAAAGGCGAAGGGTGTGGACAAGGAGGTCCGTGGACGACTGAGCGGGTACGGGCTCATCTTATCACCCAAGGCGAGGGGGAGTCCCTCAGAAAGCCCTCCGCAGCGTAGCGGGCACGGTTCCTCTCGGCTTGCCGAGAGGAGAGCGAAGCGAGGACAGGGAGCGGATTTTTCTCGCGGGGAAAAATCCGAGTCTTTCGGAGGGACTCTCCCGAGCCTTACTTTACCGGGCCGGGTCGTTATGGTATATTCCCTCTTCATCAATGCCCAGAATTTTCGACTACGGGGAGCTCGCGGAGAAGGATTACCTCGAGCTCGGATTCAAGTCCGGCCTGGAGATCCACCAGCAACTCAAAACACAGAAGAAGCTCTTCTGCCGCTGTCCAGCCGGGGAATATTACGATGATTACGACGCCGAAGTCCTCCGTCACATGCGGCCGACCCTCTCCGAGCTCGGAGAGTATGACGGCACTGCGTTGATGGAGTTTAAAACCCGCAAGGAAATCGTCTACCAGCTCAACAATCGCAACGTCTGCACTTACGAGATGGACGACACTCCGCCCTTCGAGCTCAACCTAGAAGCCCTCGACATCGCCCTTGAGGTCACCTTGCTCCTCAACTGCAACCTGGTCGGAGAGCTCCACATCGCCCGCAAGCAGTACCTCGACGGGAGCATCCCGGCCGGATTCCAAAGGACAACTATCCTGGGGACGGACGGCTGGGTCCCCTACAAGGACCGGCGCATCGGCATCCGCCAGCTGGGCCTGGAGGAAGACGCCTGCCGGGAGGTCAGCGACCGGGGCCACCGCCGGGTCTACAGGACTGACCGTCTCAGTATCCCCTTGATCGAAACCGTGACCTATCCCGACATGCGGGTTCCCTGGGAAGTGGCCGAGGTGGCCGAACTCCTGCGCGAGCTGGCGCGCGCAACAGGCAAGGTCCGGACCGGGATCGGCCGGGCCCGGCAGGATGTGAACGTCAGCGTCGAAGGCGGGACGAGGGTTGAGATCAAGGGTGTCCACCGGATCCCCTACATCCCGCGCCTCACTCATTTCGAAGCCCTGAGGCAGGCCAACCTGCTCGAGCTCCGGAGCGTGCTCCGCAAAAGGGGTGTTACCAAGGAAACTCTGAAGTCGAACACGATCGAAGTGACCGACGTGCTGAAGAACACGGCTTTCTCGCCAATCCGCCGCGCCCTGGAGAGGGAATGGCGCGTGCTGGCCGTCAACCTGGCCGAGTTCAAAGGATTGCTGAGCTTCCCGCTCCAGCCGGGCCGCGATTTCGCCAGCGAGATCTCGGACCGTGTCCGAGTCATCGCCTGTCTGGATGAACTCCCCAATATCGTCCACAGCGAGATGATGGACAGCCCCCTCACGGCGACCGAATGGAAGAAGGTCGGCTCGGCGCTCAGAGCAAAGAAAGAAGACGCCATAGTGCTGGTCTGGGGAGACCGGAATGATTCAGTGACTGCGGCCGGCGAGATCATCATCCGCGCCCGGGAGGCCGCGGATGCCATTCCGAACGAGACACGGCAGGCCTTTCCCTCCGGTATCAACGGTTTTGAGAGGATCCTGCCCGGGCCCGACCGGATGTATCCGGACACCGATATGCCGCCGGTCGCTCTTTCCGAGGAGCGGATCGAACAGGCCAAACGCCGGCTTCCGATTCCCCCCTGGGAACGCCGGGCCTATTACCGGCGCTTGGGCCTGTCTCCAGAGATCATTGAAGACCTGGTTCCCGACAGGCGGGCGCTCCTCTTCCATAAAGCCGTGGAAACGCTTCCGCTCCGGCCGACCCTCGTTGCGGTCATCCTCAGTCAGACCTTAAAATCCCTGGAGAGAAAAGGGTTCCCGATAAGCCGGCTGAGCGAGGAGGATCTGTTCGACGTGTTGAGCCGGTTGGCTGATGGGCAGTTCGCCAGGGAGGGTTTTCCGGATATCCTGAAGATGATGTCGCTGGAGGGCGGGCGGCCGGAAGAGACGATTGTCCGGCTCGGCCTCGTCAAGCTGAGTGACGTGGATAGCCGGGAAATCGTCCAGATCGTGGCCGGAGTGGAAAAAACTCTCGACCCCCGGGACCCGGAGAAGAAATGGCGGTACCTGATGGGGGTCCTGATGGCCGAGCTCCGGGGGAGAGCGTCGGGAGATAAAGTTGCGTCGGTGCTCCGGGAGGCGTTGAGTACGGACTGCTGAGGATTCGTTCCCCCGGCAAGAGAAAAACCATGAACGATATCTACAAAGGGTACAGGGGGGAGGCGCTCGCGCTCCTCAAGGCGCAGGGAGTCAGGGTCTGGAGCGACGCCGACGTATCGACGACGCGCGGAAATTTTACGGGAATCATCCTGCCCCGCTCCGAGACGGCCGATGACAAGCACATCGTCCTCAAGCTCCGCAACGGCTATAACGTCGGCATCACGGTTGACACGGTCACCGGGATCAAGGAGATCGGATACAAGGAAGCCCACTACAAGATCCCGGAGAAGGCATTCCCCTTTGATCCGCGGAAACCGAGGGTCAAGCTCCTGGGAACGGGGGGGACGATCGCCAGCCGGCTCGATTACCGGACGGGCGCGGTCATCCCCGCCTTCACACCCGGCGAGCTCTACGGCTCGGTCCCGGAGCTGGCGGATATCTGTAACCTTGAGACC
>CAYGXD010000167.1:0-7073 GCA_964353705.1 uncultured Eubacteriales bacterium | reverse complement strand
GGACCCACTTCTTGATCTCGGGGATCATGGCGATGAGGAAGACGATGTTGACGGCCGCGGCGTAGATTACGGTGGGGGTGTCGTGCGTGCGGAACCATAGCCAGGGAATGAGAAACCAGACTCCCGCCATATAGGCGGCCATCATGTCGCGCATGAGAAGAAGGCCGAAGACCATGCCGAGGAGGGACGTGGCGAAGACGGCGACCCAGTCGATCAAGAAAATTCCGCCGTAGATCGCGGAAATGCCGCGGCCGCCGCGAAAACGGTAGTAGACGGGCCAAATGTGGCCGATGACCCCCGTAGCGGCGGTGATGAGATAGTAGGGTTCATCGGTCCAGGCGCACTTCACTGCCAGCGCGGAAAGAAAGACCTTGAGGACGTCCAAAACGAAAGCGATAAAGCCGAAGCGCGCCCCGAGATGATGGGAAATCGTGGTGGCGCTGGTGAGGTCGGTAACCAGCTCATCGTCGCTGCCCTCGAGCCTGAAGGCGGTCTGTTTTGGGATCGGCTTCTGCGGGGCGACGATCTTCCAGATGAGCCGACCCGAAGAAATCGACCCGGTCAGATATCCGAAAAGCGCGGCGGCGGAGATGGCAAAAGCGGTCATGTTTCTTCTCCTTCTGCAACTGCCCGTTCCCGGGCATGCCGGTAAATCCTGCCCAGGGTCCCATCGATCGTTATGAGCTCGCCGTCCCGGATCAGGCGGGTCGCCTGCTTCACGCTGACGACGGCGGGGAGGCCATATTCCCGGGCGATGATCGAGGTGTGCGAAAGCTGGCCGCCGGTTTCGGCCACGATCCCCCGGATGCCGGGAAGAAGCGGGGTCCAACCGACATCGGTGAACGGGACGACCAGGATGTCCTCCGAGGTGAGCGGGGCGGGAGGCCGGGCGGGGTCGAGAACCACACGGGCAATTCCATGGGCCCGGCCGGGGCTGCCGCTGATCCCTTGCAGGAATTCTGTTTTTTCAGATAGGCGCGGTCCGAATGCGGCTGTCCCGCCCCGAAACGTATCCGGCACTTCCAACCCCGCATCCCGTTCCATTTCTTTTTTTCTCCAGGCGATTCTCTGTCGGGCTTCCGCTGCCTGCAGGTCTCCGGCCAGCCATTCCCTCAGTTCATCGTAGTAAAGATAGAATACGTCGTCCGGGCGTTCGAGGGCTCCCTGTTCCTCCAGGCATTTTCCCAGCTGCATCAGGGCGCGCCGCATAAGGTAGGTTTCTTCCGACATGATCAGGCTGCTGCCTTCCCTGAGCTTCACGTAGGTCCGGGTAGTATTCAGAACCCGCGCAAAAATGATGCGCTGCAGAGCATTCAGGCGGCTCCGGACAAGGAGGCAGGACTCCCGATGCGATGCGGAGGAGGGGAGGGATTTCCCCGCCGCGCTGTGCTCGGCGAAGCGCCCGATGGTTCTCCAGATTGACTCCACGTCCTCAACCCACGGCGTCGCCGTGAAATCGCTCCCGTTCGCGCTTAGGAATCCGTAGCTTTTCATAAACTCACGAAAACGGCTGACTAGCGCGCGCCCCGCCTCTTCTTCGTTGAGCCTGGCCTCAAGGGTAGAGGATGATGCCGACAGCAGGAGCTCTCTCGTCTGGGGCGTCAGCTCGAGCGCCATCCGGCCCATGTCCATTAATAAAGCATTCGGCTCCAAAGCTTTCAGGCCGTCGATCCCCAGAAGAAGCTCTCCAGGGCTGACCTCCGGCACGCGGCGGGCAAGGAAGCGGCTAAGCAGTCGGTAGCGGATCGCCATATTCATCGGGCCGATGAATACATACCATTGAGTTTTGGCGTGAAGTTGAAGCAACTCGTCGAACAGGCCCAGGATTCTTTTGGGTGGGTAGGTTTCCCAGGCCGCACGGCGATAGGATTCCAGCTTCCGATCATGGGCCTCGATAAAAGCGGCGATCTCCTTGGCCGACCTGGAGTAGTGCCAGACGAACCTCAAGAGTCGGAAGCGCTTTGACCTCCTTACGGCCCGGAAGGAAAAACTCCGCCGGGGACCTTTTTCTTGGCGGGTGATCATCTCGAAAAAATCCGGCGGAAGGCCGAGTCGCTCCAGGAAATCGCCGAACGCCGTCATGTCGGCGTATAGCCGGGAATGGATGCGTTGAATATATTTGGCGAAGTCGGTCTGGTTCGGACCGATGAGCTCTGCCGCGATCCGTCCGAAGACCGTGCGGACCATCGAACGGGTTTTGGTGGACCACATCAGAGGCTTGATCAAGCCGGGAGACATCTCGGAAACCAGGCGGGACGAATAGGTCCGCTGAGTGGGCAGCGCGGTGATCGGACGGCATTGGAGAAAACGGAAGCCGCGGCCGTCAAAGGCCCATTCGATATCCTGGTGAGAACCGGTCCGGACGGAAATTTCGCGTACGGCGGCGGCCAGCCTCCGGATATCTTTCTCTTCGAGACAGGGAGTGTCGCCGTCGCCGGGCGGGAGGTATTCCAGATGGCCGTCATCGCGGAGAACATACCGGTGAGGACTGATGCGGCCCTGGACGAGCTGTTCTCCCGTCCCTCGCGCGGCTTCGATGATCACCTCCTTCCGCCCCGTGTTCGGATCGGCGGAAAAGGCGACACCGGAAGCCTGCGGTTCTACCATCTCCTGGACGATGACGGCCATAGCCATCATCTTCCGCATGGCCTTCCAGGATTGCCCGGTCTCGAGCTGGTAGCTCCAGAGCCGCCGGTTGCATAGCGAGGCCAGGCATCTCTGCACAGCCTCGATGACTGCGGCTTCATCCTGGACGTTCAAATATGTGTCGAGCAGGCCCGCAAAGGAGGACCTCTGGGAATCCTCTCCCCGCATGGATGAACGGACCGCCCAGGGCCCGGGGTGGGACCGGCATGCGGCCCGGATGGCCTTTTGGAGGGAGAGAGGGATGGGCTCGGTCCGGGTGCGCTCCTTGATCTCGTCGAGGAGTTGGGATGTGATCCCTCTTCCCTGAGCCCGGACTAGACGGAATACGGCGTCGCTATGCGGGCGCAGGGAGGCCGTCGTAATGACAAATCCGGCCGGAACCGGATATCCCAAGTGGGCCAGACGGGCCAGCCCGGCGGCCTTTCCTCCGGCCAGAACGGGATTATGAGCGCTTTTGGAAGCGAGAGACAGGATATGGCGCCTCATAGAGTTCCCGGGGCGATCCTCTCCACTTGCCCCGTTTCTTTCTTACCACAGACTCCGCGCGGCGTCAAACCGACCAGGGATTTCGCTGCACGGAGGCTCCGTCCGACTCAGCTACCAGACACCTGGGATGAGCCTGGACCTGACTTTCCGGGCGTAATTGGCATATCCGGGGAGTTCCCTTTTCAAGGCGCGATCTTCAAGGAGCGTGCGTACCGCGACCAGCAAAACGACACCCGCGGCCGGCGCCAGTCCCCAGAGCGACCCGAGCAGCAAGGGCATGGTCCCCATCATCCCTATGATCCCGGCATAGCCGGGATGCCGGACGCAGCGGTAGGGGCCGTCTTGGACCACCTCCTGGCCGCCCTGGCCTTGGATGCTGACCGTGCTGGAATAAGAGGCGTTGGTCCGGATGGCCCAGAAATGAAATCCGGCGGCGAGCGCGTATAGAGGGACGGTCAGGACAGCCAAAATGGGGGGGAATCGTCCCGTCCAGTGAAATCTCCCGCCGTCCAAGGTCGAAATGGTAAAGACCGCGAGGTTGAGAGGGCCGAAGAGCATCCAGAAGATCCTGTCCCACCATTTGGTGGCGGGCCCCGGTTTGGCCCGGTTTTTCATGAGCTCCGGAAGCTCGGGCACCAAGATGAGGAGCAGCGCCACGATGACGGCGTTGACGGTTCCGAACAGCCAGCCCAGCCAGTAATTCAACCGGCCGGCCAGGATAAAAACCAGGGCGAGGAACGCCAAGAGGCCCAAGGCGCTTTTAAGGGCTGTAGCAAGGCGCTGCGATCTGAGCACTGAGGCCGCGCTGCCGGAGATCCTTTCTTTGTCGGGAGGGCCGGCTTGTTCCATTGCGAATCATTCTAGGTCAAGGCAGGAAAAGAAGCAAAGTCGGCGCCTGGGAAATGCGTCTGTCCGCGCTGCAGACATGATTTCATCGCCATGAATTGACGGGAAGAGCAGTTGGCGGGCGTCCCTAGCAACCGTTATCTCAAAGGACTCTTTGGATCATCTCGGCTCGGATCTTCAGATGAGCGGTCGTGATCAGTCCGCTGCGGACTTGGGGCGCCGGTTGAGGTCTTGATCATGATCAAATGAACAGTCACTCCCGCCATGATCAGGAACAAGACCACTCGACCCCATAAGGATGATACAGCGAACAATGCAGTGGAGCCGATCGTGGTTCCCAATGTCATGATCGTCAGGATCTTCAGCCGGAGCGGCAGTCCTCGGCCTTCCCGATAATTTTTTAGATATTCTCCAAACCAACGGTTGTTCAGCAGCCAATGATAGAGCCGGCTCGAGCTCCGAGCATAGCAGGCAGCGGCCAGAAGAAGGAAAGGAGTGGTTGGCAGGATGGGCATGAAGATTCCCACGACACCCAAAACGACACAGGCCGTCCCGGCCGTGATGAGCAGGGATCTCGTCAAAGGGGTGAGAACTTCCTTTTCGGCCGCGCCGGTTGAATGATCGATCAGGGGCCGATATCTTCTCATTTCATCTAGAGGAATTTTAAAATGTCTATACAGGGGTGTCAATCGGCCGCGATGACTTCAGGTCTGAGCTTGCATCCAGGAACGATTTCGGGCAAATGCTTCTGAACGCATTCTTCAAATTGCTTGATCATGCGGGGGAACCGTTTTAACCCCCGGCGCCTTCTCCGGTGGAGATGAAAAGGACCTTTCCTCAATCTAAGGGCCGTCCCGTTCGATGGCGATCATTGGCATAATCGAGTATGATGATCCGCGTGAAAAGATGGGGAGGACAAACATGAAGAATCGGACGGTCGGTCGGGCTCTTGTCTCCTTGGCTGTGGCTCTATTCTGCCCGTTTATCCTGTGCCAGGAACGGGCCGACCCGTCCCTATTGACGCTCGAGCGCATCTTTGACTCCCGGGAGTTTGCCCCGGCGCGTTTCGGGCCGGCCCGCTGGATGAAGGACGGAAAATCCTACACGACGGTTGAAGATTCGACGGCGGTGAAAGGCGGGAGAGAGATCGTTCTCTATTCCGCCGAAACCGGGAAGCGCGAAGTCCTCATTCCGGCTTCGCGCCTCATTCCTGCGGGATCATCCGAGCCTCTCCCGATCGACAATTATGAATGGTCCGGGGACGGAAGGCTCCTGCTCATCTTCACCAATTCCCAGCGGGTCTGGAGGCAAAACACGCGGGGTGATTATTGGGTGCTGAGCCTCATCGACTGGAGCTTGAAAAGACTCGGCGCCGGCCGCGAACCGCAGTCCCTGATGTTTGCCAAGTTCTCGCCCCGGGGCGACCGGGTCGCCTATGTTTCAAAGAACAATATCTACGTCGAGCCTCTGTCCGGCGGGCCGATTATCCCGCTCACCAAGGACGGCAGCGAGACTCTGATAAACGGCACATTCGACTGGGTTTACGAAGAAGAGCTGAACTTGCGGGACGGTTTCCGGTGGAGCCCGGATGGAGCGTCGATCGCTTTCTGGCAGCTCGACAGCTCCGCCGTCAAAGTATTCTCCATGATCAACAACACAGACGGTCTGTACCCCAGCGTCATCAGCTTTAAGTACCCCAAAGTGGGGGAGTCCAATTCGAGCGGCCGGGTCGGTGTCGTGAGCTCTTTCGGAGGAGAGGTGAAGTGGTTCGCGGTTCCCGGGGACCCGAGTAATAACTATATCGCCCGGATGGACTGGACGGAGAACTCCCGGGAGATCATGATCCAACACTTGAACCGCCTGCAGAACACCAATGATGTCCTGATCGGGGATGCGTCGACAGGAGAAGTTCGCACCCTATTCACGGACCGTGACGATTGCTGGGTGGAGGTCTGCGACAGCGTCCAATGGCTGGATAAAGGGGAGAGGTTCACCTGGCTGAGCGAACGGGACGGCTGGAACCATATGTATCTCGTCTCCCGGACTGGCGATGTCCGACTTGTCACCCCCGGCGGCTTTGACGTCTTGAGCGTCGAGGCGGCGGATAAGAAAGGGGGGTGGCTTTACTATATCGCCTCTCCCGACAACCCCACTCAGCGCTATCTCTGGCGTACCCGGCTGGACGGAAGGGGAAAGCCCGAACGGGTGACCCCGGCGGCCCAGGCAGGAACGCATTCCTACGATATTTCTCCTACCGCGCAATGGGCGTTCCATACCTATTCGGCGTTCAGCGTTCCTCCGGTCACCGAGCTTATCCGCCTTCCCGGACATTCGATCGCTCGGACGCTGGCCGATAACAAGGAGCTCAAAGCGAAGGTCACGGCGCTGAAGGGAGCGCCCGGCGAGTTCTTCCGCGTCGGAATCGGTGAGGGCGTCGAGCTCGACGGCTGGTTCCTCCGGCCGCCCGATTTCGACCCCCAAAAACGCTACCCGCTTCTCGTCCATGTCTACGGAGAGCCGGCCGGGCAGACCGTGCTCGACCGCTGGGGCGGGGACGGCTATCTCTGGCACCTGATGCTGGCGCAGCAGGGCTATGTTGTTGCGAGCATCGACAACCGCGGCACTCCGGCCCCGCGCGGCCGGGCCTGGCGGAAGAGCATCTACCGGCAGATCGGGATCCTGGCCTCGGCCGACCAGGCCGCGGCGGTGAAGGCGCTCCTCGAGAAATGGCCCTACTTGGACCCTGAGCGTGTCGGTGTCTGGGGTTGGAGCGGCGGCGGTTCGATGACCCTCAACGCCATGTTCCGGTACCCCGACCTCTACAAGACGGGGATCGCGGTCGCCTTCGTCAGCGACCAGCGGCTTTACGACACGATCTACCAGGAGCGCTACATGGGGCTGCCGAAAGACAACGAGGAGGGCTTCAAGAACGGCTCGCCGGTCAGCTTCGCTTCGAAGCTCGAGGGGAATCTCCTCATCATCCATGGGACGGGAGATGACAACGTCCACTACCAGAGCTTCGAAAAGTTGGTCAACGAGCTTGTCGCCAACCGGAAACGCTTCTCCATGATGGCCTACCCCAACCGCTCTCACGG
>CAYGXD010000166.1:0-7080 GCA_964353705.1 uncultured Eubacteriales bacterium | reverse complement strand
TTGCGGAAGCCGAAGCTGACTCTCTTTATCATCTTGATTTTAGTATGGATACCTTCCGTATAGGCATTGGTTGTCCGATGGTCGAAGAAGTTGAGGATGTGGGGGCTCCACCTCTGGAGCGTCCGTCCCCATTGGACCATAGCGGCGTAATCGGAGAGTCAGCCGTCCTGCTCGATCTTTCGGGTCTCATCCACCCGGCGGTTGGCGTCCTGGATGAGATGAAAATGATCCACCACCACAGGCACGTCTGACACTTCCTGTTCGACGGCCGCCAGCAGGAGTGTATCCATGTCGATGCAGACCTCTCGGATCCGGGCCTTGAGCTCGGCCTGGATGTCCCGCAAAAACCGTTCCAGGCTGTCTTTCCGGCTGTCCGGGAGGATGGTCAGAGGGCAGCGGGCCTCGACATCGGTAATCGTGTTGACCACCCGGGTGCCCCGGAAGCTGTGGCCGTCGATGCCCAGGGCGATGGTTCCCTCTGGCCAAGTGACCTTCTCCGGGTCCAGACAGCGGCGAAGGACCCGGCTCGACACGCCGTAGCTTATTCCTTCCCGTTCCTGGACACTCTTGAGGCTTCGGCCCCGGAGAGACTCCAAAATCGCCCGCTCCGCCGCTCTGGCCCGGCGCTGCCGGGGCCGGATGAATAATCATTTCGCCCGCACAGAAGAAAAACGAATTTCTTATATTTAATATCCGTGGAAACGCGTCCCATCTAAAACGGGGAGGCCGTTGCTTAGGGCGGCCTCCACCCTCCGCAAATGGCAAAAGGGCCTTGTTCTGTCCTATGGAATGGTGGCTACGATGACCATCTTTCTATTTAATGGGATCGAGAGTAGGCTGGTTTTTAGCCGGAACCTCGAAGTACGGAAAATATCCTGCGCTGAATCAGTCTATGGCTGATTCCGATGGTTTCCATCCATAAACATTGACATTTCCCGCTCTTCCGTCACTCCCCATAAAAGTCACCCTGAATTCGATTCTCTTGATGAGCCGAGGGCCTGGAAGCTCAAATAGCCTTTCTCTAGCGGCCGGGACGTTCCAGGCCCCGTAATCCGCGCTCCCGCCCTCGACCAGAGACAGCTTTTCACCGTCCTCAAAAAAAACCAACACCCACCTCAACTCCGTCGCACCGCCACCGAGCTCGAACCTTAGCCGGGAAAACTCGCCTCGAGACGCTCCGACGCTGATGGTCACAATGTCGTGTCCCCTATCAAAATTCTCCGTGCCTAATGAAATCCATGTCTCAGGGCTGAGTTTTGGTGTACAGGCGGCAGCGATAAGCACGATATAAAGAGAGCAAAGCATGATTGCTCCCCAAAAAGCATTTTTATTATTAGGCATGGCACCCTCCTTTATCGCTATCGCGGGGGAGATAGGCTGCGCATATTAGAACAACGGCACCCTTATTCCCATGCGAAGGACAATTCCCGTTAGGTCGAAGTAGGCAGGCAGTGCATATGGGTTCGATTCAGGAAGTACACGCAAAATTTCATAGTAGGCCGGGATGGTTATGCTTGACATCTCGAGCAAGACGAGCGTTCCGTCGTATTCAAAGTAGGTACCGTCGCTTCCAATGCCTCCCACGCGTCCCTTTAGGTTCCGCAGCAAGACATATCTCGCCTGAACGTCCATAACCAGAAAAATGTCCTTAAACAGGGGATACTCCAGGCCTATCCCGATATGCAAGCCCCAGGGGGTTTTGGCAGATACCTCCCAATCGTCACTCTTTTTCAAGACGTTATCAATCGATGAGCTCGAATATTGCGAAATTCGGGTGGGATAAAGGCCGACTCCCCAATTAATAATAAGCTTGGAGTTTTTCCCATAGCGAGGGGAATAATAAAAGTTGAACTTAATGGGCATGGACACCTTAGCTTCGGTCCGATACAGTAGCGTTTCGACCCTGGGGCCGCGCTGCTCATTCTCTTGCATCGCATATGATAGCGAACTTTCCTTGGCATCTCGGTAGGGTGCCGACACGGCGACCCCGATGCTCCATTTTCGGCTGAGGTCCATCCTCAGCTCAATCTCCCAGTCGACGAGCCAGTTATTGAGGCCTCTTATCTCTCCGGAAATCGAATCTGGATCCTTCTTTCGCAAGTCCTTGAAAGTATCATTGTTATTCAGCAGCCACAGACTTCTGTTGACAGAGCCAATCAGAGCGAACCCTCCTCCGCCTGTCAACTTAAAACTGAGCCTTCGCCGGAACGGTTCTTGCTCCGCAGAATAAAGAACCTGAACAGGCAAAAGCAGGCAGAAGCAAAGAATCACGGATTTCTTGAGGTTTACCATCCTGCTTGCCTCTGTTCGGTCTGGCTTGCTGTAAATAACCTTCCCTTTGGTTCGGATTATATTCCCGTCTCAAGCCGGAGTCAACACGATGGGGGCTCTATGACGTTTAGTGTGGTAACCATGGGAGTAAAACAGCCATGGGCAAGATGCAGAGGAGCATTTTGCGGATATCCCCTCCCTGTGCTATAAGTGGATGAATATTCGAGGACGGATCGATTAAAGGAGGAGAGTATGAAACCCAAGGAAGGACCCTCGACCCGCTGTGTGCATTCCGGCCGGGCGGTCGACCCGGCGACCCGCGCCATGAACGTCCCGATCTACGAGAACGCCGCTTTCGCCTATGACGACCTCGGCACCTGGAGGGAAGCGGCGCTCGGGCAAAGGCCGGGAGACATCTACAGCCGGAACTCTAACCCCACTCTGCGGGCGTTCAACGACAAGGTGGCGTCCCTCGAGGGTGCCGAGGCGGCCACGGACTTCAGCACCGGGATGGCGGCCATCAACTCCACCCTCTTCGCCCTACTCAGCCCGGGGCAGCGGGCGGTCACCATAAAAGACACGTACGGCGCCACTTACCTTCATTTCAAGGAGATCCTCCCCCGTTTCGGGGTTCATTGTGAGCTCTGTGAGACCGATGATGAGGCGGCCATCCTGGCGGCCATTAACAGGGGATGCGATCTTCTCTATCTCGAATCGCCCACCAACCCGCTTATCCGGGTCGTCGACCTAGAGAAGCTGTTCGCGGCCGCCCACCGGGCAGGCGCCGTGACGGTCACCGACAATACCTTCGCTACACCGATCAACCAGCATCCGCTGGAGCTTGGGTCCGACCTGGTCATCCACAGCGCCACCAAGTTTATCGGCGGGCACAACGACCTCCTCGCCGGCGTCGTCTGCGGAAAAGCCGACCTCGTGAAAAAAATCTATCGCTATCGCGAACTCACCGGCCCCTCCCTCGACCCTCATCGGGCCAGCCTGCTGCTGCGCAGCCTGAAAACCCTGGCCATCCGCGTCGAACGCCATAATAAAAACGCTCTGGCGGTGGCCCGGTTCCTGCAGAGCCATCCGAAGGTCATCCGGGTGCACTATCCCGGGTTGGAGAGCCATCCCCGGCACGCTGTGGCCAGGAAGCAAATGCCCGGAGGATTCGGGGGGGTGCTCAGTTTCGAGGTGAAGGGAGGGCTCGCCGCCGTGGCAGAGATCCTGCCGCGCCTGAAATACGCTTATATGGCCGCCAACCTGGGTCAGGTCGATACCGTGGTCGGCCCGCCTTCGACCACCAGCCATGTGGAATGCACGGAAGAGGAGCGCCGGGCCGCCGGAATCCCCGAAGGGTTGATCCGGTATTCCGCCGGGATCGAGGACACGGAGGATTTGATCGCCGATCTCAGCCAGGCTTTGGCGCCATAGAAAATAGCGGGCCAAAACAATCCATCCCCATACCCAAGGCAAGGTAGACAGAATGCTTATAAAATGAGGCGAGCATGTTCACTAAAAAAACAATCTTCGGTACCCTCCTGATTTTCAACCTGTTCTGGGTCCGTTCCGTCAGTGGTCAGCCGGCCCAAACGGTGGGCCCGGATGAGATGTACGAGCGCTATCTGAGTCTGGCTCTTAACGGCACTGTTGCGACGGTCGTCAAAGGCGGTGTCATCATGCCCGCGACCTGGCTGGCCGACGGAAAAAGCTTCTGGTTTGCCGAAGGGTCCCCCGAGAATACTGTTATCTACAAGGTCGATCCCAAGTCGAATTCCAAAAAACCACTGTTCGACACCGGGCGACTGAGGCGATCTCTCGCCCTGGCGCTCGGACACGAGGCGCCCTATCAGGGCCTTCCCTTTGACCGCTTTGTTTTTGACGATGGGGAAAAGACGATTCAATTTTCGGTCGAGGGTAAGGAATGGAGCTGCGATCTCACCTCTTATGCCGTCAAGCCTCTTCCTTCTCCCAGCGAGGAGGAGAAGAAAAAACTGGAGCGCCTGACTCCCCGGACATTCAAGAATCTTTTAGGCGGCGATTCGGCGGAGATCCTCTCTCCCGATTCCCGCTGGTTCGCCGGAGTCAAGAATTCCAACCTCTATCTGAGGTCGGCCTCAGATGACCAGCTTGTGCCTCTGACCAATGACGGCCTGGAAAACACCGGCTGGGACATCTGGAACGCCTCGCCCCAATGGTCTCCGGACAGCACGAAACTGGCGATCACCAAGGTCGACGTCAGAGCCATGCCGAGGATGCCGATTGTCCGCTGGCTGAAGACTCCGGAGGAGGTGGAGTGGGCTTTTTACGGCCGGGCCGGAGATCCTATGTGGAAAGCCGAACTCAATGTCATCGACATCAACACCAAGACGCCGGTCCGGGTCCGGATCGACCGAAGCGGAGACTATTTCGTTTCCATAGTGGGCTGGTTTCCTGATGGAACCGAGCTTCTGTTTTACACGGTGGACCGGGAGTTCAAGAGGCTCGACCTGGCCGCCGCCAACCCGCTCACCGGAGCCACTCGTCCCGTGCTTACGGAGACTCAAAAGACATTTTTAAATTTTAGTCCCTTTGAAATGCTGCCACTCCATTTTCTCGACGGCGGAAAGACGTTCCTCTGGCTTTCAGAGCGGGACGGCTGGAACCAGATATATCTCTACGGCCGGGACGGCCGGCTCATCCGCCGCCTGACCGATGGCCGGTTCGTAGTCGGTGAAGTGAAAGCCGTCGACGAGCGGAAGGGGTGGGTGTATTTCACGGCTCAAGTCGATGCCGCGCGTCCCTATGACCAACACCTCTGCCGCGTGAACCTCGAGGGCAGGGCGTTGGCGCGGCTTACGGAAGCAGAAGGAGATCACATCGTCCAGATTTCACCGTCGCAAGAGTATTTTCTGGACATCAACGGGTCTTTGTCGCGTCCGCCGGCGACGGAGCTCAGGCGGGCAGACGGTAAGTTGCTCCAGGTTGTGGCCAAAGCCAGCATCGATGTTCTCAAAGAAAAGTTCCAATGGAGTCCCGCGGAGGCCTTCCAGGTCAAAGCGGCCGACGGTCAGACCGATTTGTACGGGGTCCTGTTCAAACCTTATAACTTCGATCCCGCCAAAAAGTATCCCGTGATCGATTATATCTATAACGGTCCCCATTCGCGGGATGTGCCGGGTAACATGTACGCCTGTCTGATGGATCCGGAGCCGGCGATCGCGCATCTCGGCTGTATCCTCATCATGGTCGACGGCCGGGGGACCAGCGGCCGGGGAAAGGAATTTCAGGACGTCAACTATGGGAGGCTTGGCCAGAACGAAATCCGGGACCATGTGGCCGTCCTCAAGCAGTTGGCCTCGGAGAGGCCGTATATGGACCTTGCCCGGGTCGGCCTCCATGGAATTTCTTGGGGGGGGTACTTGACGCTCCGGGCCATGCTTCTGGCGCCCGACGTTTACAGGGTGGGAGTCGCCACATCTCCGGTTGTGGACCTGGCCGATGCTATGTCCTATACCGAGCACTACATGGGTCTTCCGCAGAATAACAAGAAAGGATACGAGGAGGCTTCCTGTCTGACCATCGCCAAAAACCTCGAAGGAAGGCTGCTCCTCATCCACGGCACCCAGGACCACAACGCCCCGTTCTCCGAGACGATCAAGATGATCGATGCCCTGATAAAGGCCAAGAAACCGGTGGATGTATTGGTCCTGCCCGAGCAACCGCACGTCCCCGAGGGTGACGGGTACATCTACTGGGTCAAAGCCCGACACCGCTATCTCAAGGAGCATCTGTTGGGAAGCCGGGAGGCCGCCGGACTCGAGAAGAAGATAACGATGGACGAGCGCATCGTCCCCTACCTGGGGGATTATGATTTCCAGGGATACACAGTGCCGGTCGTGTCGCGGGACGGGAAAACCCTAATCCTTATCGTTCCGGGTCAGCCGGAATATGAGCTCGCGCCCGGACAGGGCCGGAACTATACCATCACCAACGCGCCGGGCTTCAGCGTCGAATTCCTCGTGGATGAATCCGGTAAAATCACCGGATTGAAGCTCGTCCAGCCGAGCGGAGAAGCTTATACTTTGAAGAAAAAATAGACGGCGGGAGTGTATCTCGATTCGCGACAGGGAGATAAACACTCTTACCTAGGAGCCGGCCAGAGATGAAAAGGCGGTCTTTTTTAAGTCAATGTACGAAGGTAGGTCTCGGCTTTGCCTCAGGACCGTGGATCAGGGCTCGTCCTCGGGAGGGGGTTTCGACCCAGCCGGACAGGCAGCCCTCTCTAAGCAAGAAAGAGATGCGGGTCATTGAGCTGAAGGGAACGGCCCGGGAGAGAGGCTGGATCCATGGGGAAACCCTGAAGAGAGAAATCCTGGAGATGATCGAGCTTTCGCGGGCCGCCGCCAGAGAAGCCGGCTTTAGACCGGAGGACTATGAGCGGCAAATTGTCGGGGCAACCAGCTTTCTTGCCGCCGCCGAACGCTGGACACCGGCACTAGTTGAAGAAATCCGCGGGATCGGGGAAGGCGCCGGCGTAGACTTCACCAAGATCTTCGCCTGGAATCTCCTGGACGAATCCGATTGGTTCATCAACCTGGGACGTTGGCAGAATCCCTCCTCTTTGCCGAAGTCGGGCTGCAGCGCATTCGGAGTTTTCAAGGAAGGTGGCCGGCCCGCTCTTCTCGCCCAGAACGCCGACATGGGGCCGGACTTCGATGGATGTCAGACGCTGCTCCGCATTTCCCACGATGATTCGGACCTGGAAGAGCTCGTCCTGACCTGTCCGGGCTGTGTCGGGATCTGGGGCCTCAATAACAAGTCTATCGGAGT
>CAYGXD010000165.1:0-7140 GCA_964353705.1 uncultured Eubacteriales bacterium | reverse complement strand
TTGCCTTGACAAGCCAGGTGTCGGGATTTATGCTTGGCGCTCATGGATAAACGGAGACAAGCGCGCGGGCAGGCGGCGCCGTATTCATTCCCCAGACACGAAACAAATAACATTTGGGATATGATATTTTTCCCCTGGAGAAACACTGTTGAGCCATCATCAAACAGGAAAAAATGGGTTTATTCTAAGGGTTGTACTTGTTGCCTTAGTTTTATCGCTGCCGGCTTCTGCGGGAAGCAAGGAGACTGCCGGCCCGCTTTCCCTCCGCCTCTCTCCCTGCGACGTCAGTCTGCTCGGAAAAGGGAGTTTCCGGAATTTCCAAATTCCGGAGCTGGAGCCGGTGACCGAGTACGGCTCCTTTTTCGGCCTGAAGATCACCCTGAAGATCCAGGGCGGATGGAACACTTTTACCGGGAGCGACATAAAAACGGGCATCGACGGGATGTATGACAGCGGCGCCGCCGCCATATATGCCTCCGGCGTTCCCATCATCGAGAACGACATGAATACCACGCGGGGCGGAATCGAGGCGGGCGGTGACCTTATCTATGCCCTCACGCCGCGGTTAGGAATAGGCGTCGGGATGGCGAAAGCCAGCGCCTGGGATGACAGCCACCTTCTCTTTACAGTGGAAACGATTATGGATCCCGGCACCTTTCACAGCAGCCCGCACGTCAGTGTTACCACGCTGCGGGCGGGGCTGTTCTATTCCTGGCCGTTTGCGCCCTCGCTGGCGATTTCACTCCGGGCAGGCCCGGCCTACTATTCCGCTGAATACACCTGCAGCCTGGGCTGCAACACCGGCTTTCTCAAGGATGGGATCATCTATGCGAGCTATCTCCAGAATGCCCGAGCCAAACAGCTGGGTTTTGAAGGGGGACTGGGATTTGAGTTCAATCCCAATCCTTTTGTAGCTGTTTTTATAGAGGTTCAGGGGCGGAGCGCTAAGATCCATAACCTTGAAGGGGAGGAGTCCTCCGCTTTTTTCCAGGATAATCGACTTCAGGAATCGACCGCGTCCGGACCTGTTTACTTTATCGGTACCATCCCTACCCCGAAGTTGGATATCATCCCTTCCAATGAGGCTGTTCCCGACGACGCCCACTCGGCGACGCTTGATTTCTCAGGGTTCACATATCTTGTAGGGCTGAAATTCCGGTTGTGAATCCAACCGGATGATCATCCGTCCGCCGGCGCCGCCTGACTCCGTCCCTGCTCAGCTCTCTTATTTCTTGTCGGACGAGAAGTAGCCGGCCTCTAGCAGGCGGTCGGTTTCTTTGATCTTCAAACGGAGTAGATAGATCAGGACGGCGACGGACAGCCAGATCCCCCCCAAGAAAACAAAGATGCCTGTGCTCTCTTTTATGTTTTGAGGCGCCGGGATGATCTTGTCCGCCTCCGGCTTGGACGGGGTCTGCAGGCTCCAGACGCTCATGGCCACCGCGTAGACGATGAGCAGAAAGGCGAGAACCGTTATGATCTTCCCCTTGCGTCCGGCCGGCTTGTTATCTATAAGGGGCAGGAAAAAGAAGAGAACCACGGCCGCCAGGATGAGCAGGACGGCGACCGTGTCGCCGGTCACAAAAAAGATCTTCGCCGGAAAGACCTTAAGCATTTGGAAGAGGAAGAGGAAATACCACTCGGGCTTGATCCCTTCCGGGGCCGGCGCCATCAAGTCGGCCGACTTGCCCAGAGTCGGCGGCAGGAATACGGCGATGGTGACCAAGGCCCCGACAAAGACGAGCCAGAGGACCGCCTCCCGGTAGACAAAATTTGGCCAGAACGGGATCGCCCGGCGGTTCTCGGCCTCCTCGTCCGCGCCCACAGGCAGGCTCATCCCCAGTTTCTGGATGAGATAGACGTGGAGGGCCAACGCGGCCAGAAGGCAAAGCGGCAGGACGGAGACATGGAAGCTGAAGAAACGGCTGAGCGTGTCGCCGGAGATGTCCTCTCCGCCGCGCAGGAATCTCGTTCCCCAGGCGCCGATGAGGGGGATGGAACGCGGGATGTCGGTCCCGACCTTGGTGGCCGCCAGCGACAGGGCATCCCAGGGCAAAAGATACCCGGTAAACCCGAAGGCCAGCGTGAAAACGAGGAGCAGCGCTCCGCTCATCCAGGTCATCTCCCTGGGCTTCCGGTAGGATTTCAGAATCCAGATGGCGAGAAGGTGGATGAAGACGATGGCGATCATGAAGGTGGCCGACCAGGAATGGACGGACCGGATGATCCAGCCCAGAGGAACTTTGGTCATGATTTCGCCGACGCTTTTGTTCGCCTCCTCCAGGGTCGGCCGATAGTAGAAAGCCAACATGATGCCGGTCAGGACCTGGAGGCCGAAGAACATCAGGATAAGGCTCCCCGTATACATCCAGGGCGTATGCCTGTTTAGAGGGATCTGCTTGTGCTTGAGGAAATCCATGACCGTCCGGATTCCCAGACGGTCGTCCAACCAAGCCCAGGTAGCTCGAGCGGCGCTCTTGATGCTCACGCGGCTCCCTCCGGTTTAACGACCAGGTTCTCCCCTTCCGTGGTCACGACGAGCCGCCGCAGGGGTTTGGGCGGCGGCCCGCCGATGTTGACTCCGTTCTCGTCATACCAGCCTTCGTGGCAGGCGCAAAAAAATTTCTTCTGCTCCGGGAGGTACGCGACATTGCAGTCGAGGTGAGTGCAGACGCTGACGAAAGCGATGAGCTCCCCCCCGGCCGTCTTCTTGAGCATCCCGGGTTTGCTTCCCCAGGCGAAATTCTTGATCGCTCCCGGCTCTAGGCTGCCGTAATCAGCCAGCGGCAGCAGGACCTGCTCCGGCTCGCGTTCCGGCGGGAAGACAAATCTCAGAACCGGGTACAGGAAAATGGCCGCCAGGCCGCCCAGCCAGCCGCCGAGCAGGCCATTAAGAAATTGCCGCCGCGTGAAAAGCGAATGTTTAAGTCTCATCTCTCCTGCCTGAAAAGGCTCCTGAGCTTGCCCAGGACGAGCTTCCGCCTCAGCCCCTCGATCCCGTCTGCCGGCCGCACCTTTCGCGGACAGACCTCGTTGCACTTGAAGACCGTGTCGCATCCCCAGGCACCGGTCTCTGTATTAATCCTCGACCAGCGCTTATAGCCGCGTTTGTCCCTGGGGTCCTTGACGAAACGGTAGAGCTTGGCCAGAGCGGCCGGCCCCAGATACCGCTCGTCCCGGGACACGACCGGGCAGGCACCATAGCAGCAGCCGCACATGATGCAGCTGACGAACTGGTCGATCTTTTCAATCTGCCGGTCTTCGATCCGGTGGCCTTTTTCAGGTCTTGAATCGCCGGCAAAGAGGAAAGGCTCGACGGCGAGGAGCGCTTGCCAGAAAGGCTCCATGTCCACGATGAGGTCTTTCTGGATCTCCAGATTGGGCAACGGCTCGATCACGATGAGCGAAGTATTCAGGGAATCCACCATGGTCCGGCAGGCCAGGTCGAACTGGCCGTTGATAACCATGGCACAGGACCCGCAAACCGCCTCCCGGCAGCTGTACCGGAAGGCCAGAGAGCAGTCCTGGTCGTTGCGGATGTCCATCAGCGCTTCGAGCAGCGATTTTTTCTCCTCGGTCTCGTAGGCAAAGTCCTGAAAACAGGGACTCTGGTCGATTCCGGGGTCGAAACGCAGGATCCGGAAGGTGTATTTCATCTCAGTACTTTCTTTCCTGGGGCTGGTACTTGGTGATCTGGACATCGCGATAGGCGACTTCGGGCTTCCCTTCCCGCAGGCTGAGAAGGGTGTGCTTGAGCCAACCGGCATCGTCGCGCTTGGGGAAGTCAAGCCGGTAGTGGGAGCCGCGCGTCTCATCCCGGAGGAGCGCCCCCAAAGTGATGGCCTCGGTTAGATCAACCATGTAGCCGAACTCGACTAGGTTGACGACGGCTTGGCTGTAGCGAAGGCACCGGCCCGAGATGAAAGCCCGGCCGTATTCCTCCCGGATCTGGCGGATCGCCTCCAAGGCCTCCCCGAGCTGCTTTTTTGTCCGAAAGATCCCCGCCTTCTCGCTCATGACGACCTTGAGGTCATTGAGGAGATGATGGGCCATCTTGCCGCCGGAGCGAGTGAGCCAGCCATCGACCTTCGCCTTCTCGGCCGCCGCTTCAGCGAACAGATGCTCCTCGTCTCCGTCCTTCCGCTCCAGCCCCTGGACGAAATTCGAGGCCTCCCGGCCGGCGATCTTGCCGAAAACGACGGTATCGAGGAGTGAATTCCCACCTAAACGGTTGGCTCCGTGGACGCTTACGCAGGCGCACTCCCCGGTGGCGTAAAATCCCGGGAGCGAAGTGGTGCAACGGACATCGACGTCTATACCGCCCATCGAGTAATGCTGGGCGGGCTGGATCGGGATCGGCGTATCCACCGGATCGAGGCCGCCGAACTTGATGCAGATCTCGCGGACCGAAGGCAGACGCTTGTCGATCTTCTTCTGGCCCAGGTGCCGCAGGTCCAGGTGGACGTACTCATCCTCGAACCCGTTCCCTTTGTCCACCTCGGTCTGGATGGCCCGGGCGACGATGTCCCGTGGCGCCAGCTCCATGGCCGACGGCGCGTAATCCGCCATGAACCTCCGGCCTTTGTTGTTGACAAGATGGCCGCCTTCGCCCCGGGCGGCCTCCGTGATCAGGATGTTCTTCGGGTAGATGGAAGTAGGATGGAACTGGACAAACTCCATGTCCTTGAGAGCCACCCCGGCCCGGTAAGCCATCCCGATTCCGCTTCCATGGTTGATGTAGGCGTTGGTCGTCCTTAGATAGACGCGGCCGTAGCCGCCGGTGGCGAAGATGACGGCTCTCGCCCGGATAGGCAAGATCTGCCCTGTAGCCAGGTCATAGATGACGACGCCGACGCACCGCCCATTCTCGACTATGAGCTTGGTCACCAACGCTTCCTCGTAGACCTTGCTCTGCTTCTTGACCGCCTGCTCGAAGAGCGTATGGGCGATGACCAGCCCCGTGCGGTCGGCGGCGAAACAAGTTCTCGGGAAGCCGGCGCCGCCAAATGGCCTCTGGGCGATAAGGCCGCCGGGAAAGCGGTTAAAGGGAACGCCGAAGTGCTCCAGCTCATATATGGCCGGGATGGCCTCGCGGCACATCAGCTCGGCGGCAGCCTGGTCGGCTAGGTAATCGCTTCCTTTTATCGTGTCAAAGGCGTGTTTCTCCCAATTGTCGTCTTTTCCTTCGGGGCTGTTCCCCAGGGCGGCGTTGATCCCCCCCTGGGCCGCGACGGAGTGGGAGCGGAGTGGATGAACGCGGGAGATGACGGCCAGCGAAAGCCGCGGGTCGGCGCTGAGGACGGCCGAAAGACCGGCCAGTCCCCCGCCGACCACCAGGATGTCGTGCGTGATCATCAATAATTCCTGGTGAAATAGAGGACGAGCAGGCCGGCGCTCAGGACGAAACCGAGGGTGGTGAAGACCCAGAAAAGGAGCTTCTCCCGGCGCGCCCCCATGTCCATGATGACCGTGCGCAGGCCGTAAAGCGCGTGGTACACGACCAGGATGATAAGCAGCGAATCGGTCAGCTTATTCGTGTGGAGGACGAGCGCCCAGTCGGGCTTCTGGTCCTTGGTCATCAGGAAGAACGAGGTAAAGAACTTGATCCCAAGGAGCGCAATGAGGAGGAGCCCCGAAACTCTATGAAAGACCCAAACGAACATGCCGTTCTCCCTTCAGGAAACACTATTTTTACAGTAATTTTGAAAACGATGTCAAGGAAAATTAGGCTCGGGCCAATTGGCTCCAAACCACGCCGCTTTTGTCCCGGCGAGCCAAAAGCGACTCGCTTTCGGGCTCCGCTCTCTCCTCCTCCGGAGGAGACCCCTGCCCGCTACGCCCTCAAACGGGTTTGTCGCCAACTGGCCCTCGCCTTGGCAACAGCGAAGAATATTGAAATAGTGCCGGCTGTGCTAAGGGGCCCTATACTTTCCTGAAAGCTTGTTCTATTTCCGCAATGCCGACGCCGAAAATCGTCCTGGCGATTTCGTCGAGGGCCTCGTCCTCCCCTTGAAAATGGATCGTCGTATGGACATGGATGAGCGTTTCACCGGCGTTGAGGGCGGCCGCCGGCGAGGAGGATTCGAGTTCATAAAAGGGACCAAGCGGCTTGGCGCCTGGCGCGGGCGGGCCGTCGTTGTAGCTGTTGACGACGTCCCCGCTGAAAGGATTCTCCTGGACCTCCCACATGGAGTTCACGTAGTCGGCAACCCCTTCGTGAACGGTCAGGTGAACGACGGTCAGGACCTTCTTGGCCGCGTCATAGCTCCCGGCGAAGGGCTTGACCCGGCGCGGCGAGATCCCGATCTTGCTTCTGTACTTTCCATCGCCGCTGAAAAAGAGAACTCCGGCCTTGACGATCAGCCTGTCCGCAGGGACCTTGCCGAAGTAGTTGTCATTGACGGCCGGTCCGAGGTCTACCTCCGGCCCGGGTTTGAACGGGATGACGATGGTCGTTTCCGGCGAAGGATTAAACATCCCAAGTATCCAGATTGAAAGAAGCCCAGTTTCTTTCGTCCAGGGTGCTGAGCCCATGTTAGTGACTGAATTTTCGGACGCAAAGGCCACCATCTTGACCCCCTCTGACGCGGGGATTCCCAGAGCCCGGACTTCCTCCCGCCCGATGAGACGGATTATTCGGTTGAGTTCGAGGTCGAACTCCGTCCCCGAATAGTTCTGAAGATGCATGGCCTTGCGGAAATGGATGCGGTCCGTTTCCTGAGCGACGACATCATAGGAGCCCTCGTTGATGGGCGGCGGAGTGTACCAGTGGTCGAGGTCGAAGGGGTCGTCCTTCTTGAAAAAAATGGAAAACTGGCCGCCTTCGGGGCCGAGCCAGAAGCGGTCTTCCCCGCCGAAGCCGTTCATATGAAGGTTGTTCTGGCCCGAGGCGATCAACTCCCGGTTGATCCAGCCGAAACTCGACCCCTGGGGTCCTCCCGCCGAGCTCGTCATGACCCGGCCCTGGAGGTCGGGGCTGACGGCCACCTGGGCCGATCCGTCCTTGGCGCTGAGGACAATGGGACTGGTGTGGGCTTTGAGGAAGGCGACATCGTCCTTAAAGAGAATGCCTTCCGGGGCCTTGGCCGGTTTTGAACAAGCGGACAGCAGAGCCGCGGTGAGAAACACGGACCAGATCAT
>CAYGXD010000164.1:0-7177 GCA_964353705.1 uncultured Eubacteriales bacterium | reverse complement strand
CCCGCTGGCGCTGTGTGGAAGGCTGGTCCATGGTCATTCCCTGGATCGGTTTTCCCCTTGCTGAGTTGGTCAAGAAATGCGAACCGACCCCGGCAGCCAAGTTCGTCGAATTCACGACGCTATATGACCCGGAGCAAATGCCGTTTCAAAAGACCAAAGTTCTCCCCTGGCCCTACGTCGAGGGACTGAGGATGGACGAAGCGATGCATCCACTGACGCTCATGGCCGTCGGCATGTACGAGGAGTACCTCCCGCCGCAGAACGGGGCTCCGCTTCGGCTCGTCGTCCCCTGGAAATACGGGTTTAAGAGCATCAAGTCCATTGTGCGGATCCGGTTCGTGGAGAAGATGCCCAAGAGCGCCTGGATGAAGGAGAACCCCGAGGAATACGGCTTTTATGCCAATGTGAATCCCTTCGTCTCCCATCCCCGCTGGAGCCAGGCGACCGAGCGCCGGTTCGGCGAGGACGGCAAGCGCAAGACGGCTATTTTTAACGGCTATGAAGAGGAAGTGGGCAGCCTCTACGCCGGGATGAACTTGAAACGGTTTTATTAACACAACTTCTCAGCCGCGGCGTTTCTGGAAAGAGCGAACGCTCATCCAGATCGTGCTCAAGAGGGATTCGGCTGAATTCGCCGCGGAGCGTTGACATTCCCAAGTTGTCTGAAATCCCTATCACATGAAGGGAGATGCCAACCTTGAGAACAGACAATTTGACTCAGGACCCTTTCCTTGATAACCTTTAGCCATCTTTGGGAGGAGGGGTCGGCCATGGCCGTCCGGTGCCCGAAATGCCAAGCCGAAAACGCCGACACATCCCTTTTCTGCTCCGGCTGCGGCGCAAAACTGGAAACGGCCAAGGAATTTTCTATCCTCCAGACGGAGACCCTCCAGGCCTCCCTCCGGGAACTCACCACCGGCTCGACCTTCGCCGGCCGCTACCAGGTCATCGAAGAAATCGGGCACGGCGGCATGGGCCGGGTCTACAAGGTCCACGACACCAAGGTCGGTGAGAAAATCGCCCTCAAACTCATCCGGCCCGAGGCCGCCCTGGACAAAAAGGCGCTCGAGCGTTTCTCGAACGAGCTCAAGCTGGCCCGGAAGATCCGCCACAAGAACGTCTGCCAGATGTTCGACCTGGGCGAGGATCAGGGAACAAACTATATCACCATGGAGTATGTCCGCGGCGAGGACCTCAAGCAGCTTATTCGGAAGGTCGGACGGCTCAGCCCCGGCCAGGCGATCGCCATCGCCCGCCAGGTCTGTAACGGCCTCGAGGAGGCCCACAAGCTGGGCGTCATCCACCGGGACCTCAAGCCCCAGAACATCATGGTCGACGAGGACGGAAACGCCCGGATCATGGACTTCGGGATCGCCCGTTCGCTCCGCGGGAAAGGCATCACGGGTGCCGGAGTAATGATCGGCACCCCGGAGTACATGAGCCCGGAGCAGGTCGAGGGAAAAGACACCGACCAGAGGTCGGATATCTATTCGCTGGGGATCATCCTCTACGAGATGCTGACGGGCGGAGTGCCGTTCGCGGGCGACACAGCCTTGAGCATCGCCGTTAAGCACAAGACCGAGGTCCCCAAGGACCCGCGGGAGCTCAACCCGCAAATCCCCGAAGAGCTGGGCCGCTTGATCCTGAAATGTCTGGAGAAAGAAAAGGAGAGAAGGTACCAGGGGGTCGATGAGATCCTGGCCGCCCTGCATGCCATCGAATCCGTTGCGGCTACCACCGGTATAACCGCATCCAAGGTCTCCGACACAGACAAGATGCTGGAGAGGAAGTGGAAAAAATCCATCGCCGTCCTCCCCTTCTCCAACCTCAGCCCGGAGCAAGAGCAGGGATATTTCTGCGACGGCCTGAGCGAGGAGATCATCAACGCCTTGTGCCACATCCGGGAGCTGAAGGTGGTGGCCCGGACGTCAGCCTTCGCCTTCAAAGGAAAAGAAATCGACATCCGCGAGGTCGGAGAGAAACTGAATGTGGAAGCCGTTCTGGAAGGAAGCGTGAGAAAAGCCGGCGACAGACTGCGAATCACCGCCCAGCTCATCAACGTCGCCGACGGCTATCATCTCTGGTCCGAGCGGTTCGACCGCGAGCTGAAGGATGTTTTCGACATTCAAGAAGAAGTGACCTTGGAGATCGTGGACAAGCTGAAGATCGAGCTCCTGGGAAAAGAGAAAGATCAGGTCGTCAAGCGCTACACGGATAGCCTGGAGGCCCATAACCTGCTGCTCAAAAGCTGGTATTTCTGGGCAAAAAGGACGCAAGAAGGGCTGAAAAGAGGCTTGGCCTGCGTCCATCAGGCGCTCGAGATCGATCCCCACTATGCTCTGGCTCATGCCCATCTGGCCATGAACTTGAATAGCCTGCCGGTGCTGGGCCTTGCCCGGCCACACGACACCTACCCTAAAGCCAAGGCGGCAGCCCAAAGAGCCCTGGAAATCGATAGCACACTTCCCAAGGCCCATGCCGCTTTGGCCTGGGTTTCGCAATTCTATGACTGGGATTGGACGGCGGCCGAAAAAGGATTCAAAAAAGCCCTTTCTCTCAACCCGGGGTTGGACTATGCGTATTTCGGTTTAGCCTGGCATTCTATATCCCAAGGCCGCATCGAGGAAGGCATCCTGGCCCAAAAAAAGGCCGTGGAGCTCGACCCATTGTCCCTCTGGATGAATGCTGAATTAGGTTACCATCTCCTCATAGCGCGCCGTTATGATGGGGCTCAAGAACAGCTCAGGAAAACCAATGAGATCGAGCCGAACTTCAGCTATTTCCATCTCTATATGGGGGTTTTATGCTACGAGAAGGGAATGTATAGGGAAGCTATACCGGAACTGAAAAAAGCGATCGAACTCATCGGCGGGCTTAACTACGCATATTTGTTTCTGGGACGTGCCTATGCCAGGCTGGGTCAGAAAGACGAAACGATAAAGATCCTCCACGCCCTGGAAGACCGCTTCAAGAAAGAATATCCCAGATCGATCATCTCAGCCGGTCTCTATCAAGAGCTTGGGAATGTCGATAGGTCGTTTGAGCTAATTGAAAAGGCCCTGGAAGAGCGTGAGCCAACCATGTGCTTCATGAAGGTCGGACCAGGGTGGGATATCCTCCGCCCGGACCCTCGATTCCATGCCCTCCTCAAGAAAATGAATCTCTATAAATAAGGATACGAAAGACGCCGATATGGCCATCAAGTGCCCGAAATGCCAAGCCGAAAACGCCGACACATCCCTTTTCTGCTCCGGCTGCGGCGCAAAACTGGAAACGGCCAAGGAATTTTCTATCCTCCAGACGGAGACCCTCCAGGCCTTCCTCCGGGAACTCACGACCGGCTCGACCTTCGCCGGCCGCTACCAGGTGATCGAGGAACTCGGCAAAGGCGGGATGGGCAAGGTCTACAAGGTTTTCGATAACAAGATCAAGGATAAAATCGCCCTCAAGCTCATCAAACCCGAGATCGCCTCGGACAGAGAGACGATCGAGCGTTTCTCGAACGAGCTCAAGCTGGCCCGGAAGATCCGGCACAAGAATGTCTGCGGGATGTTCGATATCGGAGAAGCCGAGGGCGCCCACTTCATCACTATGGAATATGTCGGCGGTGAAGACCTCAAGACGATGATCCGGATGTCGGGGATGCTCGGAATGGGAACCGTCCTGAGCGTTGGGAAACAGATCTGCGACGGCTTAACAGAAGCCCACAGTCAGGGTGTCGTCCACCGGGACCTGAAGCCCACCAATATCATGATCGACAAGGGCGGGAACGTGAAGATCATGGACTTCGGGATCGCCCGGTCGCTCAGAGAGAGGGGGATAACCGGTCCGAGTGTCCTTATAGGGACGCCGGAATATATGTCTCCTGAGCAGGCGGAAGCCAAAGAGGTTGACCAGCGCTCGGATATCTATTCCTTGGGGATCGTCCTTTATGAGATGGCCACGGGCCGGGTGCCGTTCCAGGGGGATACGGCCCTGAGCATTGCCATGAAGCACAAGGGGGAGGTCCCAAAGAATCCGAAACAGTTTAATCCCAATATCCCTGATGACCTCGGCGGGGTCATTCTCAAATGCCTGGAAAAAGACAAGAGCAAAAGATACCAGACGGCGGCTGAAGTCTACTCAGAACTGGAGAAGATCGAAAAGGGGATCCCGACGACTGAACGGGTCGTGCCTGAGAAAAAGGCTTTCACTTCGAAGGAAATAACGGTAACTTTTGGTCTAAGGAAGGCTCTTCTGCCCGCTCTTGGGGTTTTATTTCTTGCCATCGCTTCGATCGTCATCTGGAAGGCCTTCCCCAAAAAAGAAGCGGCCCCTGCAGCCTCGGCCAAAAAGTCCATCGCGGTGCTTCCTTTTGAAGATTTGAGCCAGGTCAAAAACAATGAATACTTGTGCGACGGCATTTCAGAAACGCTCATCAACGCCTTGACCAATATCGAAGGCCTCTGGGTTCCGGCCAGAAACTCCGCCTTTTACTTCAAGGGGAAAACCCAGGATATCCCTGAGATCGGCCAGAAGCTCGGTGTCGAAAATGTTTTGGATGGGAGCGTTCAGGTGGCCGGGGACAACCTTCGCGTCACGGCCCGAATCAGCAATATCCAGGACGGCCGCCAAATTTGGTCTGAGATCTATAATCGAAAAATGGCCGATATCTTTTCTATCCAGGATGACATTGCCAAAGCCATAGTTGCAGCGCTGAAGATTAAATTATTGGGTGAGAAGGGCGCGCCCCTCATCAAGAACTACACCGAGAATCTCGAGGCCTATAGCCTTTATTTACAGGGCCGCAATTTTTGGAATAAGAGGGGTGAATACATAGCAAAATCGATTGCATATTTCGAGAAGGCGATTGAAATAGACCCAAATTATGCGCTTGCCTATGCCGGCTTGAGCGATGCTTACGACGTTCTTGGAAGCAATGGGCTATGGCCGCCTGAAAAGGCGTATCCCAAGGCTAAAGCAGCGGCATTGAAGGCACTAGAAATAGATGACAAACTCGCTGAGGCTCACGCTTCTTTGGCCGCCGTTATGAAGGAGTATGACTGGGATTTTGTTGGCGCCGAGAAAGAATTTAAGCTGGCCATTGAACTGAATCCCGCCTATGCTACAGCCCACCAATGGTATGGGGAACTTTTGTCAGCCTTAGGCAGGCACGAGGAGGCGATCAAAGAATCCCTAACAGCTCGGAATCTTGATCCCTTAGCCCCCAAGATAAACTCAAGTTTAGGTGTTTGCCTTTATTACGCACGCCGGTATGGTCAGGCCGTCGAAGAATTGAACAAAGCACTTGAAGTAGACCCTAATCTATATGCAACTCACGAAATTCTCGGATATTCCTATGAAGCGATGGGGAAATATGAGGAAGCCGTCAGATCTTATCTTCGGGCGATCGAGCTGAGTGGAGGATCAAAAGACCCGGAAACTGATCTTGCCGGCTGCTACGCCCTTATGGGGAAAAGAGAAGCGGCTCGGAAGATACTCGACAATATCATAGAGTATTCAAAAGAGAATTATGTATCGTCCGGGCTTATAGCCTTTGTTTTTGCAGCTCTCGGAGAAAAGGACCAGGCCTTTGCGTGGCTTGAAAAAGCTTTCCGAGAGCGCGACCCATATTTAGTAGAGTGTCTGAAGAATCACTCCAGAATCGATTCTGTGCGCTCCGACCCGCGTTTCACCGACCTTTTAAGAAGAATCGGCCTCGAAAAATAAACTATGGAATTCCGTAAATCATAAGGAGTTCCTCGGTCTCTGGAAGGACGCCGACCCCGGCCAGCCCGAAGTCGAGGATACCCAAAAAAGGTTAGTGGCGCTGAAAAGTCCGTAAAAGTCCTGCTTGAATCGACCCTTCTTAAATTAATTATTCAATTTTGCCGGGCTTTAGGATCAAGCCAAGGTCAAGCCTTCGTCCCGCGCCGCCGCCCGGAGCCTGGCGTCAGAGGAAGAAAATGTCACCGGCAGGGAAGTGAGCCTTTTGACCTCCACTGCCGAGGCGAGATGAAGGGCGTCAAATCCCCGCAAAGCATGTTTCTCCGAGAGGTCTCCGGCAGCCTTGACCAAATCGTTGGTTAAGTGAAGGACAAAATAGTGTTCCCAGTCCGCTTCGAGTTCTTTCTTCACTCGATCGTACTCTCTTTGCTCTATCCCTTTTTCCCGGAATTTCCGGGAGAGAGCCGACCTGGCCTCAGCATAAGAGAGGATCGAAGTGGTAACAATATCGGCTGCTCGCACTCGGTCCGAGATCATATTCGAATCCGGCTCTTCGGCATAGAGCTTGACGAGATCGCTTGTCTCGAGGTACAGGATCATCTTCTTTCTTCGATGACGATCTCGGAGACGGGCTTCCCGCACACTTTAGCCGGCCGGGCAGAACCGAGCGGCTTGCCTCCCTTCCAGAAGGCCAAATCTTCCCTTACAAGCTCGACCATTTTTTCGAAGTCGGGGATTTTTCCTGCCGAGGTCAGGTAAGCAATGATTCTTCCTCTTTCCGTGACGGCGAGCTTTTTCCCCTGCTTGACATAGCCAAGATAATGGCTCAGCTTATTCTTCAATTCCCTAATCCCGACGGTTGTGGTGTCTTTCATTGTAGCTACATTATATATTCATATAGCCACAATGTCAATATTCAGGAAGATGAACGTACCCAGATGATTAGGACGTGGACAATCTTCTCGAATTCTCAAGAGCCTCAGGACTTTCATTCATAGGACCTTTAATCCGTTGACATATCCCCCAATGTCAATTCATAATCTGGAGTGCCGCAGTAGAGCCTAGGAATAGTAATAGCTATCCAACTCTGCGGACGAATTTTAGAAACAACGTGGAGTAAGAGAGGTCGAACGTTGAAAAAAAGGAATCTTTATTGCATTCTCGTGGCATCTTTTCTCGCCTTTTCCTCCTCCGCCTGCCGAAATAAGCAGTCCTCCGCGCAGCAGCCTGCGTCAGAGGCCTTGGCGGCCCGGATCACGGCGATGGCGGACGAATACATCAAAGAGGCGCTCTCCCGTTACCCCGAACAGGCCGCCTTCCTGGGCTTGGCCGACGCCCCCCAGGACCGTCTGACCGACAATTCACTCGAGGCCCTCCGAGCCTGGCAGGAGAAAGAAGACCGCTGGGCGGCAGAGCTCTCCCGCATTGACTCCTCCTCCCTTTGGGGACGACCGGAATGGCTGACCTTCGG
>CAYGXD010000163.1:0-7226 GCA_964353705.1 uncultured Eubacteriales bacterium | reverse complement strand
TTTCGGGAAGGCTGAACCTTCGAGGTCGCTTCTCCATCCCCAAGTTGTCTATCACATAAAAAGAGATGCTTCCGCTTGAAATCGGCCGGGAATTGAATAAGATAGTGGCTTAAGAAAGGATGAAGCTCTCCGTTTCACGGGTATGTCTTATGACCAGAGTCCTGGTCTGGGCCGGGCTCGCCCTAGTGAGTTGCACTTCCCCGCCCCCCGAAGTCCGGACTGAGCCGGAGAGCAAGGTCGTTGTCCCGCCGGCCCCCCGGATCTCGCTGAAACCTTATCACCGCTCGATGCGCGACGAGATGCAGAGATCCTTCGAGAAAGCGGACGAGATCCTCGTCGGAGTCTATACCGGGACCTACACGGATGGACCCCCGGACAGGGCCTACTATTTCGATCAAATCCGGACATTCAACAAAGAGACGTGGACCTGGGGAACTGAGATCGATGTGTTGCTGCCCATTCTGTTTGTTGAGGTCCGGCCCGAGATCATCACCAGCCGGGAATTCAAGACTCTCTCCGCTCTCGACAAAACGGGCATATGCTGGGATGATTACGAGGGCCCGCGGGCTTTCTATCTAGTGGAAGGGATCCCGACGCTGCTTTTTCTAAAACTTGTCTTTGATGAAGCCGCCTCGAGCACTCGCCGCATTCTGATCGACACCTACCCCATAACGAAAGACTGCCGGGCGAATGACATTTTTGACTTGATGCTGCGCGAGCTGGCGATTAGTGGTGCGTCTCACAAATAACTGTCCATTAGTACAGTTCATTGAAGACGCGCCACCGCGGGGGAGTTTGAGGGGGACGGCGTCGTTCCCCTCAGGGGGTCAGCGGAGCAGAGCGATTAAGCCTTGCGGAGACACTCTTCCGGACTCTATTATTAATACACTAAACCCACCTACCGCCCTTAAAATTAAGGGCGGGCAAATGTTAGTGTCTCCGCCAAAGGTCCGAGGGGGGGAGCCTGACTCCCCCCTGGAAGGGTCCCGTCCTTGGGGAGAACTTTGGAAGGGGATTTGCAGGACGGGACACTAGTCGATAATGAAACCGACTTCGGCATGAGGCTCGAGCTTATCGTCCAGAAGCCTCAGCCGGAGCACCTGACCCGGCCCGACGCTCTTCGGCCTGGGGAAATAAATGAGGTCTTCGACGAAAGTCCCCTGGGGCAGCTCGACCTCCTCGATCAGCACGTCGTGGAGGACGCTGTCCTTATAAGGATGTGGGAAGAAACTGCACTGGAGCTTGCGGAACGACGAGAAGCTGGTTTGGATATCGCCTTCGACGAAGACTTTGCGGGCATAGTACCGGGCGTCCGCGGAGTAGTTTTTATAGGAGGCCTCCAGCGCCTTGAAAGCGGGCATCGAAACCGCCCCCTCCGATGGGTCAACGAGCTGGAAGCTCTGTCTCTTAACCTTCAGGGCCAGGACACCCTTGTTCGCCAGCTTAAAGGCCAAGGGAATATATTTTTCGGTCTTTCTCATCTTGGCCAGTTCAACATCCACCAGGAGGGCGGCCGAAACTTCATCACTGAGATAGGTGAAGTAGCCGATTTTTTTACTCGCCACGAGCTCCCCCGCCTTTTCCTGGGAGAGGTTTCCCGGCCTGACCCATCCGCCTGAGAGAAGGACGAAAACCAGCGCGGCGGAAAGGCCCATGATTTTGAGAGTTGTCTTCGGGGGCTTTTTCATGATTTTCTCCTTCCCGAAAAACCGGTCTACTTAACGGTAAAATTCGCCCGTTTCTCGATGACCTGGCCGGAGATGACATCCTTCACTGATATGACCAGCGTGTACTGTCCGGCTTCGAAACCGCTGAGTGTATACCGGGCGCCGCTGTTGATATAGCTTGATCTCTGCTCGGCCGGAATACTGGCTTCCTGCGGCCCGTCGATCGCGGTCACCATCTGGTCACCCTTCCAGATCTGGTGCTCGATGAGAAGCGCGGCTCTGTTCTGAGCGGCATCGAAGGCCGGATTATATATCTGGTAAAAGAAAACGAGCTCCTCGTCGGGCTTGTAGACGGCCGAAGGGTTGGGGCCGACCTCCAGGTTTCCAAAGGTGAAAGGGTCGCCCTGTCGGCGGGTGAGTTCCAGCTTATCAGGTACTTTGAGGTTGCCTTTCTCGAGCGCCTGCAGCGCGGGGATGTCCTTGGAGTCCACGACCAAAGGAGAATCCTTGGGGATCTCCACCACCCGGACGCTCTTGGCCAGGATGACGTCGCTCAGACAGAGCCCTTCCGCGGGAAAGGCGGGCACGGTGATTCGCTTGTCCTTGTAGCCGACGCTGCTGCTGAGCTCGTCCCAGACCACGATATGGAAAAAGTAATCGCCCGGTTTGAGATCCAGACGGTGCTTGTACTGATAGGCATCCGCCAGACGACGCTTATAGGTCTCCTCCTTCAGGTTCATCTCGAGCCGGTCGCTGATCTGATAGACGGTCTGGCTCTGGTCTTTGACTTCGATATAAAAATTGACGATCCCTCTGTACCGGTCCCCGGCCTCCTGGAATTGGACATCTTTGCCCGAAACCTCGATGCTCAGGGGAACCGAAACGATATTTTCCGGCCCCTTGAGAAAACTCTCCTGGTCGATGAACGGAAGGGTCGCCAGGGATTCGTTGGTTTCGACGATCCCCTTCAATTTTCTGATGCGCTCGCTCCTTTCCATCTCCTCCAGGACCTCGCCCCGCGACCTGTTCAGGTCGGCCAGCAGGGTCAGCTGCGCCATCGGGTTAAAGGCCAGGTTCTTGTCTCCCTCTCCCGGATAGGCCTCGCCCTGGGACCCCTCGTAGCCGACGTTCCGCGCGGGCATGGGAAGGTTGCGCAGGGCGTTGGCCAGGGCGGGAGTGGTCGTCAGCTGGTATGATCCCGCGTTGTAATAATTGATAAAATAGAGATCGATCCGTCCGACTCGTTCCCGCAGACCCGGGATGTGCCGGTACGTCCAGACCTCCGAGGGAAATTCCGCCGTTGGACCCGATGGGTCGAAAAGGAATCCCCTTCCTCCGCCGGGATTTGTCTCGAAAAAGTCGGGGGGCCCGAACATGATATAAATCCGTCCCCGGTCGGTGCGCCAGCCCGCCTTTCCCTCGAAAAAGCGCTGGTTGGCCCACTCTATACGGCGGTAGTGCTCCTCCCGGAACTCATTGACGGGAGTCTCGGGCGTTGGATCGCGTCTTTTCCAAAACGTCTTGATGAATCCTTCCCGTTCATCGTCGGTGCGCAGGCTCTTAAAAACCGCCTTTTCGTTGTCGGAGATGATGTACGGGACCTCTTCGTCGATCCATTTCTTATATTTTTCCGGCATCCCGACGGGCTTCTCGTTTTGGGAGGGAGGCTTCTGCTGAAACCCGGCGGCGGAGGGAGTAACCTCGAGGAGCATGACCGCCAGGAAAACCCCCAGGACCATTGGGTACTTCTTGGTCATCGGCATCCGCTCAATACCTCATGGAAAAAGGGAATTTTTGAGGTAATCTAAAAGCTGTTTGGCCGTGGACGCCCGGCCGTCATCGGGCGCCAACTCCAGGAATTTTTGGAGGTACTGGACGGCCTCCTCTTTCTTGTTCTGGTTGACGGAGATCATCCCCAGCTGATAATAGACCGCGGCATAATCCGGCTTGAGCTCTTTCGCTCTAAGAAAGACCGCCGCGGCCCGGTCATATTCCTGGGTATTAAGGAGGCAAGCTCCCAGATTGTAGAACGCCTCAGGATCGTCCGGGCTGACCTCCGAAGCCTTGGCGAAATAGGGGAGGGCCTCGGCGTATTTTTTTTGAAGGCCGAAGAGCTCGCCCAGGCTGCGGTTGGCGGAATAGCTTTCCGGGCGGATCTTGAGCATCGCTTGAAAAACTTCAATAGCCTGATCGTATTTCTCCAGCCTGGTGAAACAGATCCCGAGGTTGTTCAAGTAGATGGGTTCCTGCGGCTCCTTGAGGATGCCCTCCTTATAGGCTTCGGCCGCCTCCTCGTATCGGCCGGAGCCGAAAAGATCGTTCCCCCGCTTGAAGTCCTTCTCTCCGAGGGCCTCACTCATGGTCGGAGTGCCTTCTTCCATCGTGAAGCTGGCGTCGATGGTGTCCCCAAGCGGTACTCTCTTCTCCAGCACGACCGGGAGGAAACCGTCCTTTTCACAGCGGAGCTGATAATAATCGGGCTGCAGGCCGATTTGAGTGAATTGCCCCTTTTTGTCGGAGCGGACCGTCAGCTTGACGGACGAATAGCTCATTGAGATGATGGTGACCTTGACCCCCTCCAGAGGATTTCCTTTTGTATCCTTGACTGTCCCTCTGAACGCGCCCTGTTGAAAGGCCGAAAGGTGACTGATCACGAGGAAGGCCAAGAGTGCTGTTCCCAGTGCTGTCCTTCTCATGTCCAAAGCCCTGATACCTTTATATTATAAAAATCTAACCCCGTCAATCAGCGCCTCCCCGCTTCACCGAGCCTCGTTGCCGGGTTTTGACCGGCGCTCCCGGACGATCCTCTCGAATTTGTCCCGGAGACGGGTCTGGACACTTTGGGGCGGGATGATCCGGCCCTTGATTATCACTTTTAGGACCCGCGATCTCATCTGGACGGGAGAGCCGCTCCAGAGGGCGAGGTTGGCCGTCTTCCCCACTTCGAGAGAGCCGAGCTCCTGCTCAACGCCGAAGATCCTCGCCGGGCTGATAGTCATCGCGCGGATCGCCGCCTCCTCCGAAAGCCCGTGGGCTACGGAGTGGGCGGCCGGGACGGGAAGGTTGCGGACATTTCGGTTTCCCGGTCCCCAGCCGAGCTGGTCAAAGGCGAACAAAACTCCCTTGTCAGCGAGGATTGAGCCGGCCCGGAAATTGTGATCGAAGGGCTCCCACCGGCGGGGGATGTTCGTCGTTCCCGCCCAGATCAGCGGGATCTGCTGCTCCTTGATCCGGTCGGCATACTTGAGAACATCCGTCGTGGCGTAGAGAATCCCTTTGAGGTTGAACTCCTTGATCAGTCCGAGGGCATTCGCGATCGTCACTTCATTATCGGTTATGAAGACGGCCGGGACTTCCCCTTGGACAACCGGGATCAGAGCTTCATATTCCGGGCTGGGTCTGAACATTTCCTCTCCCATCCCCTCGCCTCTGGCCTCCTCCGACTTGGAGCCGGGTTTCTTTTCCGTCAGCTTTTTGGTTTCTATGTAGCGCCGTGTCTGATTGAGTTTGTCCCTGATCAGAGCCATGACTCCGGGAAGAGTGACGGGGTACTTCCCTTGCTGCCTGGCCCCCAGGTTGAAGATCTGGGCGACATTCCTCTTGATGAGCATATCTGCGGCCAGATCACCGTCGAGGTTGATGAGGATCGACTTGCCGCTGATGACGTTCTGGGTGCCGGCGATCGTCAGGACCGAAGTCACGCCCTCGAGACGGGCCACCTCGATGCACTCGTCTTCAGGATTCAGGGCGTCAAACGGGTCCATTTGCGGGACCGAGACTCCGACTTCGTCCAGGTCGTCGTTGGAACCGGGGTAGCCGGTGAGTCCGATCGCCGTCATCGGCGCGATCAGGCCGGGGTAAACGGATAGGCCTTCGGCCTCGATCACGACGGCGTCCGGCGGGGCCGCGATGTCACCGCCGATTTTGGCTATCTTGCCCTTCTCGATCAAAAGGCAGCCCTTTTCGATGACCGGTCCGACAACGGGGATGATGCGGCCGTTGCGGATAAGGATGGTCTGCTGAGAAAGGGCGGAAGAGGCCAGAGAGAGCAGAAAAACCAGGATCCCAAGAATTCGATTTCTTTTAATCATGGCTGGCCTCCCTGGCGGTCAGGCTGTCTTTGGCATAATCGAAATAGACCTTCCCCTCGATGACCGTGAGCAGGCACTTGGTCGTGCTGTCCAGCGGGTGTTTTTCAAAGACGGCGACGTCGCCGTCCTTGCCGACTTCCAGGCTTCCGGCCCGCCCCTCCATCTCCAGCGACCTGGCCGGGTTGATCGTGATCATCTTGAGCACGTCGGTTTCGGGGATATCGTTGTACTTCAGGACCTTGGCCGCGTTCACGTAGAGATAGCGGCCTTCGTCGTCGCTGTCCGAGTTGATGATGATATTCGTGCCGGCGTCGTACATAATCTTAAAGCCATAGGGGCAGCCGTCATAGGCTTCCTCCTTGAATCCCCACCAGTCCACCCAGCCGCCGAAGGAGACGCCGGCCTGAGCCATGATATCGGCAACCTTGTAGCCGTCGACACAGTGGCTAAGCTGCTTGATGTCGATCCCGAATTCCCGGCCGAAATTGATGACCCAGACGATCTCGTCGGCCCGGTAAACATGACAGTCGGCAGCCAGCTTTTTCTCCAGGACCATCTTCAAAGTTTCCATGAGGAGGTCCTTTTTGGGGGGCATAAGGTCCTTTTTCCCGGAGGCCTTATTCTTTTCATAACGGGACCATCTCTCCATGTACTCGCGGGCCTCGGTAAAGGCCTTCCTAAGAATATAGGCGCTGCCCATCCGGGTTGAAGGCAGAATTCCCTTTTGCCCGTAAAGCCTTTTCGGGTTCTCCCCGAGGGCCAGCTTAAGCTGCTGGCGGACGCCCGGAACGATCATCTCCTCGACGGGGCTCCCGTACTTGAGTTTGATCGTCACGTTCACCCCGCCGATGACGTTGGCGCTGCCGTGCATCGTCTTCACTGTCGTGACCCCACCGGATAGCGTCTTGAGGAGGGAATCGTCCCAGGGATCGAGCCCTTCCTTCATCCAAATTTGGGGAGTCACGGGATCGGTCATCTCGTTGATGTCGTCGCCGCTGAAACCGATATGGGAATGGCTGTCGATGATCCCCGGCATGACATACCTGCCTTTCACATCGATTATCCTGATCCCGGGAGGGATGACGACCTCCTTCCCGATGGCGGTGATTTTTCCTTTCTGTATGAGGACGGTGCCGTCTTCAATAATACCTTGGGTAATGGTGAGGACCGTGCCGCCCCGGAGGGCCAGGTCCTGGGCCATTCCCCCGCCAACCTGAAAAACCAGGAGAGCCAGGAAGGGCGCAAAGATTTTTTTCATCGGCCTGCCTTTCAGACGACGAGCGTCATAACTCCGGACTTTCCGGAAAGAATCGCACAAAGACGGTGACAATTCAAGAGGTCTCGGGCAAGTGGACTCGAAACCACGCTCGTTTTCCCACAACGCCCCTTTGGAGGGAGGAAGCTTTGCTTCCCCCCTTCCAACGTTCGCTTCGCTCTCTGCCTCCGACCTTGACAGAGGCACCGGCCT
>CAYGXD010000162.1:0-7256 GCA_964353705.1 uncultured Eubacteriales bacterium | reverse complement strand
TCACTGTCACCGGCGGCAAGTCCGATCCCCGCGGCGCCGCCGCCGCCCTCCTCAAGGACATCATCCACATCTTCCGCTGGTAAATTTGCGGAAAAGGCTGTTTTCTGCTAATTTGTTAATTTCCTGAGCATTTTTTTGAGCCGGACTTTGCCGGCACGGAGAGGTGTCCGAGTGGCTTAAGGAGCACGCTTGGAAAGCGTGTGTGCGTCGCAAGGCGTACCGTGGGTTCGAATCCCACCCTCTCCGCCAGATCGAACGCTCAATCGGAGTACAGTCAAGGCTTGTGTCGAAGGAGGAGGAAATAATGGACACTCGAGATTTCATCAACCTCGAAGACATCTACACGGCCCATAATTATCACCCCCTGGACGCGGTGCTGACCAAGGGCAAGGGAATCTGGGCCTGGGACGTTGAGGGCAACAGATACCTCGACTTCCTCAGCGGCTATTCAGCCGTCAACCATGGCCACTGTCATCCCCGCATCGTCAAGACCGTCCAGGAACAGGCCAAGCGCCTGACTTTGACCGGCCGGGCCTTCCGGAATGATCAATGGCCCCTTTTGGGCAAGGAACTTTGCGAACTGACAGGCTATGAAATGGTCCTCGCCATGAACTCCGGGGCCGAGGCGATCGAAACGGCGATAAAGACCGCCCGTAAATGGGCCTACCAGATTAAAGGGGTCCCCCAAGACAAAGCCGAGATCATCGCCTGCGCCAATAACTTCCACGGCCGGACCGTGACCATCATCAGCTTTTCCACCGAAACCCTCTACCGCAATGATTTCGGCCCGTTTACACCCGGATTTGTGATCATTCCTTTCGGCGATATCGAAGCCCTGAGGCAGGCCATCACGCCCAACACCGCCGCCTTTCTGGTTGAGCCGATCCAGGCGGAGGCCGGGATCCTCATTCCGCCTGCCGGCTATCTCAGGGAGGCCAAAGAGATCTGCGCCTCGAGTAACGTCCTGTTCATCGCCGACGAGATCCAGACGGGCCTGGGGCGTACAGGAAAGGTCTTCGCCTGCGATCACGAGAATGTCAAAGCCGATATGGCCGTCATCGGCAAATCCCTGGGCGGCGGCTGCTATCCTATTTCGGCCACTCTGGCGAACCGCAATATCCTGGGCGTTTTCAAACCCGGAGAACACGGCTCCACTTTCGGCGGCAACCCCATGGCCTGCGCCATCGCCAGAGAGTCCCTTCGTGTCCTCCAGGACGAAAAACTGATCGAGAACTCCATCGAGCAGGGGAGCTACTTCCTTGAAAAGCTCAAGACGATCAAAAGCCGTCATATCAAGGAAGTCCGGGGCAGGGGGCTCCTTATCGGGATCGAACTTAAGCCCGAAGCGGGGGGAGCCCGGCGCTTCTGCGAGGAGTTCATGAAAGAGGGGCTCCTGTGCAAAGAAACCCACGACAACGTCATCCGGTTCGCCCCGCCGCTTATTATCAAACAGAAGGACCTGAATTGGGCCTATCGCCGTATCAAGAGGGTGTTCAAGCGGTTGAACTGAACTATCGATCTAACTCTGGCCTCCGCCCTTCCAAATTTCAAGGGAAAACGTCTGAGTTGCAGGTGTCCCTTTTTTGGGACATAATGGTAAGCGGTATTCCGGTCTCCACAGGGTGGACAGGGAAAAATATTGTTGGCACGATGTTTGCAAAAAGGTTTCGAGGAGGAAAAAAGCCATGAAAAAAAGCATCCTGGCCATCCTTCTGGGGTTCCTTTTTCTTTCAAGCTGCGTTATCTACGTTCCCTATGAGGGAGAAGAGGGAACGCCGCCGCAGCCTCGTCCGCCCCGTGAGGAGAGGACCTACGAGGGGGATTATGAAGGGTATCCCGCGGACATGGACTATAACGACTTCTATGAATACCTTTCCCCCTATGGAGTCTGGGTCCATAGCGCCCCTTATGGCTATGTCTGGATTCCCCGGCAAGTGGGACACCATTGGCGTCCTTATACCTACGGCCGCTGGGTCTGGACGAATTACGGATGGACGTGGCTTTCCTACCATGAATGGGGTTGGGTGCCCTTCCATTACGGCCGCTGGGGTTGGGACGCTCGCCTGGGCTGGTTCTGGGTTCCCGGATCGATCTGGGCACCCGCCTGGGTCAGCTGGCGCTGGGGCAACGTCTACATCGGCTGGAGTCCTCTGCCGCCGGACATCGAGTTCGTGGCCGGAGTCGGGATCGCCTCCCTCCCGTACGAATTTCCAGACAATTACTGGGTCTTCATCGAGGGGCGATATTTCCAGTACGACTACCTCGACCGCTATGTCCTGCCCTTTGAGAGGAACCGGACCATCTTCCGTACGACCGTCCACAAGGCCAACCTCTCGGTCCGCAATCGCCAGCTGATTAACGAGGGAGTCGACGTCGACCAGGTCAGCCGCCTGACCAAGAGCGAGGTTTCGCGCTATGATGTCGAAGAGGGAGCGCGGCCGGGGCAGAGCCGCCTCAGCGGGAATGCGGTCAAGATCTTCCGCCCGGCCGTCAGGAAAAACGAGGCGGCTAAGCCCAAGGTCTTCTTGGAGAAGGAGGAGGCTGAAGAGAAGGCCCCGGAGATCCGCGAGGAAGAACTCGAGAAGGGCCTTTCTCCCGTGGAGATCGAACGGAGACTCCGGGAGGATCAGGACAAAGAGATACGTCTTCTTGAGCAGAGCCAGGAGAGGGATGAAGTCGAGCTGAAAAAAAAGGTCGATGACGAGGGGAAGCTGGCAGAGAGCCCTGAGGAGAGGGAAAAAGTAAAGAAAGAAGCCGAGGTCAAGGCGTCAGAACTGAAGAAAGCCCATGCCGAGGAAAAGGCCAAGATCACGGACCGGCACAAGGAAGAGGAACAGGCCGCCAAGAGCAGGATAAAGAAAAAAGAGAAGAACGATTGAGCCGCTATTTCCGCCCTTGGGCCGGCGGTCGGTTTTTTTCTTTCAACGTGACAAATAGAACTGTCGTTAGGATAACCGTGCCTCCGGCAAGAGTCCTGATGGCGGGGACTTCCCCCAGAAGGATAAGGGCCAATAGGATTCCATAGACAGGTTCCAGGCTGCTGATGATGCTGGCGGTCTGAGCCCGGATGTGCTTCATCCCCTGGATAAAGAGCGTATGAGAAACAGCCGTGCAGGCCACACCCAGGACCGCTAATAGAGCCAGGTCTCGACTCGATGGCCTGGCCGGGATGATCATCAGACAAGGCAAAAGAAAAAGGGTGGCAAAGAAATCCTCCAGGAAAGCGATGCCCAGGCTCGAATGCTCCTGGGCCAGCCGCCGGTTGAAAAGAGTCAGGACGGCGAACGTCACCCCGGCGAGAAGCCCCCAGAGCACTCCCTGGTAGACCTTGTCCCCGAGATCAAGGCGGGGGACAATCAGGAACACACCGACAAGGCAGAGCGCAGCCATAAGAAGGTTCCTCTTATCCAGTTTCTCTCTGGATAACAGAGGCTCCAGGAGGACGGTGAAGGCAGGGAAAGAGTAACAGGAAAGCAACCCGACCGCCACCGAGGACACTTGGATAGACCGGAAAAAAGCTGCCCAGTGGCCGGCCAGGATCGCGCCCAGAACGACGAGCAGGGCGGCATGCCGGCGTAAGACAGGTCTCAGGCTCTGCCTTGCTATCCCAAGGGCGATGCCCAGAATCAGGCTGGCGAATCCGACGCGTCCCAAAACAATCAAGAAGGGGGAGAGGGATATCCATTTCCCGAAAAGACCGGCCAGGCCGAAAAGTCCGGCGGCCAGGTGGATTTCCAATAAGCTCTTCCGATAGTTCAGGCCGGTTCTCCTTTCGAGGCCGGGTTGATTATAGATATAAGGGGCTTCATTCTCAACGAATTTCCTCTCCCTCTTTCCAGAGGGACCGCTGTATCGGGACTCCTGCCTTGGCCGAAAATACCTTTGAAACAGTAGTGAACTATGTTAGAATAATGGGTACTCTAAAGGATATTCGTATCCATTCTGAGAGAAACCCTGAGAGACGATGTCATACGTCATCCTAGCACGCAAGTACCGGCCCAAGACCTTCGAGGAGGTTGTCGGCCAGAGGCCCGTGGTCCAGACTCTTCAGAACGCCATCAAGGCCAACCGCATCGGCCAGGCCTACATTTTTGCCGGAATGCGGGGGACAGGAAAGACCACGGTCGCCCGGATTCTGGCTAAGGCCCTCAACTGCCAGCACGGCCCGACGCCGACCCCGTGCAACATGTGCGAATTCTGTACGGAGATCAACGAGGACCGTTCCGTCGACGTGCTCGAGATTGACGGTGCTTCCAGCCGCAAGGTGGAGGACATCGGCCCCATCCGGGATACGGCCAAGTACAAACCGATTCACAGTCGCTACAAAATCATCTACATCGACGAAGTCCACATGCTCAGCAGCCATGCTTTCAACGCCCTTCTCAAGACTCTGGAAGAACCCCCCGAGCGGACCGTCTTTATCTTCGCCACTACGGAATTCCATGAAGTCCCGGAAACGATCATCTCCCGCTGCCAGCACTTCGAGTTCAAGAAGATATCCCAGAAAGATATCATTAACCATTTGCTGGGCATCGCCCAGAAAGAGAAGATCACGATTTCACCCAACGGACTGTCCCTGATTGCCCAGGCGGCCGAAGGAAGCCTGCGGGACGCTCAGTCCCTCCTCGACCAAGCTGTGGCCTTCTCGGGTGAGGTCGTTCAGGATGAGGACCTAAAGGTCATTCTCGGAAACATAAGCCGGGAGATCCTGTTCGAGGGTTCGTCCCTGATCCTCGGCCAAGCCCCCGGCCAGGTCTTCTCCCTCATCGAAAAGGTCATGGAGAAGGGGCACGACCTGCATGTCTTCTACAAGGAACTCATCCGCCACTTCCGCGACCTGATGTTGGTCAAGTCGGTCCAGGAGGTCGAGGACCTTCTCCCGCTGAACCCTGAGGAGCTCCAGCAACTCAGGCAGGAGGCCGACAAAGCCTCGCTCGAGGAAATCCTCCGCTATCTGCAAGCGCTCCAGCAGGCCGAGCCGGGTCTCCGCTTTTCCTACTTCCCACAGATCTACTTGGAGACGCTCCTCGTCAAGCTCTGCCATTTCCGGAGGATCGTGCCGCTTAAGGAGCTGCTGGAGGAAGTTCAAAAGTCGGGCGGCGGAGGCTCTCTGTCTTCACCCGAGGGCGACATGCGGCCGTTTGGCCTTTCCCGGAAGCCCGAAAGAAAACTCGACGTGATCCCCAGCCCGGAGCCGGTCCGCCCGCCGGCCAGGCCGCGGGAGGAAGACGGACAGGACAATTTTCGCAGGCTCCTGGCCGAGCTGCAGAAAGAGAAGAGCTCCCTGGCCGCCATCCTTTCAAAGCAAGCCTCGTTCCGGATCAAAGATGAACCCCTCGACATCAAGTTCTCCCCGGAGAAGAGGTTCGTCATCGATCCCCCATTGATCATGGAGATATCGTTTCCAAGCGGCGATGAATATTACCGGGATACCGTGCACCGGGATATCCGGACGGTGGAACGGGTCGCCTCCGAGGTGTTCGGACAGAAGGTGAAAGTCAAGCTAGGTGAGACCGCTCTTCCCCGAGAAACCCGGCGCGAGAAAGAGACCGATGTCGCGCTGAAGGATCCTTCTGTCCAAGCCTTCATGGATACCTTCAAGGCCACCATCCTGTCGGTTGAACCGCTCAAAGGAACAAAGGAGAGGGAATAGCATGAAAGACCTTGGCAACCTCCAGAGAATGCTCAAGCAGGCCAAGGAGATGCAGGATAAACTCCAGAAGGAACTGGCGAACCTGCGCGTCGAAGGAACTAGCGGGGGCGGGATCGTCAGCCTCATTCTGGACGGCCAGAAGAACCTGTTGGCCGTCCGGCTCGAGCCTGAAGTCATCAACCGGGACGACATCGAGATGCTCCAGGATCTCATCGTCGCCGCTTTCAACGACGCGGCGGCCAAAGTGGACGAGCACCTCTCTCAGAAGTTGGGCGCCCTTGGGGGAGGGTTCAAGATCCCGGGGTTGTTCTGATGTCCGACTACGCCCAGCCTCTCCACCGCCTCATCGAGGAACTGAAACGGATTCCCGGCATCGGGGCCAAGACTGCCCAGCGCATCGCCTTCCACATCCTGGGCCTTCCTCAAGACGAGGCCGAACGGCTGGCCGAGGCGGTCCTCGAAGTCAAGAAGAGGATTTTCTATTGCTCGGTCTGCAACAACATCACCCACGTCGATCCCTGCTCGATGTGCGCGGACGGAGAGCGGGCGGCCGACACCCTCTGCATCGTCGAGGAACCATACAACATCTCCTCGATCGAAAAGACGGGCATCTATCACGGCCGTTATCACGTCCTGCTGGGAACGCTGGCCCCTCTTCGCGGCGTCGGCCCGGACGAGCTCCGGCTGGACAAGCTCGTCCGGCGAATAGACCAAGGGGAATTCCGGGAGGTCATCATCGCCACAAATCCGACGGCGGAAGGGGAGGCGACGGCTTTCTACCTGGCCAAAATCCTGAGAGGGCATCCGGTCAGGCTCACCCGTCTGGGGATGGGGCTGCCGGTCGGCTCGGATATCGACTTTGCCGACCAGGTCACCATCAAAAAGGCCCTGGAACACCGAACCGAGCTCAAGGAATGAATTGCGGAATTGGCCGTGGCATCATCTCGCTTTCATAAAGCCGCGAGTTGGAATATCATCGAGTGAACTCAGGAACAGAGAGGAGGATCAATGAAAGAGACACTTGAGGTTCGCTGGCACGGACGCGCCGGCCAAGGCGTCGTCACGGCGGCAGTGACGCTGGCGGATGTCCTCTCCTCGGAAAAGGGGAAGCACGTTCAGGCCTTCCCCGAGTTCGGCGCCGAGAAGAGGGGAGCTCCGATCCTGGCGTTCAATCGCATCAGTCAGAAGCCGATCCGCAGTCATAGTCAGGTTTATTATCCCGACATCGTAGTGGTTACCGACCCGAGCCTATTAGGCCTTATTGACATCGCCGAGGGGGCCAAGGACGACGCTATTTTCCTGCTGAATACAACCTTCGACATCCCCATGGTCCGGGACCGCCTCCAGCTGGGAAAGAGGAAAATCTTTGCCCTTGATGCCTACTCCATCGCCCGGGACGAGCTGGGCCGGGCCATCCCCAACGTCCCGATGGTCGCCGCCCTGGTCAAGATCCTGAACCTGATGGACCTGGACAAGTTCCGGGAGAACATCAAGCTCTCCCTGGCCAAAAAGCTGCGGGCCGAGGTTGTCGAGATGAACCTCAGGACCATCGACAGAGCCTTCAAGGAGGTCAAGGAAGGATGAAAAAAGAAACCTGGAAAGA
>CAYGXD010000161.1:0-7267 GCA_964353705.1 uncultured Eubacteriales bacterium | reverse complement strand
GGGCGCCCTCGCCGCTTTCCTTCGGGCTAATATCAGGAGTTGGAGGAAGAAACGTCAGGGCCATCATTGATTCCGCGGAAAAATACGGTCAGTACTAGTGTCCCGGGGGAAGAAGCCCGTCGCGGGCAAGGTCGACCAGAACCTCCTGCGTTCCACTTAAGGCTTCCGATCACTTCGCCGGCACTCTGAACTTGATTCCCGACGGAAATTGGCGGGTATGATAAAGACGGTGGGTCGCTTTTCGGAAATCTGCTTCACGGGCCGCTCGTATATTGCAGAAAGTCTGGGGGTTGCGGTCGAAGAGGGGAAACCATGAACTCTGGATCTGGACCATGATCCGGTGCCCTTTGAGAAAGGCATGCTGAATGTCGGGGAGCTCAAACTCGACCTTGGTCACAACGCCCGGCACAAACGGCTCGGGCTTTTCGAAGCTGTTGCAGAATTTCCCGCGGATAATGTCCCCACGGATAAGCCGTTGATAACCGCCCATGCGGATATTCCCTGGATTTGTCTTTGGGTCCGGCGCATCGTCGGGGTAGACGTCGATCACCTTGACGACCCAGTCGGCATCCGTTCCCGTCGTCGAGACATAGAGCTCGGCCTCGATTGGGCCGGTGATCGTCAGGTCCTCTGTGAGCGCGTCGCCGGAATAAACGAGGACATCCGGCCGGAAGGCGGCTAACCGCTGGTCTTCGACGAAATATTCCCGGTTGTACCGGGGAGTGATCTGCATGGTATAGGGCACGGGTTTGGCCGGGTCGCTGATGTACTCGTCGAATCCGGCATTCGAAGATTCCGGAGCTTGGTCGAAGGCCAGCCGGCCGTTGTTCGTGAAGAACAGTTTCTGCTCTTTCGCGTCCGCCGGCGGCCAGGTGTCATAGGACCGCCACTCGTCGGTGCCTGTTTCGAAAACAACGGCCTCGGGTATGTTCAAGGGCCCTCCGCCTTTCAGGTAGTGATTAAAGAACGGAAGCTCGATCTTTTCTTGAAAATGGGCTCTCGTTCCGTTGAAGGGGAAGACGCCCCTGTCCTCAGTCCCCCCCGCCAGCAAATTCCATCTGCCGTGGGCCCAGGGACCCATGACAATCGTATTCGGAAGGCCCGGGTTCCGCTTTTCGACTGTTTTGTACGTCAGAAGCGTGCCCAGGAGATCCTCCGCGTCATACCAGCCTCCGACCGTCAGGATCGCCGGTTTGATGTCGTGGAGATGCGGGTAGATCGAATGGGCCTTCCAGTACGCGTCGTACGTTTCATGCGCCATCAGCTCTTTCCAAGGCTCGTTGTTGCCGGCAAAGATCTTTTCGGTGATACTCTGCAGGGGACCCAATTGGAGGAAGAAGGAATACCCGTCCGGCGTGGGAAAACGAAGTCTTGGAAGCGGATCCGTCGAAGGTTCTTTACGGACTTGCCCCACGGAATAAAGATAATTCGCGTAGTGGGCAAGGTATAAAGCCCCATTATGGTGGCCGTCGTCTCCCAGAAAAAGGTCGCCCATGGGCGCCTGGGGTGAGACGGCCAGGACGGCCGGATGCGAGGAAATAGCGGCCATCGCCGCGGTAAAACCGGCATAAGAAATGCCCCAAACCCCGACCTTTCCGTTGTGGCCGGCGATGTTTTTAAGCAGCCATTCGACCGTGTCGTAGGCGTCGCTGCTCTCGTCGACATCGGCGGCGGTCTTCTTGTCTTTTATATAGGCCGTGTTATATTCGAATGACCCTTCGGACATGGACATGCCCCGGACGTCCTGGCAAACAAGGATATAGTTTTCCTTGGCAAAGAAAAGAGAGGGAAAGGTCATGTTCTGGAAGGCCTCGCCGTAGGGCGGGATTCCGTAGGGCGTCCGGAAAATAATGAGGGGATGGAGTTCGGATTGGTCGATCGGGCTGTAGACCTGGGTGAAGAGGCGGACGTGGTCCCGCATGGGGACTTGATGCTCGGATTTCCGGTAATGCCTCTCGAAATAGCCCTGGCGATCGCTGGGCGAGGCTGGATCGGCCTTGGCGTCATCCAGTTCCATCTTTTTGATCCCGGTCGAATCCATTTTAGCCGTCTCATTGATAACCCGGAACCTTGAATACCGGCCCTGCTCGTCTTTTAAGAAATTGAGATAGTAGGTTCCCCGTTTTTGGGAAACTGTCGCGAATTTCAGCTCCTCGCCCTCGACCGGATCCCATTTCGTCGATTCGGATTCGCCGTTCTCGACCGTTCGGAGCGTTCCGTCTTTGAAATAGATTTGAAAGACGAGCGTCCCTTCTCCCGGGACAGACAGCTCGTAGACGCCTTCGATTTCAGGGTATCTTTTGGCAAGGTCAGCCGTCCTGACCTGGAGATACAGGCTTCCCTGAAGAAGGAAAAGAACAATCAGGACACGGGCGAACCGGCGGGGGAAAAAGCGGAAGTTAGCGGCCACGGGATTTCTCCTTGATGAGCTTTTCCTTATTGAATGACGTATGGCTACTACAGATTGTTCCATGCCAGATTTTGGTGAGCGATGATCAAAAGGCTGTGGATAAGAATATTATGGGGGCAAGCCGGCTGGCATTCTCCCTCGCAACCCAGACAGAGATCGGCCCTGGGACCGGGTAGGGCCGCATATTTCTCCATGGCGTATTTTTCCCTGCCCTGCGCCTCGAAATAATGGTGGTAGCGCATGATCGTGTTTATGGGGACGCCAAAAGGGCATCCGGGTTCGCAGAGGCCGCAGGCATGGCGGCAATACAGGGAGCCGCATTCTCTGGCATAGGCGGCGAGTTTGTCTTTGTCGGTGGATGACAACCGGCCTCCCGACAGTGAGATGATGTCCCTGACATCATTGAAATTCTGGAAGGAATGGCAGACCGTGTTTACAGAGGGGTTGGAGAGGCAGAAACGGATGGCCGCCGCCCTGATCTCATCGGGACCGCTCAAGCCGTAGGCCTTCATGAAGTCCGCCGCCTGTTTATATTTTTCTTCGAGCGCTTCCAGCCTGTTGCGGACGGTCTGGCTCAGCTCCCGGCCCGATTTTTCCTGGAATTCGGCCGTTTTCCGGGCGGCGAAATATTCTCTGACCGGGTTGATCTTCATCAGGGTCGTGCCGATATTTTTTTTCCGGCAGACCTCCAGGACCTTTTCTCCCATGTCCTGCTTAAGAAAATTGTAGGCGAGAAGAACCACATCGAAACGGCCGTCCTCGGCGGCGGCGGTCAATATGGTCTCCATCGATTGCTCGGGTTTGCCTCCTTCCCATTGGGAGCCGTGATGGGAGACGCCGACGAACCGGACCCGGCCCTCGGCCTTGAGCTGCATTGCCGCCGAGTGAAAATCCTCCGACTTGAGGATGTTGACGTTCTCGGCGTTCGGGATCATGAGACAATCGATGTAATCCGTCTTCAGGCGTTCCAGGCTCTTATACACCCGCCTCAAGACGTCCGCCTTCGTGGTCCCGGCGCCGGGGACCTCTCTGGTGATGGGATTTCGCAGGCCGATCTTGGTGGTGATGAAGAGGGATTTCCGATCGCGGCCCTCGATCGCCTCGCCGACCACTCTCTCGCCTTGGCCGCGGCCGTACTCTTCCGACGTGTCGATGTAGTTGACGCCCGCGTCGAGGACGGCTTTCAAAAGGGAACCGGTATAGGTGACTCCCACCGCGATATCGGAAGCTTTGAAACCGGTCCGGCCGAGCATCCGGTATTCTTTGATCGAAACAGTTTCTGAGACCGCAGCCTGTGTTTTTTCCAGGCCCGGGGAGTTTCTGTCCCGATTGAAGCCTTTCGTCGCCAGCGTACCCAAGCCGGCAAGTCCCAAAAAGAATCGGCGTTTCATGGGTCCCTCCATCAAAGCCTCTTAGATAGTATCACTCCCGGCGAAGATATCCTCGATCCTAGGCAAATTCAAGCGCATTCTCCTGAATGTATCTAACCCCAATTTTTGTTACGTTGGAGAGATAAGAATGTTCTTGGTTTTTACGGAGAGCTCATGAAAAGGCTTCGGAGCTCGATATAGGCGGGGCAGGCCGAGTTGGCCTGAAAAAAGACATGGTTGTCCTTTGTTGAGCGGACGATGATCCCGGCTTCCGCCAGCCTTTTCAGCTCCCGTTGCGCGGCTCCAGGGGATACTTTCGCGAGCCGGATGATCTTTCTAACGTAAAAGGCATCATCGGGCTGTTGAAAGAGCAGTCTCAGGATGGACCTTTTAGTTTTACCAAAAAGAGCCTCTAGAATTGTTTGGTTCATTTTATATACTCATTCTGAGTACAATTGTATTATAATTGAGTACAAATGACAATGTTCAACTTATTCTATCACTATAAACGGCCTTGATATTATCAAAAAAGCCAAGGCATTCTCCATCGGCCTGTTCCGTAAAGACAACGAGCAGCCTGTGCGGGCCCCATCCTGTTCTCGCGGGATCAAGAAGAAGTTCGGCGTCCTGGGGGATTTCTGTTTCTCTCAGCGTTCCATTGACATAGTAGTCGATGCGAAACTCATTGACCTTCAGACTTGGATCGTCTCTTTGAGTGACAATATCCATCCGGAGGTTATACCAGGTATCCAGTTGGGCCCGTCCGAGATGCATGAAGGTCAGATAGCCACCCGAATTCACGTTGACACACTGGGCGAAGAGGTAAGCCTCCCCGGTGGGATATCGCCGTATTCCTATGTCCGTGGTCCAGCTTTTTCCCGGAGGCTGTTCCGGGATGGTGGTGTGATAGTCCAGTGCGACATAAAAATCCGGGGCGGTTGCGGCTGAAGGCAGCATCACGTCGGCACTTATTGTCCTGAAGTCGGGAAAAGTGATGGCTTTCGGATGGTCAAGGAAACAACCGAGAAGGCCGGGGAGACGGCTGTCCAATCTCAGAACCCAGCCGCCGGCCCGGGTCGCCTGTAGCTGTGTGCTCCCGTAGACCTTCCCCCTTTTTACGGCCAAGCGGCCATTGCCGTACTCATAATAGCCATCCCGAGCCCCCAGCCAGAAAATCTTTCTCGAGCTGTGATAGGGCTGTCCGGGGACATGAGGGACGGCCTGGAGGAGTTTGCCGTCGGCATCAAAGATACGTTGAATTTCCCCGCCGCCGGCGTCCCGTTGAATGTATTTAACCCTCTGCCCATCTTCATTAACAACGTTCAAGAGCCCGGCCGCGACGGGATTGGGGACGATCTCTGTACCATTGGAGAAATCCCAGATCTTTGAGCTGAGTTGCCCGGCTTCGGCCAGATTTTGACCGTTGTAGGTCTGAAGACATCCGTTTCCGTCGAAATCGTCGTAGAGCGTCCGGCCGTCGGTCAGCTCGGATACCGGCTCATCATGGTCGCCCGGCTGAGTCGGGGAATCGACCTGACATCCGCCGTCAAGACAGGAAAGCGCCGCCCCGGATAAACCCAGCTTGAGGAAATCCCGGCGGGTTAGTCCCGTCTTGGCCAACGCCGCCTTGATCAGGCTGCTTTTAGGATCGAGCATTATCGGGATCCTCTTTTTCTCCCGGCCGCCCGCCACCCCTATTTCCACGCGCTCGGGGAAAAAACCTGGAACCCGACGTCCGGATCGGCGTCGAAGCGGAGTTTTTTGCGGTCGATGACCTTCCCGGACTTTATCACCGCCTCGATCTTCCGGGTATCGCCGATCGTCCGGTCGGGGCGGCCGTTGACGATGAGAAGGTCGGCGGTCTTTCCCGGCTCCAGAGTTCCCCATTCTGCTCCGGCGTTCATGAAGAGCGCGGCGTTTTTCGTGGCCGCCGTGATCGCTTCGAGGGGTGTATAACCCGCTTCCACGAGGAGTTCCAGCTCGCGATGGATCCCCTCACCGAGGGGATCGCCCGGATAGGGGGCGTCCGTTCCCGCGGTCACCAGTACACCCGCCCGCATCAATTTAAGCGCGTTTTTCTGCGCTTCCTTGAAAAGGTTTTCGGCCGTCTTGATTCCCTTCTGCTCGTCTTCCGTCATTACACGGGCGGCTTCCTTCTTCAAGTCCTCGACGAACCAGGGCGGCGCGGTGTCCCGGTAAAGAGGAATGGTGTAAATTCCAGGGTCGATGATCCGGCGTCTGCCGAAGGATTCATAAACGGCCAGGGTGCTGAGGCAGTGGATGGGCTTTTCCTTCATCAAAGAGACGGCCTCATCTGCGAGCGGTATCGGCGGAAGATGGGCCAGGGCGGAAATCCCCGTTCTCAGCACATCCATGGACCCGTTCCGCCTCCCCGGGTCGCAGAGGACGCGAAGGGATTGTTTTTGCCCCTCCCGCGCAAGGGCGCTGATCTGGGAATCAGAGAGGTCGGCATACGCTTTGAGTATATCGACGCCATCCTTTTTGAGCTGCTCGACGATCCGGGGGATCTGGTCGACCGAGCACACCGATGTGGAGATCGCCGGCCAGATGGGGTCGGCGCTGTCGACTAAAGGTCCAACGCAATAGATCCGCGGTCCGAGGAGCCTTCCCCGGGCGATTTCCTGCCGCAATTGGAGAATGAACGGCTGGACGTTTCCGGCATCCAGGACGGTCGTGACGCCGGCGTAAAGAAGGGCGTTGAGGAATTGCTTGTAACCCAATATGTCCGTAGAGATCCCGTCCCAGCCTCCCACGAGGTGGACATGCATATCGGCCAGGCCCGGAATCACCGCCTTGCCGGCGGCATCGAAGACGGCGGCGTCTTTGGGGACGGTGATGCCGGCGGCGGGCCCCGCCGCCATAATCTTCCCTTCCCGAACGAGGACGGTCGCGTTATCGACCGGCGGTCCGCCATTGCCGTCGATCAGGACGGCATGCGTGATCGCCAACGGTTTGGATTCCCGGGCGGCTAAAGCGCCTGCGACCAGGACACCCAACGTTGCAAGAAGAACGAACTTGAAGGCGATTTTCATGGCTGCTCCCTCCTTCTTGGGGCGTACTATCAATCTGCTCTCCCTTATATCATGGGACGGCGGAGCTTTTAAAGATAAGTCTCGAAGGCGCGACATGCGCTGGCAATGATCGGCCCTAGTCTGGTATTGACTAAGGCTTTTAATTTATTACATGATTTTGGTCCGGCCATTTCCAATAAAATACTGAGGATAATTTAGGCAGGAGGTCCGATGAAAAAAACCCCTTTAGCCCTGATCCTGACCGCCATTGTTGCCCTCGTGGGTGCCGTCGTTTCCGCCGTCACGGTACCGTTTGCTGTGTCCCTGAATCACTTCTATGTCGTGCCCGACGCCGCGACGTACAAGGCGATCGCCGGAAGCGAGTTCTTGAAGAGCGAATTCGCCGTCACCGAGACGCGGACGACCGTCCGCGCCGACTCGACCTATACCGGCTT
>CAYGXD010000160.1:0-7287 GCA_964353705.1 uncultured Eubacteriales bacterium | reverse complement strand
CGCTTTCCTGGCTTCCTCGGGATCGTACCTGCCCTGGTCCGCCAGCACTCGGGCGCTGAAATCAGCGGATTGAATTTTGGCTCCTCGGCCAGGACTCGAACCTGGAACCTAGTGGTTACAAGCGCCCCAAAATTTCTTCTGGGCTTGGACTATCTCTTCACCCGCTTCAGGATACTGAAGGGAGGGTGTCGGGCGCTTCCCCTGAGCCGGGCTCAGGGTACGAGCTTGCGCTCTAGTCTCTGCACCTTCCCTGATCATCTTGACCCGATCAGGGCTTGGCTCAGGGTTACCATTTTTACGCTTTGCGCAAAAAACAGGCTTCCCTGAATTCACCCGATTTTTCAACCACGATTTCTCGTGGAAGCTGCATTTATACAGCCACCCGCTCTGCCAATTGAGCTACCGAGGAGCAGGCTCGGATAATTTAGCACGAAAAGGGAGAGAATTCAAACGACGCCGAGGGGATACCACTAGAACCGGTAGCCGGCTTGCTTGACGAGTTTGCGGTAGTCGTCGCCCTGGATATTGACAACCTTGCTCATTTCGTAAAGCCGTGACCTCAAGCGATAACCGATGCGGGATACGAGAGAATCGTCTTTTTCCTTGTACATCTTCTCGCGCCTGTCTTCTTCTTCATCGATATCAAAGTAGTTCGAGGTAAAGATGGTCGGCCTCTTCTGGTTGTATCGCTGGTTGATGATGTAGAAGACGGTCTCTTCGACCCAGGCCGTGGGGCGCTTGGCCCCCAGCTCATCCAGCACGAGCACTCCGACATCGAAGACCGGCGCCAGGATCTCAGCTTCGCTCAGGTTTGAATCCGGCGTAAACGAGCTCTGGATGTCCCGGATCAACTCCCGGAAATCGTAGAAGGAGCAGGAGGCGTTCTTTTTCTCGAGAAGTTCCCGGATGATGGCCACGGCCAGGTGTGTCTTCCCCACTCCGCAGGGTCCGATGAAGAGCAGCCCGACCTCCTGGGCCGGGTAGTTCTTGACAAACTGCCGGGAAATCTTGAGGGCATCCTTGTGAGAATCGTTGTGGACCTCGAAATTGTCGAGCGAGCAGTTTTGGTACCGCCGGGGAATCCGGGCCTGCTCCCAGAGGGCCTGGGTTTTCCTCTCATAGAAGCAGTCACAGCGCCGGGCCACGGACTTCCCCTCCACGGCAGCGAGCACCCAGCCCGTTCCCTCGCATTTGCGGCAGATTTTTTCGGCCATCAGTTGAGATATCCTCTGAGCTGCTGGACCTGATGAGACCGGGAGAGCTTGCGCTTCGCCTTCTGCTCGATCTGCCGGATCCGCTCCCGGGTCAGGCCCAGGCGGTCCCCGATCTCCTGGAGCGTCTGCGGCCGGTCGTCATCCAGGCCGAACCTTGATTTTAACACAATCGCTTCCTTCTCATCCAGTTCTCCGAGGATATCCCGGATCTGGTGCTGGATGGAGGCCTTGACGATCTGGTATTCGACGGGCGGCGTCTCCCGGTCCTCGAGCTTGCCCTCGACCTCAAGGTCGCTGTCGGCGAGCCGGTCGCTCAGATGGACGTCCTTCTCGGCCAGGATCAGCAGGTCCTCCACATCCTCCTCGCCTATGCCCATGCTGGCGGCGATCTCCTGCCGCGTCGGCTCCCGGCCTTTCTCCCCCTTCAGCTGGGCAACCTTTTTCTTCATCAAAGAGATCTGATCGGAGAGCTTCTGGGGAAGGTGACAGATGCGAGCGGACTGGGTCAAGGCGTGTATCACCGCCTGCCTGATCCACCAAACCGCATAAGAGATAAACCGGACATTGCGGCCGGGATCGAACCGCCTTGCGGCCTCGATCAGTCCCAGGTTTCCTTCATTGATGAGATCGAGCATCCCCAAGCCCATCCCCCGGTATTTCTTGACGTACGAAACCACAAACCTCAGGTTGGACTCGACGAGCTTCCGGATGGCCTCTCCGTCGCCCTGATGCGCTTTGCCGCCCAGCTCTTTCTCCTCGTCCTCGGTGTACACGGGAAACTGGGCGATCTGGTTGAGGTAAAGCTTGAGGTTGCGCGATTCAAGGAAGTCCTCGTAGCTCATGGTTTTCGACGGCTATTTCGCGGCATCATCCAGTTTCACGATCTTCATCTGGCTCAGCCGGACCAGGCTCCGGCGCCGGCTTTCCAGGGCCCCCTCCTCGCCTCCCAAGATCTCCCGTTTGACATACTCCAGAAGCTCGTTGACTTCAGCCTCCATGCGCTCCATCTTTTGCCGCATGTTGAGGATGACCTCGACTCCGGCCAGGTTAACTCCGAGCTCGCGGATGAGGTTAAGGATGAGCTCGAGCTGTTTCAAATCCTCATCGCTATAGAGCCGCGTATTTCCCTGGCTCCTTGAAGGCTTGAGCAGCCCTTCTCTTTCATAGAGGCGCAGGGTCTGGGGGTGGAGGTTGAATATCTGGGAGACCCGGCTGATATGATAATAGCGAAGGGTTTCGCTTTTGTTTCGCTTTCGTCCTTTCATTTCAGTTCATCCCCATTTTTTCTCTCGGGTTTTCGGTCGAGAGCTTAGCCAGCTCTTTCATCAACTCCTTGATCTTTTGGCTGGGGGCCGCCGGCGGGACGATCGCCACCTCGATCAGCTCATCGCCGCGCCTCCGTCCTCCTGATAGCGGCGCCCCCATCTCCTTAAGCCGGAACTTCTGGCCGGACTTCGTGCCCGGCGGGATCTTGATCGTTGTCCGGCCCTGGAGGGTCGGCACCTCGATCTGAGCCCCCAGTGTCGCTTCGGGCATTGTGATGGGCACCCTCAACAGGATATTGGCGCCCTCGCGCCGGAAAACCGGGTGGGGTTCGACATCGATGGATATGAACAGATCGCCCGGGGGACCCCCGTTCCGGCCGGCATTTCCCTTTCCCGGCACTCGCACCTTTGAACCGGCATCCACTCCGGCCGGGATCTTGACGTTGATGAATCCCGTCTTTTGGCCGACGCCCTGGCCCCGGCAGTCCGGGCATGCCTCGCCGCGGACAGTGCCTGTCCCCTGGCAGGCGGGGCAGGTCGTCGCGAATTTCATGGCGCCACGCTGGAGATGGGCCCGGCCGCTCCCGCCGCAGGTCGGACACCGGTCCTTCCCCGCGGGATGCCCGTGACCGCTCCCCTGGCAAGCCGGGCAGCTCACCAACCGCGACAGCTGGATCCTGGTCTGGAGGCCGTTGACCGCCTCCGCAAACCCGATCCTCATGGTGTAGTGGAGGTCCTCACCACGCTCCGTGCCGGCCCGGGTTGGACGGGTTCCGCCCCGGCCGAAGAGATTCTCGAAAAAATCGGCGAAGCTCGAAGACCCGTAATCCGAGAAATCGAACCCTTCGAAACCCGAGCTGTAGGCCCTCTGGCCCGCGCCCGGCGGAGGCTGATCGCCGACGAACCCGAACTGGTCATACTGGCTTTTCTTTTTCGGGTCGCTCAGGACCGAGTACGCTTCCTGGATCTCTTTGAACTTGGCTTCAGATGCTTTGTCGCCCGGATTGAGGTCGGGATGGTACTTTCTGGCCAGCTTACGGTAGGCCCGCTTGACCTCGACCGCCGAGGCCTTCCGTTCAACCCCGAGAATCCTGTAATAGTCCTTGTCCATGGTCCGTCCCGCCTATCTCCAAGCGTCCGGGGAGGGTCTATGGAGAGAGTTTAGCTTTTTTTGTCGTCGTCGACAACCTCGGCGTCGATGACTTCCTCCTCGGGTCCACCGGCCGAGGACTGTCCGGAGTCGGGAGGCCCCTGCTGATAGGGCGGCTGCTCCGAAGATTGCGGCTGGGGCCCGGCCTTCTGGTACATCATCTCGGTCAGTTTGTGCGAGGCCCGGGAAAGGGCTTCCATGGCGCCCCGGATCTCGTCGATATTATCGCTTTCCAGAGCCTTCTTGGTTTTCTCGATTTCAGCGCGGACGTGCTCGGCCTCACTCTCGGGAATGTTCGCCTTGTTCTCACGGAGTAACTTCTCCAGGCTGTAGACCAGCTGGTCGGCCTGGTTTTTGGCCTCGACCACATCCCGGCGTTTTTTGTCCTCCTCGGAATGGGCGTCGGCGTCCTTGACCATGCGGTCGATCTCCCTCTCATCAAGACCGCTGTGGCCGGTTATCGTGATGGCTTGCTGCTTGCCCGTGCCCAAGTCCTTGGCCGACACATGGAGGATCCCGTTGGCGTCGATGTCGAAGGTCACCTCGATTTTGGGTATGCCCCGAGGTGCGGGGGGAATGCCGTCCAGATGAAAGCGGCCCAGAGTCCGGTTGTAAGAGGCCATTTCGCGTTCGCCCTGGAGGACGTGGATTTCGACGCTGGGCTGGTTGTCCGAGGCCGTAGAGTAAATCTCGGTCTTTTTTGTCGGGATAGTCGTGTTCCTGGCGATCATCTTGGTAAAGACGCCGCCCAGTGTTTCGATGCCCAGGGTCAGGGGCGTGACGTCCAGGAGCAGGACGTCCTTGACGTCGCCCGCAAGGACAGCGCCCTGAACGGCCGCGCCCACGGCCACGACCTCATCGGGGTTGACCCCTTTGTGCGGTTCACGGCCAAAAAAGCTCTTGACCAGCTCCTGGATCCGGGGCATGCGTGTCTGGCCTCCGACCAGGATGACCTCATCGATAGCCTCAGGCTTCAGGTTGGCGTCGGCCAGGGCCTGCCTGCAGGGACCGACCGAACGTTGGATAAGCTCTTCAACAAGGCTCTCCAGCTTGGCCCGGGTCAACTTCATCAACAGGTGCTTGGGCCCGCTTTGGTCGGCGCTGATGAAGGGAAGGTTAATCTCCGTCTCCATCGTCGTCGAAAGCTCCATCTTGGCCTTCTCGGCGGCTTCTTTGAGTCTTTGCAGGGCCATTTTGTCCCGGGTCAGGTCAATGCCCGATTCCTTCTTGAACTCGGCTACGATCCAATCCTGGACACGCTGGTCGATATCGTCGCCGCCCAAATGGGTGTCCCCGTTGGTTGACTTGACCTCGACGACACCCTCCCCCACTTCCAAAATGGAAATGTCAAAGGTCCCGCCTCCGAAATCATAGACAGCGATCGTCTGGTCCTTTTTCTTATCCATGCCGTAGGCCAGGGCAGCCGCCGTAGGCTCGTTGATGATGCGGACCACGTCAAGCCCCGCGATCTTTCCCGCGTCCTTGGTCGCCTTGCGCTGGCTGTCGTTAAAATATGCCGGTACGGTGATCACAGCCTTTTCGACTTTGTCTCCCAGATAGTCCTCCGCCGCCTTCTTGAGCTTCTGCAGAATCATGGCGGAAATCTCCGGGGGAGCGTATTGCTTGCCCAGGGCCTCGACTCTGACGTCACCGTTCGAAACCGATGTCACCTTGAAAGGCACCTGTTTGATCTCTTGAGAGACCTCGTCGAAGCGCCGGCCCATGAACCTTTTTATCGAATAGATTGTGTTTTCGGGATTGGTGACCCGCTGCCTTTTGGCGACCTGTCCAGCCAACCTCTCTCCTTTGGCCGTAAAACCGACAACTGAAGGAGTAGTCCGGCCTCCCTCTTCATTCGGGATCACAGTGACTTTTTCGCCTTCCATGATGGCCACGACTGAATTCGTCGTGCCCAAATCAATGCCGATTATCTTTGCCATTTAAGCCTCCTTATTAATCTTTTATTATTATAATAATTGAGTACCTTATTGTCAAGTATTATTTATAGAGAAAGCCTTAGCTTATCAAGAATTTGAAAAAACATCGGGAGGGAGCCGATCAGAGTGGAAAGACCAAGCCCTTAATCCCGTCTGGAAAGGCCCAAAAAACGGCCTTCCCATCCTCCTTTTTCTCTAGTTTCACATCAATCGCGGCAAATGGCTTCTTTCTCATCTTGAACAAAAGGTTCTCCAGGGGGACCCAGACGTTCCAGGCGACGAGATACCCGATGCTGCCAAGCCGAGGGAAAAAGCCCTTGGCCTTGGGGCGGACGTGCATCCTGATCCCGCCGCTCAGGTAAAGTGTGAACCGTGAGGGCATATCTTTCAACTCGAGAGCGTCCGGCTCGAACGTGGCAGGGTCTTCTTCGCTGGCGGCCGGTTGGATCTTCGTCCTTTTAGGCGGAAAGAGAGTGCTTTTCTTTTCAAGCGCCAGCGCGCTAAGCGGTGGAGCATCTCCCCAGGAGTGGAGGCTTTGAATCTTCCACTCTTGCAGGTTCATGCCCCGGGATTTCAGGAAGATCGCTTTGCTCTTGAGATAGACAACGAAATATAGGTTCGATGTCTTAGCAAGGAGGAGCTCTTCTTTGGCCAGCCGGTTCTCAAGGAGAGGCCGCTGGTCCCCACCCCACGCGGGCAACGAGGGGAACAAGACGGCGAAAACACCCAGGGCCGCGAATGCCCATCTCCCCATCGTCCCACCGGATCGCATCGGTTATCCCGTCCTCTCTAGAATATGTAGATCCTGGTACCGGTCGAAGCCGCCTGATAAATGGCCTTCAGGTCTTTGTCTCCCACCCGGACGCAGCCGTGAGTTACGCTCCGGCCAAGAAGCCGGCTGTAGAGGGTCCCATGGATGAAGTATCCGTCGCCGAACCCGAGGGCGTAATCCCCCAAAACCCCCGTTTCGAGCCTTTCTTCATGTTTTTTCGGAATTTCCTTTCCTTCCTCGATGAATGCCCAATCCGGCTTGACCCAAGTCGGGTCGACAACTTTGGACTTGACCTGGAATTCACCTCGCGGCGTGTCAAAGATCCAGGTGCGTTTGCCTCCGGGTTCCTCCAGGATGCTGCCGCTTCCGCAGCTCACAACTGCCTGGAGCAGATCCTTGTTTCCCTTCTTCAAAACCAGCGTGTTGTGGGCGGAATCGATGACGATGAAGGGAGACTTCGGAGCCAGCGCCCCGATCTTTTTTTGAAGAGAATCCGTCTCCGCCTTGATCCTGGTCAATGTCTTGGGATCATTATCTTCCAGCCCGGCAGCCTTCTTGGGCCGGGCTACGACTATGGCCACAACCTCGAGGATGATCAGAAGCGCCGCCAGAGCGAGCAGGGAGATTCGGACGGTCTTTTTCTTGTTCATGATCAAGGACTCCTGAGATCGGACAGGAGCTTATTGGCACTTTCCAGGGACCCGATTATCGTCACTACCGTGCCGACAGAGACCTCCGGGAATAACCTGTCCATGACCGAGTTCTCCACACCCACGCATCCGTTTGTCAAAGAATCTTTCCCGCCGCCATGGATCTCGATCAGGCCGCCGATGGCCGCACCGGCCGGGATGAGCCCCTTTTTTTTGGCCAGGGCAAAGCGTGACTTGTTGGACTCGTTGGGATAATCGATCAGGAGCGCCTTGTAGTAACGGCTCTGAGCGTTTTTTTT
>CAYGXD010000159.1:4163-7372 GCA_964353705.1 uncultured Eubacteriales bacterium | reverse complement strand
CCGCACTCGCCCGAAGTCCCCTTGAGAATCTCGATGCCATGGGGAAGCGCCGCCATGACGGCTTCCAGGCTTTCCCGCACGGCCTTCTCGCTTCCGGGGAGGTTGATGATCAATGTCGACTTCCGGATGCCTGCCGCCGCCCGGCTGAGCATCGCCGTCGGCGTCTTCTTCATTCCCGCGAGCCGGATGGCCTCGCTGATCCCAGGGGTCTCCCGCTCGATCACGGCCTTGGTGGCCTCAGGGGTCCAGTCCCGCGGGCTGAATCCAGTGCCGCCCGTCGTCCATACGAGGTCGACGCCTTCCTCGGCCCACTCCACTAGCGCCGCCCGGATGAGGCCGGGCTCGTCGGGGACCACCCGGTACCGGACGATCTCCCATCCTGCGGTCTCCATTATCTCCCGGATGGCCGCCCCGCTCCGGTCCTCGCGCTCGCCCTTCGCCCCTTTGTCGCTGACGGTGAGGATCCCGACCTTCATGGTCAACCTCCGACCTTGAACATCTCGCTGGAGAGAGCGGCCAGGCTGCCGCGCTCCCATTTTTCCTTCTCTCCCAAAGCCGCCCGAAGGAGCCCGGCGACTTCATCGCGGGAGGCTCCCTTTTCCCGGAGAACCTTCTTGATGTCGATCCCCTCCTTGTCGAAAAGGCAGAGCTTCAGCCGGCCGTCGGCGCTGAGCCTCAGCCTTTCGCATCCCCGGCAGAAGGGATCGGAAATGGGCGTGATGATCCCGATCCTCGTCCCGGACCTCGTCCGGTAGACTTTGGCCACGCCGTCAGCGCCCGGGTGAGGCTCCAGAGGCCCGAATGTCCCGGCGACCCGCTCCCGGATGTCATCACCCTTGACGAAAAGGGCCGGCCGCCACATGCCCAGTTCCTTGCACTCCGGGCTGAGGCCGCTCGTCGGCATGAGTTCAATGAACCGGACCTCGGTCTTTTCCCGCTCCGCAAACCGGACGAAGTCCTCGATCTCGTCGTCGTTGATCCCGCGGATGACGACCGTATTGACCTTGACGGGGTGGAGTCCCGCCCGTCTGGCCGCCTCGAAAGCCTCAAGGATCCTGGCGAATCCGGTCCTCCGGGTGATCGTCTCGAACCTCTCGCGTCGCAGCGTATCCAGGCTGATGGTCACCCTGTTGAGCCCCGCCGCCTTCAGAGCCGCCGCCGCGTCGCCAAGGTGGAGGCCGTTGGTCGTCAGCGCCAGGTCGTCGGGCCCGAGCCGGGCCAGCTTTTCCACCAGGGTTTCGACACCCCGGCGGACGAGCGGCTCGCCGCCCGTGATCCGGAAACGGCGGATGCCGACGTCGATCGCCGCCGCCGCCACGCGCTCAATCTCCTCGTACGTCAGGAGATCCCCCGGAGAGACGAGGGTCACGCCGGACTCAGGCATGCAGTAGATGCAGCGCAGGTCGCACCGGTCCGTGACCGAGATGCGAAGGACCTTATCTTTTTTCAATCAAGTCTCCGGCCCTGACCGTTCCGCCCTCGAGGACTTCACAGAAAACCCCGAGCTCGGGCATGATGCAGTCGCCTGTGAGTTTGTAGATCGCGCACCGGGTGTGGCACTCCTTGCCGATCTGGGTGATCTTCAGCCGGACCCGGCCCCCGCCGACAACGAGCTCGTCGCCGACCTTGAGCTCCCTGAGCTCGATTCCCTGGGTGGTGAAATTTTCGGCGAAGGCGCCCGGGCCTATCTCGATCGTCCCCGCGTCGCCGATCCGGGCCGCCTGTTCCTCGATCATCTCCAGCATGAGCAGCGACACCTGCCTGTGGCCGAAAGCCCGGTGGGCGTCGTCGATTATCCCCTCTCCGGCGATGACTTCGGCTTCCGGAACCGGCGTTTTGGCCTGGCCTTTCTTCCGGCTGATGTTGATGGAGACGATCCTGCCGGAATTCCCGGCCGCCGCCCTGCTCATCCCTTTCTCCGGAAGACCCCGCTCTTTCCGCCGCTCTTGAAGTCGAGGCGGAGGCGCGTGATCTCGGCACCTCTTTCTACGGCTTTCACCATGTCGTAAATCGTGAGGGCGGCGACGGCGGCGCCCGTCAATGCCTCCATCTCTGCTCCTGTCCTCGCTTCCGCCTTGACGCGGCAGACGACCTTTATCCCGGTCTTCAAGATCTCCATCTCCACATCCACCCTGTCGATGGGGATGGGATGAGCCAGGGGGATGAGCTCGAAGGTCCGCTTGGCCGCCTGGATGCCGGCCAGCCGGGCCGCGTTCAGGACTTCGCCCTTGGCAATTTTATTGGCGCGGACGAGGCGGAGTGTTCCCGGGCTGAGCCGGATCGTGCACGAAGCCGCGGCTTCCCTTCTGGTGACCGGTTTGGGCCCGACATCCACCATCCGGGCTCTGCCCTGGGGATCGATATGGGTGAGCTTGGCCATCGTCAATCCAGGAAAAGGATCCCGACCTCCCGGCCCTTCTCGATCCGGGAAGAGTCGGCGGGTACAACGATGAGCACCCGGCTCCTCACCATTGACCTCAGGACGCCGCTTCTCTGGTCCGGGAAAGGCTCGACCCGGAGCAGGGGTCCTTCACCGATGAGCCCGCCGCGCAGGAACTGGGTCCGGCCGGGCCGGACCGTGACCTCCTGCTCGAGCACGGCCTTGGCGGAACGCAGGCCGGGCCGCTTCCGGCCCAGCATCAGGTCGATGGCGGGCCGGACGAAGAGGTGGAACATGACCATGGCGCTCGTCGGATTTCCCGGGAGCCCGAAGACAAGCTGCCTTCCCCGGACGCCGAAAAACGTCGGTTTCCCCGGCTTGATCCGAACCTGCCAGAAGACGGGACGCACGCCGAGGCCGCGAAGCTCTTCCTTGACCAGATCGTAATCGCCGACAGATACCCCACCGGAGACCACCAGGATGTCCGCGTCCTTGGCTTTCCGTATCTTGACCCTCAACTGCGAGGTTTTATCCCGGGCGATCCCCAGATAGGACGCTTCAGTACCTGCTTCCAGGGCCAGGGACAGAAGCGAGTATCCGTTTGAGTTCCAGATGCAGCCGGGGCCGGCTTTTTCGCCCGGCTCTACGATCTCGTCGCCGGTCGCGATGACGGCAAGCTTGGGCCGGCGGACGACCCGGACGGAAGCGAGCCCTAACGCGGCCAGCATGCCCACTTCGGCCGGTCCGATGAGTCCGCCTTTCTCCAGGATGAGATCCCCTTTTTCGAGGTCCTCGCCCGCCTGACCGATGTTGTCGCCCGGGGCGACGG
>CAYGXD010000159.1:0-4063 GCA_964353705.1 uncultured Eubacteriales bacterium | reverse complement strand
GGTAAGCGGGACGGGCTCTGCGGCCAAGGGCCTGGCCCCGGCGACGACTCGGCGGAGGGCATCTGCGTAATCAATCATGAGTGTTCTCTCGTGGCCCGGGTCCGGACCCTATGGTCTCCACGGCTTCGGGCCCAAATCTTATCAGAACAGGCTGGGAAAGGGAAACCCCGCTGGTCTCGATCTCCGGGAGCGGAACCGTCACCCGGAAGGTCAGTCCTCCGCTGACCCTGACCAGGGCCAGGTCCGCTTCGGTCATCTCCAGGCGGGTGACGCGTCCCGCGAAAATGTTGGGCCCCTCGCCCGCAGCGGGGTCAGCGGCGGCGAAAAGCCGGATATTCTCCGGGTTGATGACACAGGTGACGTGACCGGTTCGCGCTCCCTCGAAGACGATCCGGATCCCGGGCCGGGGCTCGATCCAGCTTCGCCGCCCGTCGGTTTCCGCGGTCCCGCTGAAGCAGTTTTCGTGGCTGAACGGGACGCGCCTGCCATCGCTCAGATAAAGGATCTCATCCCCCAGGCGGGATGCCTGGGAAAAATTGTGGGTAGAGAAGACGACCGTCGTCCCCGCCTTCCGGCAGATCTCATGGATGATGGCTTCGATCCGAAACGCCAGCCCGGCTTCGATGTTGGCGGTCGGCTCGTCAAGGAGAAGGACCCTGGGCTGGAGAGCCAAAGCCCGGGCCAGGGCCACCCTTTGGACTTGGCCGGCGCTCAGCCCGGACGCGGATTTATTCTCCAGGCCCGAGAGCTCAACGAGCGATAAGGCCTCGCTTATCCGGGCCGGCCATTCCGCCTCCGGGATCCTTCGGACCTTGAACCCGAAGGCGATGTTATCGAAAACCGTCCCCCTGAAAAGATAGGGATGATGAGTGAGCAGGACAGCCTTGCGGCGGGCCTGGACAGCCTTATCAACTCCTCCCCAGGGATCCTCCCCGAAAAACGCCAGCCGCCCATGAGACGGCCGAACGAGGAGAGCGAGGATCAGAAGAAGTGTCGTCTTTCCGGCGCCGTTGGGGCCGACGAGCGCCAGCATGTCTCCGGTGCCTATGCGGAGGGAGTCGAGATCCAGGCAGAAAGGTGCCGGGGAGCCGGAATAAACGTAGCGGACGGCGTCGAGCGCGTAAGCCGTTTCCTGCATCCTATTCTTTGCTCCTGAGCCCGACTTGGACCAGAACGTTGATGCCGAGGGTGATCACGAGGAGGATGGCGCCCAGGGCGACGCCGTTCGAGAATTCCCCCTTGGCGGTTTCGAGCGCTATGGCCGTGGTGATGTTCCGCGTGGCGTTCCGGATGTTCCCGCCGAGCATCATGGCGATCCCGACTTCGGAGACGGCCCTGGCGAAACCGGCCAGGACGGCGACGAGGAGGGCGAACCTGGCCTCCCGGAGCACGACCCAGCCCGCCTGGCGGCGGCTCGCGCCCAGGGTAAGAGCGGTCAGGCGGGCCCGCCGGTCGACTTGACGGAGGGCCGTATAGGAAAAGCCGATGATGAGGGGCAAGATGAGGAAGACCTGGCCGATGGTCATGGCCGTTTGAGTGTAGAGCAGCCCGAACCTCCCCAGGGGACCGCTCCGGCCGAGGAGGGAATAGAACAGGAGCCCGATGACCACCGTGGGAGCGGCCATCCAGGTCTGGTTGACGAGTAGGACGGCCCGCTTCCCGCGGAAATCGGTCCCGGCCAGGAACAGGGCGGCGGGAACGGCGAGGAGGCTCGCGATCAATGCGGCCAGGCCGCTCGTCTTGAGCGAAACCCAGATCGCGAGGAGGAGGTCGTGGACGATCATTTGTTGAGGTCGATGCCGGGTTCGGCCGCCAGGGGTTCGAAGAGACGGCGGTCGGCCTTGCCCTTGAACGCTCCTATCAGTTTCTGGCCACGCGGCGATGTCAGGAAGGCGATGAAGGCCATCGCCTCCTCGTAGCGCGCCGAGGGAATCCGGGCCGGGTTGACGGCGATCACGGCGTAGATGTTTTCGAGTTCGGGCGAGTCCCCGAAGACGGGCTGGAGCCCGGAGAGGCCCTTGAGGCCGTAGAATGTGGCGGTGTCGGTCAGCGTATATCCCCGGCGTTCGGCGGCGATCTGGAGGGTTTGGGCCATGCCCTGGCCGGTCTCGAGATAGTTCTTGTCCGGAGGCCCTCCGGCCTTGGCCCAGAGGTCGAGCTCGCGGGTGTGCGTTCCGGACTTGTCGCCCCGGCTGACGAAGACGGCGCCGGCCGCCCTGATCTTTTCCAATGCTTCGCCGGCGCTTCGGGCGCCGGCAACGCCCGCCGGGTCGTTGGCAGGGCCGACGATCAGGAAGAAATTCCGGGCGATAACGCGGCGGTTGACCCCGAACCCGTCACTGAGGAACGCGTCCTCAAGTTTCTTGGCATGGGCGATGACGACGTCGGCGTTCCCGTCCCGGGCCTGCTTGATGGCTGCGCCCGTCCCGACGGCCGTCCATTTGAGTATGATGCCGGTCTCCTTCTTGAATTCGTCGGCGAGGACATTGAGGAGGCCGGTGGCGTCGACGCTGGTCGTCGTCGCCAGCATCAGCGTTTTCCCGGCTGGGGCGGCGGCGGATGAAAAGGGGAGGGCTAAGGCAATAAGGGACAGGACGGAAGTGACCACCGGGATCGTCCGCATCATGGAGGCTTGTTTTTTTGACGATGCCATTTCTTTTCTTCTTAAAGCTCCTCGAGGATGTTCCGGCCGGAAGCGGTTTCCAGTATAGATTTGGCCGCGCCGGGTTGTCAAACAGCCGGAGAGCGCGGAAGAGGGTTGCGTTAGGTGGGAGGTTACTATAAAATTCCTGGGATGAGAATTTAAATGGAGAGGGAAATGCGAAATTGCCGTTCAACGGTCACAGCCATGGCGGGGCCGCTGGCCCTGGTCCTGATATTTTTTGGGGGAATTCCCCAGGAGAAGACCTCGTCACGCGCCTATGTCGGGCACGAGAATGACCTGGATATCAAGAACTTCATCCGGCAATACCCAAAGGCGGCCGGCTCCAGGCTCGATGACTGCCAGACCTGCCACAAGGGCGGAGTAAAAGGGACCGACACGGAACGGGAGTTCAACCCCTGCGGATATTGCCATTTGCTGGAGTACCCGAACCCGAAATACGAGACCGGACTCCCGCAAGACTTCAAGGGCACATTGAACGTCTTCGGGCTCGCTTATGAAAAAGCCGGGCGGACGGTCGGAGCACTGGCCGGGATCGCCGAACGGGACGCCGACGGCGACGGGTTTTCGAACGCCGCGGAGATCGCGGAGTTCCGCTATCCCGGGGACGCCGGAAGCCGGCCGGGCCAGCCGCTGGCGCCGGTCGTCTCGCTTTCCGAGGAGGACCTGCGGAAGCTTCCGTCATACACGCAGTTCATGCTGATGAACGCGAGCAAGGAATCGACGGATGACTACGTCAGCTACACGGGCATCCGGGTGGCCGACGTGCTGGCCGCGGCGGGCGTCGACCTCAAGGGTGCCGCCGGGATCACGGTTTTCGCTCCCGACGGATACAGCGTCGACTACACGAACGAAGATATAGCCCGGCCGTTTCCCCGAGGTTATTTCTATAGCGGTCCGGCCGCCTTCAAAGACAGCGAAAAATCGTTCGTCCGCTATCCGGAGGCGATTCCCTCAGGGGTCGAGGACGGCCGGGAAATCCCGGGTGAGCCCTGGCTGCTCCTCGCTTTTGAACGCGAGGGGAAACAACTCGATGGCTCCTTTTACGAAAAAGGGACGGGCAGGCTGGCCGGAGAAGGGCCTTTCCGGCTGGTCAAACCACAGCGGGATCTGAGGGGGGATCCGGCCAGGCCGGGCCGTCCGGACAGGTCCGTCAAAGCGAAGACCTGCGGAGACGGCTGGGACTTCAGCTCCGCAATCGATCACAACGCCGGCGCGTGCGTGCGCGGCGCCTGTGTCATCCGGGTCAACCCGGCGCCGCCGGGGTTCGAAGAGTACGACTGGAAGAACGGCTGGCCGCTCATCAAGGGGCGCCGGATCGTGGTTTACGGCAGAGGAGTCAAATCCTAGTGTCCCGTCTCGTAAATCCCTTGCCTAAGTCCTTTGCATAGACGGGACACT
>CAYGXD010000158.1:0-7416 GCA_964353705.1 uncultured Eubacteriales bacterium | reverse complement strand
GTCTCTGGCCATGCTTTTATTATAGCAGAGACAAAAGGGGTCAGGTCTCAACAATCAACAAATGATATAAACCCTAACGCTTATGGGATTGGCAAAGTGGCTTTGTTAAAGGTTGAGACCTGACCCCACCGGGACTGCAGCCGGAGCTAACTCACTTTCTTCTTTGTTGAGATCTTGAACGGAACGTAGAGCGGACAGAATCCGGCCAGGCTCGTCAGCAGAAAAACAACGGCCAAAATCGCCAGGATGATGCCCAATGTTCCCGTGATCTGCTTAGTAAAAAACAAGAAAGCGATGACGACGGCTAGCAGGACGCGGATAATCCTATCAGCGCTGCCCATATTCTTGACCATTGCGAAATCTCCCTTCGACGCCATTTTATAGAACCTGCCGGCCTTGTCAATATCCCTTATGACCTCATTCCAGAGCAAAAGGGGTCCTCAAGATCCTCACCCAATCCGCGTTGTTATCTCCTTCATTTGTTGATTGTTGAGACCTGACCCCATTATTGCAAGCCCCTCTGGTTTTGTGTTAGAATTCCGGCGGATAGTTATCCAAGGAGAGACTCATGTCCGGACATTCCAAATGGGCTTCGATCAAGCATAAAAAGGCAGCGACCGACTCCAAGCGCGGCAAGGTATTCACCAAGATCATCCGCGAGTTGAGTATCGCGGCCAGGACGGGAGGCGGCGACATCGACAAGAACCCCCGCCTGCGCAAGGCGGTCGCCGATGCCCGGGCGCAAAACATGCCGGCCGACAACATCAAGAGGGCCATCCTCAAGGGCACCGGCCAGCTCGAAGGGACCTCCTATGAGGAGATCAATTACGAGGGCTACGGCCCCGGCGGGGTGGCCATTTTCGTCGAGGTCCTTTCGGACAACAAGAACCGGACGGTCTCCGAGCTCCGGCACATCTTCACCAAGAGCGGCGGCCGGATCGGCGAGTCCGGGTCCGTCGCCTGGATGTTCAAGCGCAAGGGATACATCATCATCGACAAGTCCAAGGCCTCGGAAGAAAAACTCATGGACATCGCCCTCTCGAGCGGCGCGGAAGACCTCCAGGACGACGGCAGCAACTGGGAGATATTCACTTCGCCCGAAAAATACGAGGCCGTCGCCGAAGCCTTGAAACAGAACAGCATCGAAGTCGACACCTCCAGCCTCGGCTATATCCCGCAGAACTATGTCAAGCTCGAGGGAAAGCCGGCCCAGCAGCTCCTCCGCTTGATGGAGGAGCTCGAGGACCACGACGACGTCCAGCACGTCTGGGCCAACTTTGACATTTCGGAAGAGGAGATCGCCAGCTTCTCGGCCTGAGACGCTTCATGAGGGTTCTCGGCATCGACCCCGGAAGTCAGTCCACGGGGTTCGGTATTATCGACTCCGACGAAAACCGTTACACGGTCCAGACATTCGGCACCATCAAGCCGTCCCGGCGCCTCCCCTTTCACCTGAAGCTCAACGAAATCGCCCGCGGGGTGGAGGAGCTCATCACCGCCCATTCCCCTGATGAGGTCGCCATCGAAAGCCCGTTTTACGCCCAGAATATCAAGACGGCCATCGCCCTCGGCCAGGTGCGTGGCGCCGTCCTGGTGGCCGTCGCCTCGACCGGCCGTCCCCTCTCCGAATACTCTGCCCTGGAGATCAAGAAAGCGGTAACGGGCTACGGCCAAGCCGAGAAGCAGCAGGTCAACACCATGGTGAAAGCGCTTCTCAATGTCGAAGGAGAGGTCGAGACCGATGCGTCGGACGCTCTGGCGGCCGCGATCTGTCACCTTAACACCCGGATGTTCCAGAGGGTCGTGGAAGAATCGGCCGGAGGAGGCAGACGATGATCGCCTACCTCAAGGGGCAGATCCACCAGAAAACACCGGGCCAGGTCGTCGTGGATATCGGCGGTGTCGGTTACTGCGCCCATATCCCGCTCTCCACCTATCTGCGGCTGGGCGCTGAGGGAAGCTCTTGCGAGCTCCACATCTACACCCATCTGACAGACAGCGCCCTGGCTCTCTACGGATTCACCACGGGCGAAGAAAGGGAACTCTTCCTCAAGCTCATCGGCATCTCCGGCATCGGGCCCAAGCTTGCCCTGAACGTCCTTTCCGGTATCGGTCCGGCCGATCTCGAGGAGGCCGTCCAAAACAGCGATGTCGCCCGGATCACACTGATCCCGGGGATAGGCAAGAAGCTGGCCACCCGGATCGCCCTTGAGCTCCAGGAAAAAATCGAGAAGAAAGAAAAAGTGCTGGGGACCAGGGGATCGAAGGAAAAAGAAGACCTCATCTCGACTCTGATGAACCTGGGGTTCAGGCGCAAAGAAGTCGAAGGAGTCGTGGACCAGGCCATCCGGGCCCTCAAGCCCCAGGCCGGGATCGAAAACCTGCTTCGAGAGTGCCTGAGGAAGCTGGCCAGGGTATGAGAGACCAGAAAGTTCCGGCCGTTCTGACTCCTGTCCGGACAAAAGAGGACATCCAGTTCGAGGACAGCCTCCGGCCCCGGACGTTCGACGAGTTTGTCGGCCAGGAGACGATTAAATCCAACCTCCGGATATTCATCGAGGCCGCCAAAAAAAGGAGCGAGCAGCTCGACCACGTGCTGCTCTACGGGCCGCCGGGACTGGGCAAGACGAGTCTAGCCTACCTCATCGCCAAGGAGATGGGCGTCGCCATTAAGCCAACGGCCGGTCCGGTTATCGAGCGGACAGGCGATCTCTCGGCCATCCTGACCAACCTTCAGAAAAAAGACGTCCTTTTCATCGACGAGATCCACCGGCTCCACCCTTCGGTGGAAGAGCTTCTCTATTCGGCCATGGAGGACTTCAGCCTCGACCTCATCATCGGCCAGGGCCCAAGCGCCCGGAGCCACAAGCTGCAGCTCCGGAAATTTACCCTGATCGGAGCGACGACACGGGCCGGAAGGATCACGGCACCGCTCCGAGGCCGGTTCGGGATCATCCACAGGCTGGACTACTACCGGGACGAGGACTTGAAAAGGATCATCCAGAGGTCGGCCGAGCTCCTGGAGGTGGCCATCGACAACGGCGGCGCCGAGCACATCGCCCAGCGGTCGAGGGGGACGCCGCGTGTCGCCAACCGGCTCCTGCGCCGGGTGCGCGACTACGCAGATGTCAGGGCCGATGGGATCATCACGGCCAAAGAAGCCAACCAGGCCTTGGACATGATGGAGGTGGACTCTCTGGGCCTCGACGAAGTGGACCGCAAGATCCTCCACACCATTATCGAGAACTACGGGGGCGGGCCCGTCGGGATCACGACTATCGCCGCGGCTATCGACGAGGAAAAGGATACCATCGAATCCATCTATGAACCTTTCTTGATGAGGATCGGCTTCCTCGAGCGGACCCTGCGGGGACGGAAGCTGACGCCGCGCGCCTATGAGCACCTCGGGCTCACGGCGCCTGCCGTTCAACCCAGCAGCCAAAAAAAGCTCTTCAAGTAGGATGTTGGTTTCGGATTTCGACTACCACCTCCCGCCCGAACTCATCGCTCAAAAACCCCTCCCCAACCGGGACGACTCCCGGATGATGGTGGTTGAAAGGCGGTCGGGCCGGATCGTTCACGCCCGTTTCAAGGACCTGCCTGAATACCTCGGTCCGGGAGATGTCCTCGTCCTCAACAACACCAAGGTCATCCCGGCCAAGGCGTGGGGGAGAGCCGAGGGACGCAAGGTTGAGTTCCTGTTCCTGAAGGAAAAGAAAAAGGGAACATGGGAAGTCCTCTGCCGTCCGGCCAAGAGGGTCCGGCCGGAGGGAACAATAGTTTTTTCCCCCGGATTGGAAGCAAAAGTCGTGGGAATGGAGCCCAGGGGAAAGCGCCTGCTTCGTTTCTCGTCGGGCCAAGTTCTGGAAGAGCTTCAGACCATCGGATATGCACCCCTCCCTCCCTACATTAAGCGGGCCCAAACTGACCTCGACCTCCGGGCCTATGACCTGGAACGCTACCAGACTGTTTTCGCCCGCAGAGAAGGGGCGATCGCCGCGCCGACGGCCGGGCTTCACTTTACTCCGGCGTCAATAAAATCGCTTAAGGCCAAAGGCGTGCAGGTTTGCCCGGTCAACCTCGAAGTCGGCCAGGCCACGTTCCAGCCGGTTGAGGCCGAGCGGGTGGAAGACCATCGGATGCTCTCGGAGGACTACTCCATCGGCCCTCTGACGGCAAGCTTGGTCAACCAGGCCAAAATGGAGGGCCGGCCGGTCACCGCCGTCGGGACGACCGTCGTCCGGGCGCTCGAGAGCGCCTGGCAGGACGGCCGCCTGCGCTCCGGGAGCCGGTCGACCGATATCTTTATCTATCCCGGATTCAGATTCCGGGCCGCGGACCGGCTGCTGACCAACTTCCATCTGCCCAAGTCAACGCTTCTGATGCTGGTGTCCGCCTTCGCCGGACGCGAATTTATTCTTGAAACCTATACCGAAGCGGTCCGTGAAAAGTACCGCTTTTTCAGCTATGGTGACTGCATATTGATCTTATAGGAGGAACCCATGCCCAACTCCGAAAAAAGCGGTCCGAAGCCAAAATTCCCCCGTTCGTTCTGGACGGCCAACTCCATCGAGCTCTTCGAGCGGGCCGCCTATTATTCAATGGCCTCCTTCATGGTTATTTACCTCCATGAAACGCTGGGCATGCGACCAGCCCTGGCGACCCTCCTCAACGGGTCCGTGCTCTGGGGCCTCATTTACTTCCTTCCCATCCTCTCGGGCACCCTGGCCGACAAGTTCGGGTTCAAGCGCTCGCTCACAGTTTCCTTCGTCCTGATCTCCCTGGGCTATATCGTCATGGGGAACATCCAGCGATTCTGGCCGGCCCTTTCAGGAAAAATGGGCGCCTCCGCCATCGACTACACCGTTCCGGCAATCATCGGCATCGTCCTCATCGGAGTCGGCGGGTCTGTCGTCAAGCCCTGCATCGCCGGCACGGTCCAGAAGACCTCGGGCCTGAGGGCAACCCTCGGCTTCGGTATTTTCTACATGGTCATCAACATCGGATCGATGACCGGCCGGGGCGTTTCCTACTTCATCCGGACCAATCTGGGCATCCCGGCCATCTTCACCTACACGGCCACGATCTTTGCGCTCATCGGCCTGGCCGTCGTCCTCTTCCTATATAAAGAACCGGAGTACGTCAGCGACGGGAAGAAGGACGAACAGAAAGTTCAGAAGAGGACGGTCGGCCAGGCGGTCCTGGGCATCTTCGTCGTCCTCAGCAACCTCAGGTTCGTCTTCTTCCTCATCGTGATCGGGCTCTTCTGGTTCCTCTACGTCCAGCTCTATAACCTCATGCCGCTCTTCCTGCGGTACATCGACCCCAACGCTCCGGTCGAGATCTACACCCTGGCCAACCCGGTGATGATCGTCTGTTTCCAGCTTCTCATCACCCGGATGGTCAAGAAATGGGCGCCGGTCAAGTCCATCCTGCTGGGCGTGGGAGTAACCACCGCCGGGATGCTGCTCAACGTCCTGCCGGCCCTGTTCCTCCCCGACTTAACTCAGAAAGCGAGCCTTCTCGGCCTGGCCCTTCCGGCCGCGGGGATGGTGCTCATTGTCTCCATCGCCTCCATGGCGGTCGGCGAGATGATGGCTTCTCCGCGCATATATGAATATGTCGGCGCGATCGCCCCCAAGGGACAGGAAGGCCTATACCTGGGATACGCCAACCTGCCCATTGCCATCGGAAGCTTCTTCGGCGGCCCGCTGGGCGGCCGTCTATTCGAGCACTTCATCTCCGACCCGGCAAAAGCGGGCCAAGCCATCAATCCCGTGGCCATGTGGCTGATCATCACCTCGATCGGCGCCCTCTCGATGATAGGCGTCGCAGTCTACGACCGGCTGCTGGTCAAAACCCGGAGATAAAAGGCCAGAATTCCTGCAGAGACCAAGGCGAGGGGTAGTGGAGGAGAAACCCGTATGAGGAGTGAGCGGGCACGGTTTCTCGACCGAAGGGAGAGAAGAGCGAACGACGAATCGAGCCCGTTTTCCGCGCTGGGAGAAAACGGGCGCGGTTTCGATGCCACTACCCTGAGCCTATTTGACAAAATGGCTCGCCTGGCTTATAAATCGGGACGATGAGTAACGGCAAGGCGATGGACGAGAAGCTCGCCGACATCCTCCATCCGAGCACCAAGGCCAAGGAGTTCAAAATCACTCTGGTTTTCGGCTACAAGATGTCCCCCGACTATGAGAAGGCGGTCGACCTGGCCAATAGGAACCCTGACTACACCGAAGAAGGCAGCGGCGAGTGGGTCCGTCACTCGGCCACATTTGTTCCTGCCCAGGCCGATGATCTCTTCGCTCTCTTCAACCTGGTCCACGCGTGGGAAACAACCGAAGTCCTGGTCAACCACAAGCGCATCCCCTACGCCCACCAGCTCTGGCTCCCTCTGATGTGGTTTTACCGGATTAAGTAAGCCACCCGAATATCTGTTTTTGCTTTGATGGTTGCCTGCCTGGCTCCACCCTCAACATCCCCTCAATACCGCGCTTCTGGCCGCGCTGCAAGTATCGGTTGTCCTGGCCTTCCGGCGCCTCTTATCAAAAGATTTGTAGAAAACCTCTCCCGGGAGCATTTCGAAATAGCCGAAGAGGTCGGCACGGAGCCGAAGGCCATCTTGCTTCCCGGCCCGCCGGGTCCTCAAGCCCGCGCCTTATTCTTTCTGGTCCCGTCCTACCGCTCTTCTATCTCCTTCTTTATCTTCTCGATAAAGGCCCGCTTCTCCCGCAGTGCTTTAGCCCGGGACGCTCCGGCCGCTCTCAGCGACATGCTCAGGGCGGGATTGGCCGCGAGCGCCGCGGACGAGCCGGAACCCAGGCCGAAGATATAATTATCGTGGGCGTAGATGGGGTACTCCAGCACCTGCTCCGCGGGGCCGCCCGTTCCTGCCGGGAACTTGCCGAATTCCATGATCAGATTGCGCGTGACTTCGCATCCGGGCCAATAGTCGTTCCAGCCCATGTCCACGCTCGAAAGGAGCAGCACGCAACCCATGGAGGCGAAGTAGCCTGTGGCGTCGAGGGCCCAGCCCGGGAGCCCGGTCCGCCGGAAGTCGTTCAAAAATAGGGTGTTCTTCGTCACCGCCTCGGGCTCGGGCAAGCCATATTGCGCAAGGCTCTGGGCGAACAGCACGATCGCCGTGGGAATGAGGCCCTCGCTGAGCAGCGATGTATCGACCGGTCCAAGTTTGTTGCCCGCGATCAGGTCGCGCCGGCCCATGGTAACGATCTGGCCTTCGCAGGCCGCAAATCTGGAGAGGTCGTTATTGACGACCTTCCGGCCGTGCCCAAAACTCCAAAGGAAGATCCCGTCGTATGTATTTCCCGAAAGGACGTTCCCTTCGATCAGGGCGTTGCTGACACCTTGGCCAAACCAGTAGCCGATGTTGATCGCATAGGTAAATGGGCC
>CAYGXD010000157.1:5417-7430 GCA_964353705.1 uncultured Eubacteriales bacterium | reverse complement strand
CGGTCTTGTCCTTTGGCCCGGCATCGTGTATTCTAGGGCCTTCGGATTGAGGATGAACATGGCTTTGCACCGACGCGCGCTTTCCGTTTTGCTGCTCCTTGTTATGACGGCGGCCGGAACGGCCGCTCCTCCAGCCAAAAAAAAAATCGCGGTCATTCTGGAAAGTAAAGAGATCCGGGAGATGGACCCCAAGGGGCTCACCCTCGTCTTCTTGCTTGAGATCGCGAATTCCGCGAATTCGGACTATTCCCTGGGTGAATACGACTACCGGGTCGTTGTCGAGGGGACGGACTATTTCGCCCTGAGGACGAGCCTGGAGTCGCCGATACCCGTCGAAAAGGAGGCGGCCACCCGGATCTCGCTTCCCATCAAAATCAATTATGCCGACCTCCTGGAGAGGGTGCCCGGGGCGGCCAGCCTTCCCAAATCTTCCTGCTACGTGACCGGACTGATGATATTCGCCGACAGCCGGGGGCGACAGCAGAAAATCCCTTTCGCGTTTTCCGGGGATTTCCCGATCTTCCGGGACATCGAGGTCGAGGTCAAACCCCTCGATATAAAGACGCTGACCATTGGGGGCTCCGAGTTCACATTGTCTTTCTCACTGCGCAACCCGAACAGCTTTGACCTGACCCTCGGGAAGCTGGCCTACAAACTGGAGGCGGAGGGCCGCACCGTTTCGGAGGGGATTATTCCGGGGGGGAAGACGATCGGCAGTCAGGCCGAGGTTACTTTCAGCCTGCCGCTCATGCTGGACTTCTTCGAGGTCGGCCGCGAGGTCTTCGATATCTTTCAGAAGCCTTCGGCCGCCGGCCTGTGGAGCGGCGATTCCCAGTTCGATTCGATCTGGGGCGTGTTCAAGCTGAGTCTGACCAAGCCGATTGATCTTCAGTTCATCCGGCCCCAATAAATACCGGCCGGCTTCCTTGAATCCAATCCTTCAGAACCAGTAGTTGACTCCAACCGAGAACTGATAGCCGCCGAGGTCGAAGTCCTCGAAGTCCGGGAAAGCATCGCCCAGATCGCCTCTGCACTGGCTGTATTTGAACTCGGCCTCGATGGCCAGCCGGCTGGCCACAGGGATCATGAACCCGGCGAAACCCTGAAAACCGAAGGAGAAGCGGCTCTCGGCTCGGGCCTCGGCTCCATAGATGCCGTAGATCGTGATCTCTCCCAGCTCCGGATCATCATAAAACCATTCATCGGTGAAATCGACCATATCTCCCAGCAGCTTGACGCTCCAGACATAAAGGGCGATCCCTCCGCCGATATAGGGGATGAAGCCGGAGCGCCGGCCGAGCGGGGTCAGCTTAAGAGACAGCTGGATGGGAGTGCTGGAGACGTTGAAGTTGTGGGAGATGTCGAAATCGCCTTCATATATATCGGCGGGAAACGCAAAATCCCCTTCCTCGAAAGAATATCCCACAAAGTCCCTGTAGTACCCAAGCTGGGTCCGGCTGTAGCTCTCAAACCCGACAAGGATGCTGAGCTCCTTGGTGAGGAATTGCTCGTAGTGGATCCCCAGGGTCGCGGTCTGGAAATCCGATTTCTGAAAAGACATGTTCTGGAACTCGATGGTCCAGAGGTCGCTCTGGGCCCGCGGAACGAAATAGCCGAGCCGGAACGAGAGCGCCCCTGAGCTGGCCAGAGTGGGGAGCAAAAGGACAAGGCTGACTAGAAGGCCGATCGTTTTTTTCATCTTCTTTCTCCTCCGCCCTCTATTTAGCAAATTTTATGCCAAAATGGGCTTGGCTGGTGTACCGGGATAAACTCGGCCCCGGATGTGCCCAAAAGGGGTCAATTGTCACCTTTTTTGGGGTTTTCCCCAACGGATTGTGTTTATATCCCAGGGGTGAATTCTTGTCAAGAAGGGCTCGGGGTAGATAGCTCGAAGTACGCTGATTCTCCCCAGCGAGGAGAATCAGCTCCGACTCAGCCTTCGCTCTTCTCTCCTTCGGAGAGAAACCCTGCCCCCTCAGGCTTCGACGGACTTCTCGCTATCCACCCCTCGCC